>NZ_JACUZZ010000022.1:0-114869 GCF_014851595.1 Rhizobium sp. RHZ01
AGCTCTGAAGGACATGGCCGCTGAGGGCCAAACCGACAATTCGGATTGCGCCGCGTTGCCTTCCTTCAACCCGGTGAGGATACCGCATGCTCAACCCCTCTTGACGGATGGAATGCGATTATACAACCGAGCGCTACTTCAATGAGAAGTTCGCGGAATACGACCTCACCGCCAACATTGCCTTCAGCTGCGATGATACCTATGCGCTGGTGTCGCTGGTCTCTGCCGGGCTTGGTATCGGCTTTGCCCCGGAATGGACACTGGATCTTCCCAATCGCGGTTTAGAGCTGAAGAAGGTACGCGGGATCGACTTCCGGATCGGGCTTGGCATCGCCTGGAACAGGGAGGACCCAACCGCTGGGCGCGACGACATCGTCGACATCGCACGGTCGCTGGCAAGGGCAGGGCGGTAAGGATCGGAGCAGGTCGATCATCCCGTCGTCGAGGTTATGAACGACGGACGACCTACGAGAGCACAAAAAACTGACTATGCGCCAATCCGCATGACCGCCCAATTTGCTGATGGGATGGATGCCAACCTCTTCGACTGCATCGCAATGTATTCGCAGGCTGCAGGCATTCCGCTAGCCGCCGAGCCAAGCGGGCATCTCAATTTTTGATGTTATTCGCTGACACGTACAATCAGCTTCCCGAAATTCCTGCAGCAGGCCGATGAAGGCCCCGGGGTATTCTCCAGGCCATCGACGATGTCCTCGCGGAATTTCAGGCGGCCGTCGGCCAGCCATGCCGACGCCTCGCTGAGAAAATCGGGCCGCTGGTCGGCGAATCGCGCTGAATGAAGCCACGCACCGTCAGGTTCTTGCGAAGCACGGCTCGCATGACGCCGGGCAGGCGATCAACGCCCTCTGCCGGCCGTTGTTATTGTGGGCAATCAGGCCACAGACGGGTATGCGTGCGAAACCATTGAGAAGCGGAAAGACCGCTTCGGCATCCCTTTACTGACGTTTGCCGGGGCGGGATGGACTACATTGTGCTTTTTGTCTTGTATGTTTGCATCCTACCTTAGGCAAACCGCGAGTATCGCAGATATCATGACTGCAAGCATCCGAGATAATCTGCGCTACTGGCGAACTTCGCTTGCCGACGGCGCGCTGGGCGAAGGAAAATTCACGCAGTCTGACCGCAAGCGTTTCGTCGAAATCTCTGCGGCCGCCCTGAAAACTGGCTTGCTGCCCGAAGAGGTCTTGGACCGGTTGTTCCGAGACCAGACTTCGGCCAAGACGGTCGCCGTTCGGTTCTGGCCTCTGGTTGCGGCGCGAAAGTCTTCGCACGGGGCAGTGCGAGCGGGAGGGTTCCCTGAAATCGTCGCACCGGTCGTGACAGAGGCGACAGTTGATCGAGATGGGCAGATCACTCCAACGCGCAACGCGCTTGCTCGCGATCTGCTGACGCCTCTTCCTTTTGGTGAGTTTGCCATCGGTTCTGTCGATGCCCTGGACAAATTCCTAACCGAAACGCCTCTGCCGGATATGTCAGCTACCGGCGGCTGGGAGAGTTACCTTGGCCATTGCAGGAAGATGGTGGATGCCGTTTCGCAGGGTTGGCCACGCGGGGATGCGGATTATCAGCCGATCGGTTCCGGGTTTCTGGAACCGGCCGAGGATGCAAATGTGACAGTGCGGGGTATCCTCGACCTGTATGACAAGCTTCTGGCCGAGACACCCGAGACGCCATTGCTGAAGCAGGTTGCCCGGCCGGAGGGGGGCGCCGCGGACCCGGACCATCGAATTGAACAGGAGTTTTCCCGGCGACTTGGTCACTCAAACCCGAACTTCCCGTTGGCCCAACAGCAAAGGCAAGTGCTGGCTTGGCTGGATGCCTCCGCGCCGGGAGAAGTGATCGCCGTGAACGGCCCGCCAGGGACCGGCAAGACCACCATGCTGCTATCGGCCGTGGCGGGCCTGTGGGTGCGTGCAGCGCTTCGCGGTGAGGACCCGCCGGTGATCGTGGCGGCGTCTTCCAACAACCAAGCAGTGACGAATATTATCGACGCTTTCGGAAAGGACTTCGATAGGGGAGTGGGTCCGTTTGCAGGGCGGTGGTTGCCTGAGGTGGAAAGCTTCGGGATGTTCCTTGCGTCGCATTCTCGACGTCTTGAAGCAGCCCGTCGCTACCAGACCGAAGAGTTTCAGGTCGAGCGCGAGACCGTCGTCTATGTCGAGCGCGCCAAAAAAGCCTATCTGCAGGCGGCGAGGTCGGCATTTCCCGAACTTGGCAACCCCGATGTGGAGTCTGTGGTGAAGGCGCTGCAGAAGCGGATGGCGGGTGAGGTAGACAAGCTGGCGCAGATCGACCGTGCCAACAGCGCGTATCGCGCGGCGCGCTCTGCTCTTGAAACAAGCCTGGGCACCGACCCGGATGTTACTGAGGATCTGCGCGTTGAAGAGGCCGCGAACCGAACGGCCGCTGTTGAAAAGCTCCGGGAGGCGAGGGCTGCACTGGACCAGCATCTGGCGTCTGAATCCTCGCTGGTCATGTTGGTGGGCTTCCTGACTTCTGTGAAAGAGAAGCGCGTCGCGCGAGCGCGACTTGCCATTGGCGATCTTATGCCAGGGTTGGAGACTGCCAGACGGGTTTCAGAGATCGAGGACAGGATTCGAGCCGAGCTTCGGACTGGGGAAGAGGCGCTGCAATCCGCGGAACAGTCACTCGCAACGGCCAGAGCCCTGCGTCTTAGTTTCCAGGAGGCGGAAAGAAGCTGGGCTAGTGCGCGAGAGGTCCTGAGCGGCGCTAATGACGTCGCAGAACTGGAACGTCAGGCAGATCTGGATCTTCGGTTCTCCCTCTTCCTTCTGGCAACGCATTACTGGGAAGGTCGCTGGCTTCTGGCAATGGAGGCTGATCTTGCCGGGATCGTCACCTCCAAAGGCAAGAACGGAAAGGCGACAGTCATCCCCCGCTGGCACCGCCGCATGATGTTGACGCCTTGTGCCGTGGCAACATTTGCCAGCCTGCCAGGCAAGATGACGTACACACGCCGTGACGGTGGCAAATGGGCGACCGAGTATCTCTTTAATTTCATCGACCTTTTGATCGTCGACGAAGCCGGTCAGGTCTTGCCAGAAGTTTGCGGGGCGTCTTTCTCTTTGGCGAAGCGCGCCTTGGTGATTGGTGATACCCAACAGATCGAGCCGATTTCATCGGTTCCCCGGCCTGTGGATGTGAGCAATCTCCGAAGCAGTGGCCTTCTCCCGAACGAATCCGGCATCGACACCCTTGTCGACCGCGGGATCTGCTCGACCAATGGCAGTGCCATGCGCCTTGCACAGCAAGCCTGCCGTGTGTCGCCTTACCCGGATCTCGAGAAGGGTCTCTATCTGTTCGAACACCGGCGTTGCTACGACGAGATCATCAGCTTCAGCAATGCTCTGTGCTACAAGGGAAAGCTGCGACCGTTACGGGGAAAGGCGCCAGCAGACGCTGGTCTTCCAGCGCTTGGATATCTGCATATAGACGGCCGTGCACATACCTCGGGGAGCAGTCGCTGCAATCCGCTCGAGGCGCAAACTATTGCTGCTTGGCTTGATGCCAATCGGGCTGGACTGGAGGCTCGCTATGGCCGGCCGTTGGAAAAGATTGTCGCCATCGTAACCCCGTTTGGCCGACAGGTTCGCGAAATTCGGGACGCATGCGTCGGCCGAAGGATTGCGGTCGAAGGGCGCGATGGCATGACCATAGGAACAGTGCACGCGCTGCAGGGCGCCGAACGACCAATTGTGATCTTCTCGCCCGTCTACTCGAAACACGCAGACGGCGGTTTCATCGACGCGTCGCCCAGCATGCTGAACGTGATGGTCTCACGGGCAAAGGATAGTTGCCTTGTGTTTGGCGATATGGATGCTATGGCGGCCGCAAAAGCCGGGTCACCAAGGGCAATCCTCGCCGACTTCCTGTTCGCGTCAGAGAAGAATGCGCTTGAGTTTGCGGTCGAGCCGCGCGACGACCTGAAGCAGGGGGACAGTCAGATTCAGATGCTGCGGGATGCTGCGGGGCACGATGCTTTCCTTCTGGATGCGCTGTCCGGCGGTGGTCGCCGCTTCACTATCGTCAGCCCATGGGTGATCGCATCCACAATGGAACGCCGTGGGCTTCTGGCCGCCTTCGAAGCCGCTGTGCAGCGAGGCGCCGAAGTCGACGTGTTTGCTGATCCGCTGCTCAACCAAGGCCAGGCTCCTAATGGACTGACTCAGATGGAAGCGGTCGAGAAGGCTTTCTCAAAAATCGGGGTTCGGCTGCACAAGCTTCCGAAGCTGCACAGCAAGATAGTGGCGATCGACTCGGACCTTCTTTGCATTGGCTCTTACAACTGGCTCAGCGCCGATCGACGCGGCCAATACGCACGCCACGAAACGTCGTTCGTTTATCGAGGGCGACATCTGGAGGAAGAAATCAGCACTGTCGTTGGCAGCCTGCGGCGCAGAGTGGCATAGTGGCTAAAGGCTCGGCGGACACGCCGTAACTCCAGATATCGGCTAGTCAATTGCCTGAGTAGGCGGCGGCAGTCGGCAAATGCAGCTCGAATGAGGAGGTAGGGCGGTATTTCCTTGGTTCGGAGCTGCACGATATGGGTATTGTGCAAATGCGAACGTGACCACCGGTCGACGTGCCACCTTGGGGAGAGAATCATGACGGCCTACGACGAACTTCGCAAAGCGCCTTTCAACCTCGATGAGCCTGCGATCCTTTGGGTTCGTGACGTTTATGCCTCGCTCGACGTCGACGATAAGATAGGACAACTCTTCATCTTGATCATGATCGGGACCGATGAAGAGGAGTTCAAACGCATTGGTACGCTAAAACCTGGCGGCGTAACCCGCTTCTTTACGCCCGATCTTGACTTCGAGCGGCGTGTCATTTCCGACCTCGTGTCAAGGAGCAAAGTTCCCCCTATCATCAGCGCCGACCTCGAAGGCAGCCGACATTCATTTGCATTCGGCACCCCGGTGCTCGGCCAACTTGGGCTTGCGGCTGTTGACGATGTCGAGGCAACAGAGAGAAGTTCGGAAATCCTGGCACGCGAAGGGCGCGCAATGGGTGTTCGTTGGTCGTTCACGCCAGTTATTGACATTAATGCCGCCTTCCGATCACCGATCGTCGGTACCCGTTCTTATGGCTCCGATGTCGACAAGATCGAGCGTCATGCGGTTGCCCATGTTCGTAGTCTCCAACGAAATGGTGTGGCTGCCACCGCGAAGCATTGGCCTGGCGAGGGATACGACGACCGCGATCAGCACCTTGTTACCACGACAAATCCGCTTTCGGTGGAGGCGTGGAAGAAAACCTTCGGTCGCCTCTACAAAACCCTGATCAACGAAGGCGTGCTGGCTGTAATGAGCGGGCATATTTCGTTTCCAGCCTATGTCCGATCGAAAGTGCCGGATGCCGATCTTGAAGCCTTCCGACCGGCCTCGGTTTCCCGGTTGTTGAACGTTGACCTCCTGCGGAACGAACTCGGCTTCAATGGCCTCATCGTCTCCGACGCGACACCCATGGGAGGTCTTTCAGCTTGGGGCCACCACACAGAGACAATGCCTGACATCATTGCCAATGGCTGTGATATGATCCTCTTCAGCGATGCGCCTGAGAAGGATATGGCTGCGGTCAAGGCCGCCGTTGAAGACGGCCGAATTACCTCTGAGCGGCTCGAGGCAGCCGTACTGCGCGTGCTGGCGCTCAAGGCGCACCTCAAGCTTTTTCAGTCGTCGGATGTTCTACCTGAGGCCGCCGAAGCGCGCCGCCTGCTTGCGCATCCGGACAACGTGGCCGCATCGAGGGAGTTCATCGGACGATCGCCGACGCTCGTGAAGGATGTTCAAGGCATCTTCCCACTCCATCCGACCAAGACGAAGCGTGTGCTGCTGGTCGACGGGGGTATCATCCATCCGCTCATCCCGCAGCCTCTGAAATTTGTGCTTCCCGAGCTTTTGGAGAAGGAGGGTTTTGAAGTCACGATTGACCGACCCGACATTGTGCCATCGCCTGATGATTTCGATCTCGTGGTCTATGCGCTGGGCGATGAGTCGCTGCTCGTGCGGGGCAGGATATTTGTCGACTGGCATCGCATGGGGGGCGGGGGTCTCTTCAAGGCGATGTATCGGCCTTGGACGAATATTCCGTCAATAATGATCTCCTTCGGGCATCCATATCATCTCTACGATGCGCCACGGGTACCGGCCTACATCAACGCATATTCCACAATGGACAGCGTCCAGGAAGCCGTCGTTGACTGCATGCTTGGTCGCAAGCCCTTCGTGGGCGTGAACCCTGTGGATCCATTCTGCGGCCTTGAGGACGCGCACTTTTGAGCCTGCGCCGGACGCTCAATAAACACATGCTATCGGCACAACGATTGCAGTGGCAGGGATCGCGTTCCGATCAAAGTGCTCTTGTGGCGGCGACTTCCGGATCGGGCGTGGTATTGCCTGGAATAGAGAAGATCCGACCGCTGGCTGTGACGATATCGTCGACATCGCACGGTCGCTGGCCAGGGCAGGGCGGTAAGGAGCGAAGTTTCCGCAAGAAACCGCTCGCGCAAATGAGACATGCCGGATAGCTTAAAGCGGCCCGCAAGTCGCGGTTCTGCATGACATCACACCTGAATAAAGTGTTGAAATCACCGATGATCATTGAGATCGGCGACCTGGTCCAGCGCTCGGATTTCTGAGCTCGCACGCCACCTTACTATACCGCCAAGGTATGAAAACAAACCAAATCGGTGTTGGACGCAGATTGGATGGCCGGACAAACTGTCCCCATGAAAACGTCATCGACCCATCTCGCTCTGTCCGCCAGCCTTCACCCTCTTGTCGAGCGGGTTGAAACAATACTGGTCGATTTGCCGACCATACGACCGCACAAGCTATCAGTGACCACCCTGAACGGCCAGACGCTGATGCTGGTCAAAGTTCACTGCAGCGACGGCGTCGTCGGTATAGGTGAAGGAACGACGATCGGAGGTCTCGCCTACGGGGGCGAGAGCCCCGAAGGTATGAAGCTGGCGATCGATACATATTTTGCTCCGGTGATGGTCGGACAGGACGCAACTCGCATCCGCGCTCTGATGACCCGCGTCGGCAAGATGGTGAAGGATAATCGCTTCGCCAAGAATGCCATCGAGACGGCGCTGCTCGATGCGCATGGAAAGCGTATCGGCCAGCCGGTGAGTGAACTCCTGGGCGGCCGGCTGCGGGATCGTCTGCCGGTCGCGTGGACGCTCGCATCCGGCGACACCGCGCGGGACATTGCCGAAGCCGAAAAGATGCTTGATCTCAAGCGCCACAAGATCTTCAAGCTCAAGATAGGCGCAAAGAGCCTCTCCGCCGATATTGCTCATGTATCTGCTATCAAGCGCGCCCTTGGTGACCGCGGGGCGGTCCGTGTCGACGTCAACATGGCGTGGAGTGAAACGGAAGCAGTCTACGGCATGGACGCATTGGCCGCCGCAGGATGCGAACTGGTCGAACAGCCGGTGGCATCGTCGCAGGCGCTGTCGCGCTTAATGCATCGCTTCCAGGTGGCTTTGATGGCCGATGAATCCTTGAAAGGTCCCGAGTCAGCATTTGAGTTGGCGAAAATCCCCGGCGCGGATGTATTCGCGGTGAAGATTGCGCAGAGCGGCGGGCTCTTCAACGCACAGAGAGTTGCGTCGATCGCCGATGCTGCCGGCATCGAACTCTATGGTGGAACGATGCTCGAGGGTGCCTTCGGCACCATCGCATCGGCACATGCCTTTTCTACGTTCGAGAAGCTGCAATGGGGAACCGAGCTCTTCGGTCCGTTGCTTCTGACAGAGGAGATCCTGATCCGCCCCCTTGATTACAGCGACTTTGAGCTGACGGTTCCGGATGGACCGGGATTGGGGATAGAGCTCGACGAGGAGCGCGTCGCATTTTTCGCCCGTGACGGGCTTCGCAAGACAATCAGCATCGTTGGCTGAGTGGAGGTAATTCGATGCTTTTCCATGTCCGCATGCACGTAAACCTCCCGCACGATCTTCCCGCGTCGGAAGCGGAAGCGATCATCGCCAAAGAGAAGGCTTACTCGCAGGAACTGCAGCGCATTGGGAAATGGCGGCATATCTGGCGCATCGCCGGCGAGTACGCGAACTACAGCGTCTTCGACGTAAAAGACAACGCAGAGCTTCACGAGGTCCTGTCGGGGCTTCCGCTCTTCAAGTTCATGAAGATCGAAGTCTCGCCGCTCCTTCGACATCCATCATCCATACGCGAAGACGATAGCTGATCGCTTCGCTGGCGGCGTCTCAGGAGGAGACGGCGCTCAAAGTTCACATCACCCAAGTGGAGGAAAAGACATGAGTGTAAAGATCTTCGACAAGCCGGAAGTCCAGGACTTCCTGACCAAGGTTGCCGGTCTCGACAAGCCGGACGGCAATCCACGGGTCAAGCAGATCGTTCACCGATTGCTGTCCGACATCTACAAGGCGATCGACGACCTCGACATCACGCCGGACGAATACTGGACAGGGATTGCCTGGCTGAACGAGATCGGTGCGGCCGGACAGGCAGGCCTGATTTCGCCCGGCCTCGGCATCGATCATTTTTTGGATGAGCGGCTCGACGCGATCGACGAAGCATTGGGGATCAAGAACGAGACCCCTCGCACCATCGAAGGCCCCCTCTACGTCGCCGGCGCTCCTATCGCACATGGCTTTGCCCGTCTTGACGATGGCACGGACACCAATGGCCATACGCTCATCATGCACGGCACTGTCTACGGCGACGACGGAAAGCCGCTGCCGGATGCCACCGTCGAAGTCTGGCACTGCGATACCCGCGGCTTCTACTCCCACTTCGACCCGACAGGCAAACAGGCGCCCTTCAACATGCGGCGCACGATCGTCACCGACGATAAGGGCTGTTACAAGTTCCAGAGCATCGTTCCGAAGGGATATGGCGTTCCTCCGGGCAGCCCGACCGAGCAGGCGCTCTCCGCTCTTGGTCGCCATGGCCAGCGCCCGGCTCATATCCACTTGTTCATCAGCGGCGACGGTCATCGCAAGCTGACCACCCAGATCAACATCGCCGGCGATCCGCTTGTCAACGACGACTTCGCCTACGCCACCCGAGACGGGCTCGTTCCCGAGATCGTCGAGCATACCGACGAGGTCAGCATCAAGGCCAATAGTCTTTCCGGCCCCTTCGCCGAGATCAAGTTCGATATTCATCTGACCGCGCTGGTGGACGGCGTCGACAACCAGATCAACGAACTGCGCAAGCGCGCCGCGGCCTAGGAGCCACGCGGCGGCCCCGGCCGCCGCTTCCCGTCCCAAAACCGAAATTGTCGCTACGGCGGACCTTGAAGGGCGTCGCAGCGGGAGGAGAAGCCATGTCCACGATTATCGAGAAGGCACGAGATCTTGACCAACTGCTGGCAACCGCAGTTGAAGACGACAAGGAAGCTGGCGTGTTCCGTTGCCGCCGCGACATCTTCACCAATGCCGACCTGTTCGAACTGGAGATGAAGTACATCTTCGAGAGCAACTGGGTCTATCTCGCACATGAGAGCCAGGTTCCTGATAACAACGACTACTACACGACCTATATCGGTCGCCAACCGGTCGTCATCACCCGCGACAAGACCGGCGAACTGCATGCCGTGATCAATGCCTGCGCGCACCGAGGCGCGATGCTGTGCCGGCGCAAGCATGGAAACAAGGGCAGCTTTACCTGTCCGTTCCATGGCTGGACGTTCTCGAACTCAGGCAAGCTCCTGAAGGTAAAGGACGAAAAATCCAGCCAGTATCCAGCTCAATTCGCCAAGGACGGCTCGCACGACCTGAAGCGCGTGGCCCGCTTCGAGAGCTACCGAGGCTTTCTGTTCGGCAGCCTGAACGCCGATGTCGCCGAGCTTGAGGACTATCTCGGCGAGACCAAAGTCATCATCGACCAGATCGTCGATCAGGCCCCCAACGGTCTTGAGGTCCTGCGTGGCAACTCGTCCTACATTTACGACGGAAACTGGAAGCTGCAGATGGAGAATGGCTGCGACGGATACCACGTCAGCTCCGTTCATTGGAACTACTCCGCCACCATGGGTCGCCGCACGGAAGAAGGTACCAAGGCGGTCGACGCCAACGGGTGGAGCAAGTCTGTAGCCGGCGTCTACGGCTTCGAAAACGGGCACATCCTTCTGTGGACAAACACGATGAACCCCGAGGTGCGGCCAGTCTTCAGCGGTCGCGACGAGATTGTCGCACGCGTTGGAAAGGAGAAGGCTGACTTCATCGTCAACCAGACACGCAATCTCTGCCTTTACCCCAACGTGTTCCTGATGGACCAGTTCAGCACGCAGATCCGCGTGACCCGTCCTATCAGCGTCGACAAGACCGAGATCAGCATCTTCTGCTTTGCGCCGAGAGGCGAAAGCGAAGCCGACCGGACGTTGCGGATCCGCCAGTACGAGGACTTTTTCAACGTGTCCGGAATGGGCACGGCTGACGATCTTGAGGAATTTCGCGCGTGCCAGGCCGGCTATGCCGGCATCTCTGCGCTCTGGAATGACCTGTCGAGAGGCGCACCGCTTTGGATCGATGGCCCGGATGAGAATGCGAAGCGGATGGGCATCGAGCCGTTGCTTTCTGGAGAACGCAGTGAAGATGAAGGCCTGTTCGTTCGCCAGCACGAATACTGGGCCAAGGTCATGCGTGACGCCCTCTCGATGGAAAAGAGCGGAGGTGCGGCATGACCATTTCGTTTCCGGAAATCACCACGTCTTCGTACCAGGACATCTGTGCCTTCCTCTATCGTGAGGCAAGGCTGCTGGATGATCGGCAGTGGGATGAATGGCTGACCTGTTACACACCCGACGTGACCTACTGGATGCCGGCATGGGATGACGACGACCAGATCACCGACGATCCGCAGACCCAGATATCGCTGATCTACTATCCGAGCCGGGATGGTCTGGAAGATCGCGTCTTCCGGATCAAGACGGAGCGCTCCGGCGCTTCGACCCCGGAACCGCGCACCAGCCACAATGTCACGAACGTCGAGATTCTCGAGGACCGTGGTGAGGAGGTCGATGTCCGCTACAACTTCCACACGCTGAACCATCGCTACAAGGTCACCGACCAGTTTTTCGGAACCATGTTCGTCACCCTTCGAAGGGCCGGCGGCGGGCTGCTGATCTCGGACAAGAAGATCGTGCTGAAGAACGACTACATCCGCCAGGTCATCGACATCTATCACATCTGAGGGCCGGCTCGTGCAACCGCGGCCCGGAGGAGGAGCCATGTGCTATAAGATCGCATTGAATTTTGAGGACGGCGTTACCCGTTTCATCGGATGCAACAGCGGCGAGAAGGTCCTCGACGCTGCCTATCGCGCCAAGATCAACCTGCCGATGGATTGTTCCGACGGCGTGTGCGGCACCTGCAAGTGCCAGGCTGAAAGCGGCAGCTACGACCTCGGTGACGATTATATCGAGGACGCCCTGACCGCGGACGAGGCGGAGAGCGGTTTGGTGCTCACCTGCCAGATGAGAGCGACATCGGATTGCGTTCTTTCAGTGCCGACGACCTCGCTCGCCTGCAAGACCGGCCATCAGAAGTTTGCGGCGACCGTTACTGCCGTGACGCCACACCAAGATGCTGCGATTGTCCTTGAACTGGAAGTGGATACGGCATCCTCGCCGGCCTTCCTGCCCGGCCAGTACGTCAATATCGACGTTCCCGGCTATGGTCAGAGCCGCTCCTACTCCTTCTCTTCGGCGCCGGGCGACCAGCGTCTCGCCTTTCTCATCAAGCGGATTCCCGATGGTGCGATGAGCGGCTGGCTCGCCGGGGCAAAGCCAGGCGACAAGCTTGACCTGATTGGTCCGCTGGGAAGTTTCTATCTGCGTGAAGTGAAGCGCCCGCTGCTGTTTCTGGCCGGCGGCACCGGGCTTGCTCCCTTCCTCTCGATGCTTGAAACGCTCGCCCGCGCTGAATCTGACCAGACGATCCACATGATCTACGGCGTGACGCGCGATCTCGATCTCGTTCTCGTCGATGAGATCGAGGCTTATGCCGCCCGCCTGCCGAATTTCAGCTTCACGACCGTCGTGGCCGAGAATGCCTCCAGCCACCCGCGCAAAGGCTGGGTGACGCAGCATATGCCGGAAGAGGTTCTTCATGGCGGTGATGTCGACGTCTATCTTTGCGGCCCTCCGCCCATGGTCGATGCGGTGCGCAGGCACTTCGACGACAATGGTGTGAGGCCCAACAGCTTCTACTATGAGAAGTTTACGCCGAATGCGGTCGCGAAAGAGGCGGCATGACGATGACCAGCTATCGGGAACGCTTTGCTGGCAAGGTGATCGTTGTGACGGGGGCCGCGCAAGGAATTGGCCGCGCCGTGGCGCTGCGCGCGGCCGACGAAGGCGCTCGCGTAGTTCTGGTGGATCGTGCTGAGCTTGTGAGGGACGTGGCCCGCGAGGCGGGCGCCAATGCGGCCTCGTTTCTCGCTGATCTCGAGACCTGCGACGGCGCGTTGGAAGCCATGCGCTTCGCCGCGGAAACCTTCGGCGGAATCGACATATTGATCAACAATGTCGGCGGTGCGATCCGAATGCGTCCCTTCGAGGCATTCGAGCCGGTGCAGATTGATGCGGAAATACGTCGATCCCTGATGCCGACACTCTACGGATGCCACGCCGTCATTCCACATCTGCTGGCGCGTGGCGGCGGCACCATCGTCAACGTGTCGTCGAACGCAACGCGAGGCATTCACCGCGTGCCCTACTCGGCGGCGAAAGGTGGGGTCAATGCTGTTACCCAGTCGCTCGCAATGGAGTTGGCCGAACGGAACATCCGCGTCGTGGCGACCGCGCCGGGCGGCACGGAGGCCCCTGCAAGGTCTATCCCTCGGAACGCCGAAGGCGACACCAACGAGGAAAGGACCTGGATGGGCGAGGTCGTCGCGCAGGTAAAGCAATCGAGCTTCATGAAACGCTACGGCAGCATCGCCGAGCAGGCTGCGCCAATCCTGTTCCTGGCGTCCGACGAGGCCTCATACATCACTGGAAGCATACTGCCGGTCGCCGGAGGTGATCTCGGCTGACCACTTGTTCTTGAAAAATGCGTAGCAACTCGGGGAGGAGAAAATGCGCAACATCGATGTGAATGACGCAATAGACAATGCGCCCTTTGGAGCGTTTCAGTGGGCGGTCGTGGCGCTCTGCGCCCTTTTGCTTGTTGTCGACGGTTACGACGTCTTCGTGGCAGGCACGGTCCTGCCGACCTTGATCGCGGAGTGGGGCCTCTCAAAACCGCAGGCAGGTGCACTGCAGGCGTGGGCACTGTTTGGAATGATGTTCGGCGCGCTGGTCTTCGGGCCACTCGCCGACCGGATCGGTCGCAAGAAGGGCATTGCCATCAGTTTCATCCTGTTCACGTCGTCAACGCTTTTGACGGGATTTGCGAGTTCACCGTTCGAGTTTCAGATCTTCCGCTTCATCGCAGGATTTGGGTGCGGTGGACTGATGCCAAACGCGGTTGCCCTCATGAACGAATATGCGCCGAAGCGGCTTCGGGGGACGATGGTCGCCCTGATGTTCTCCGGCTATTCCGTCGGCGGAATGGTCGCGGCGGGGCTCGGTATCGAGATGATCCCGCTTTATGGCTGGAAGCCGATGTTCTTTGTCGCTGCGGTTCCACTCGTCGTATTGCCGATCATTCTATGGAAGCTTCCTGAATCGCTTGGTTTCCTCATTCGCCAAGGGCGCCAGGAACAGGCCAGGACGATTTACGCGAAGGTGGTGCCGACGGCGTCGCTTACACCTGCAGATCGGCTGGTCTTTTCGGAACACAAAGGCGCGTCCGCATCGGTTTCCGAACTGTTCAGGCATCAGCGTACGCTTCGCACTCTGATGCTGTGGGTGTCGTTCTTCTGCTGCCTGCTGCTTGTATACCTGCTTTCGTCGTGGCTCCCGAAGGTGCTCCAGGAGGCCGGCTATGCAGAGAAGGCGAGCCTGCTTAGCCTATTTTCGCTGAACTTCGGCGGCATGGTCGGCGCAATAGCGGGCGGCTGGCTAGGCGACCGGTTCGGCCTCGCCAAGGTTGTCATCGGTTTCTTTGCGGCCGCGTCAGCGTCCATCGCCCTGATCGGGTTCAACCTGGCGCCGGCGCTTCTTTTCCTGATGGTGTTCGTCGCGGGCGCCACGACGATCGGCACCCAGATCCTGCTTTATGCAAGCGTCGCCCAGCTTTACAATCTTTCCGTCCGCTCGACCGGCCTCGGATGGGCGTCAGCGGTCGGCCGCATCGGAGCCATCGTTGGCCCGACCTTGGGCGGCGTCCTGCTCGGACAGAACCTGCCGCTACAGCAGAATTTCCTGATTTTCGCCCTTCCCGCTGCTGTCTCGGCCGTGGCGATGGTGGTGTTCGCCCTCAGCAACAGCCGAAGAACCGCTTCAGTTCCGGCTGTCGCAGCTTAAGTAGACGTCGCGCGGCGTTCTTCCGCGCGACCCCTTGGCCCGGATCTCGGGCCGTCGTCACCGCCTTGATCGGAATCTTGATCGAATGCCATTTCTCGACCTACCCACCCACCGCCTCCATTTTCGGCTCGATGGCACTGATGACACTGCCTCCAGCAAGGAATGGCTGGTGTTTTGCAACTCGCTCGGCACGGACTTGCACATGTGGGACGAACAGGTCAGCGAACTCGCCGACGATTTCAGGATCCTGCGTTATGACCGTCGAGGTCACGGATTGTCATCGCCACCACCTGCGCCCTACGCACTCGATGATCTCGGCAGCGATGTGATCTCGCTTCTGGACGCCCTCGACATCTCCCGCGCTCACTTTTGCGGTCTCTCCATCGGCGGCCTCACCGGACAATGGCTTGGGGTCCATCACGGACCTCGATTTGGAAAGATGGTGCTGTGTGCCACCGCCTCCAGAATCGGAACGGCCGAGGGGTGGACCGCAAGGATCGGTGACGTCAGGACAAACGGTCTCGCCGCCTTGGTGCCCGCTACGGCCGAGCGGTGGTTTACACCGGATTTTGCCGCCGCCAACCCAGGCGTGGTGACAGGCGTGCTCGACAGCTTCTCGAGGACTTCAGAAGAAGGCTACCTCGGCTGTTGTGAAGCACTGAGGGATGCAGATTTGAGAGAGGAGATTGCCTCGATTTCCAACCCGATCCTTGCCCTGTCTGGTGCCGACGACGCCGTATGCCCGCCCACCGATCTCGAGAGCATCGCGCACGGGGTGCGCGACGGCAGGCATGTTTCTTTACCCGGCCGCCATATCGTCAACGTGGAAACTCCACACCCTTTCAATTCGGCAGTTCATGACTTTCTGCGCCGGTAGAAGCCGGGTTGCGCCATCTCACTGGACGGCTCGGCGACGGGCGGCGATAGTCCCAAACAATGTGTTGGGAGGCTGGCAGATGGATCTTCGACAACTGAGATATTTCGTGACGGTCGCCCGCGAACGGAATTTTTCACGGGCTGCCGAACTGCTCCACATCGCCCAGCCGCCGCTTAGCCGGCAGATCCAACAGCTTGAGGACGAACTCGGCGTAGTGCTTGTCGATCGTAGCCAGCGGCCGATCGCCTTGACGGAGGCGGGCCGCTTTCTCTACGAACAGGCGACTCACATTCTTCTGCGAACTGAATATATCATCGAGCAGACGCGCAAGATCGGCAGTTCGAAGCGGGAGCGATTTGTTATCGGTTGCGTCGGCTCCACGCTATACGGCGGCATCCCGGACCTGGTTCGCCGTATGCGGCATCTCTGGCCCGACCTTGACATAGAAATCCGGGAGATGATGTCGACGGAGCAGGTCAGCGCCTTGAAAGAGCGGCGTATCGATCTCGGTTTTGGTCGCGTCAGATTCAACGATCGCGAGGTGGAGCGTCTGACGCTTCGTGAGGAGCGCCTTGTCGTAGCGCTTCCAAAGCATCACCCGTTGTCTGCGTCTGAAGAGCCTATAGACCTCGCATCACTGGCTCACGAAACGGTCATCCTTTACCCGTCCGTGCCGAGGCCGAGTTTCGCGGACGAAGTTATGTCACTTTTCGCCGAGCTCGGAATTGCGCATTCGCAGATCGAGGAAGTTCGCGAAATCCAAACCGCCCTGGGAATGGTCGCAGCCGGCGCAGGGGTTTGCATCATCCCGTCAGCGTCCCAACGACAGCGGCCGGACGACGTGTCATATCGCACAATTCGGGACGAGAAGGCAACCTCACCAGTAATCATGAGCTATCGGTACAATGAGCCAAATTCCAAGGTGGAACAGATTAAGAATTTGATCCGCGAGATGTACGCCGACAATCCTCCGTGGCTTCGGCTCTCGAATGTAAAACTCCCGAATAAACCCTGAGGCGTTCAGTCCCCGTGGCGCACGCTGTATTGAACGATGTGCCCATTTTTTTGAGCCACTCTTGGAACGCGGAACATAGAGTTCGAAACGCATACCAATTATCCGCACCAATAATGGGCGGCAGGTTGCTCGGAAAGAAATGTCCACGATTGCAAAATGTTCCTGCAGGTTGCCTTGAGCCGGTTGGAGTTGGTTTACAAGCGTGACGGCAGATTGCTTCCGTTCTGGGGACGCCACAAACTCGACGCGATCGAACGCCCGACTGTTCGAGCCACACTTGCGCAAATGAAACCGGGACGATCGCGGTGATGCAGCGCGGTTGCGGAAGTCTCGATTTCGAAACGAGGTCGAACGCAGTTCGAGCCTGGTACCGATACTGCGAGGTTCGCCCTGACGAGCGCGCGTCCACGGTCCTTTGCAATGCGGCCGTTCAGTTGTTCAACGAGGGCCATTCTACCGCGGACGACATCGCCGCGATGTTGATCGGCGCCTATGTTGGACTGTACTCCACCAGAGTGAACGCTCCGAGCTCAGTGGAGCAAGATCGGGTTCTAGTCGAGCAGGTCGGGCGGCACCTTTCCGCCATTCGCGGACAACCGTTTCATCAGCGTCTTGTGGAGAAACGTGTTCATAGCCGCGCTATCGCTCTTGTCGCCCGAGTAGCCCAGCTCGGATGCCAGTTCCTTGCGCTCCTGCATGCTTGCGTCCATCCCCACGGCCTTCATCAGGTCGACGATCGAATGTCTCCAATCGAGTTTCTGTCCTGAACTCCTTGCGGCTTGATCGAGCACGTCCGCGATATCGATCGCGGGGGCCGGAGGCGGCGGAGGCGCACCAGTGGCCGGGTCGGTGACGATCGGCGGACGCTCGGCGATCTGATCCGACTGGGGTGCTCCTGGCCCCAGAGGTGGCACTGGATCAGCATCGGGCGCCGCTGGCGGTGTCAACGGGGAAGCGGAAGCCGCTTGAGCGGGCGTTGCTGCGTTGGCGTCGCCCAAAATCGCGTTGCGTATGCGTTCGAAAATACTCATCGACTGACTCCTTATTCGCGGTGAAACAAAAACACGATCGGAGGCATTCTGTTCCGTTGGAGGAGTGCGAGACGCCGAGACGACAGAGCGTCGGCAGGCCTGCGAAAGGGCCGCCATTTCGAAAGAAGGTCCGGCTAGCGGTTCCGCAACAGCAAGCCGAGACCCCGCTTACCTTCATGAGGAAAGGTTGCTGACGAGCGTCCAGGACTGTAATCCGCCTTCCGTCGACATCGCTGTGGAGGACGTGCCTAGAGTCCGATTTCCTGCGTTATCGCGTGGATCGACGCAACGCGCGTCTTCGCGGCCATCAGGATGTCCAGTTCAATCGATGACGGCCCGAAGCGATAGAACAGGTCCTCGGCCACGTCCGGATGAAGGCCGTACCGGCTCCGAAACTCCTCAAGGGTATAGGCGTTGCCACGCAACACCCGCCGGCGTTCAAAATCACGATCTGAATGCATTTCCCAGCTCCTCCCTTTCCTCGCGGAAATGATTGCGACGGCGGTTTGTTCCGCCAGATCTGGAGGTTGCGGGATTGAACTCACCGGATAGCCAAGGTTTCGCGCGCGTGCTACGACCTTGGGTCTGAGTGGGGGGCCACATGAAGCTGAAGCTTGTAGCGGTCGCAGCGGCGGCCCTCGCGCCCGTTGTCGCTATGCTCGTGTATAACGAGGTCGCGCTGCGTGCCCAGCGGAACGAAGAGGTGAGAGCCAACGCTGCGCAAGCCGCTCGTCAGGCTTCGTCAGAGGTCGACCGGATCATCGAAGGCGTCCGCGCCATGCTTGTCTCGGTGTCCGCCATGCCCGCCGTTCGTCATCTCGACGCCGCGAGTTGCAACGAGAGCTTGAAGTCTGTAGCGGAAAACGTTCCAAACGTCAGAACGATCTTCGTCCTCGATACAACCGGGAGCCCTGTCTGCAGCAGTCAGCAGATACCGGCCGGCACGACGTTCGCCGACCGTGATTATTTGAAGGGAGTCATCGTTTCTCGGCAGACGGTCGTTGGCACCTACACGATGAGCAGGATCTCGGATACGGCCGTGTTGCCGATCGCAATGCCGTTGATGGAAGGCGACAATCTAAAGGGAGTCGTGGTCACCGGCGTCCGGCTGGACTGGCTTCAGAACAGGATCACCGAGCGCGGCGTCTCCCCCGGCAATGCCGTGACGATAGCTGATGGAAAGGGGACGATCCTTGCGCGGGTGCCGTTTCCCGAACGGTTCGTCGGCACCGTCATTCCGGACAAATTCCAGTCGCTCATTCATGCCGACGAGCCTGGCGTCATCGATGTCACGAGCCAGGATGGTACCGAGCGGATCCTCGGATTCCGCCCGATCGCTCTGCCGGGCAGCCCGCTTTACGTCAGTGCAGGCTTCTCAAAGGAGGAGGCCTTCGCTCAGATTAACAGGTCGACACTCGCGAACATGCTTGGCATTGCGGGGGGAGTGCTGCTTGCTTTCGTCGCCGCGTTCTTCATCGGCAACAAGTTCCTGCTCGCGCCAATCGAACGCATCGCGGCGACGATGGACAGCTGGCGCAACGGCGAGACGAAGGCAAGGACAGGCATGAAGGGGTCCGATGAATTGTCCGCGGTCGGGGCGACGCTCGATGGCCTGCTGGAAGAACTCGACCGTCGCCGCCTCGAGAGCGAGCAGGCGGTTGAGGAGCGTGCTCTGCTGATGAAGGAGCTGGCGCACCGCGTCAAGAACGGCTTCACGCTCGTACAGGCGATATCCCGTCAGACCTTCTCGAAGGTGGAACCCGAACGCTACCGCTCCTTCTCCGAGCGCCTGACCGCGCTCGCCCGGACCTATGATTTGCTACTGTCGAAGGAAACCACGTCGTCGTCGGTGCGTGAAGTCACTGTGGCCGCAATGGAGGCTCATCTTGATGGCGGTTGCGAGCGCATTCGGCTCGAAGGACCCGACGTTGTCCTTGCCGCCGATCTCGCACTGCCGCTTTCACTCGTGGTGCACGAACTGGCAACCAACGCCACGAAGTACGGAAGCCTCTCGAACGAGACAGGAAAGGTTTCGATCGCCTGGCGCAAGGAGCGCGAACGGCTCGACCTCACCTGGACCGAAAGCGGTGGTCCTCCTGTCGGCGCGCCTGCCCGGAAGGGCTTCGGCTCTGTCCTGATCGAGCGAGCTTTCCCGTCGAGGGCGCGATCGGTGTGCCGGACTGACTATCGCCCCGACGGACTCGTCTTCGAACTTTCGTTCACAACAACGGAACCAGAGCCGCGTTTGCAAGTTTCGACAAATGGAGCTGCGGAGCAGAGGACGTGAGAAAGAAGCCGAAGGTAGGTATCGATCGTCGAGGATCATTCGCCAACGAGGTGAGGAGCCGGTCTGATGACTGCGTTGCAATGTCGGTCGGAAGAGAAACTCGGGAGCGTTGCCTCCGGAGAGTCCCCAGTTTCTCTTCCTCTGGCGTTCGAGCAAGGCCAAATGGCTGCTCGGTCCCCGCGGCCCGCCATTTCGGGTCAGGTCGCGAGCCAGCCATGAATTGAATATTAGGCAAGAGCGAATTGATGGAAACGTATTCTTCGGCAATGGGTTAACGCCGGAGCGCAATCACGGGCTCAATGTCTTGCTTCCAGTTGGACTTGGGCTTGCGAATCCAGGGCGGATAACTAGTTACCTCGAGAAACACGCAATCGGAATTCCGCATGACCATCGACCTTTTAGAGCGTAGGCAGACCGAAGATCCGAACCGAAGCGAGGAGCAGTTTCGCGTGCTGGTCGAAGGCGTGATCGACTATGCCATCTACATGCTCGATCCGAACGGTCACGTATCGAGTTGGAATGCGGGCGCCCGCCGCATCAAGGGATACGAACCCGAAGAGATCATTGGTAGGCATTTCTCGCAGTTCTATACCGACGAGGACAAGGCCGACGATCTGCCAAGAAGAGCGCTAGAAGTCGCCGCATCCGAGGGCCGGTTCGAAAGAGAAGGCTGGCGGGTCAGAAAGGATGGGACGCGCTTTTGGGCAGATGTCATCATCGACCCTATTCGGGCAGAAGACGGCACGCTCATCGGCTTTGCCAAGATTACGCGCGACATTACGGAGAGGTGACAGACGCAGGAAGCACGAGCGAGCACAGCTCGAACTCTTCCAGGCCCAAAAGATGGAAGCCGTAGGCCGGCTCATGGGCGGCGTCGCGCACGACTTCAACAATCTACTGATGGCCATTCTAGGCAGTCTCGAGATCGCGAAGAAACGGGCTCTCGCCGGTCAGGATCTGATCGAGAACGCCATCCAAGGGGCAAAACGGGGCGCGGCCGTGACACAGCGGCTGCTTGCCTTCTCCCGCAAGCAGGAACTCAAGCTTGAGCCGGTCGACGTGTCCGACCTCGTGAAGGGAATGGCGGGCCTGCTTCAGCGGTCGATCGGCCCGTCGATCGAAATTGTCACGAGTTTCCCGCTGGCTCTGCCGAAAGTTCAGGCCGACGCCAACCAGTCGGAGACCGCACTCCTGAACCTGGTCGTAAACGCACGCGACGCCATGCCTCTCGGGGGCGTCATCACGCTCTCGACGGCCGCATAGGGATGACAATCGGAACAGTCCACGCGCTTCAAGGCGCTGAGCGATCCGTCGTGATCTTCTCGCCCGTCTACTAGATACATGCTGACGGTGGTTTCGTCGACGCTTCGCCAAGTATGCTGAACGTGATGGTCTCGCGGGCAAAGGACAGTTGTCTGGTATTTGCCGATATGGACGTTATGGCGGCCGCGAAAGCCGGGTCGCCAAGGGCTCTCTTCGCGGACTTCCTGTTCGCGTCAGAGCGGAACGCGCTTGAGTTTGCGGTCGAGCCGCGCGAGCGGTCAGATTCAAATGCTTCGAGATGCAGCTGGGCATCATGCCTTCCTGCTGAATGCGCTGTCTGAGGGTCGACGCCGCTACACCATCGTCAGCCCGTGGTTGATCGCTTTAACGATGGAACGAGTTGGAATCCTTGCGGCCTTCAACGCCGCCGTCCAGCGGGGCGCCGAAGTCGACGTGTTCGCTGATCCGCTGCTCAACCCCGGCCCTGCTGCCGATGGATTGACTCAGATGGAAGCGGTCGAAAAGGCATGCTCATAGATTAGGGTTCGGCTGCACAAGCTCCCGAAGCTGCATAGCAAGATCGTAGCGATCGACACTGACCTTCTTTGCGTCGGGTCATACAACTGGCTCAGCGCCGATCGAGATGGTCAATACGCGCGCCACGAAACGTCGTTCGTTTATCGCGGACGGCATTTGGAGGAAGAGATCAGCACCATCGTTGGCAGCCTTCGCCGAAGAGAGGGGTAAAGGCCAGAACCTTGTTTATGGTGCAGCCATCCAGTTGAAACCGCGATGAGCGCTGCTCAAGATCCAGATCTGCGTAATGTAGGGGTCGCGGGTTCGTATCCGCTCAAGAACACCAAGCAAACTCGTACATGTATCCCTGTCCACGTCTAATGCCGATCCTGCGATCGAAGGCGGACGCCTATTCCTCCATCGGTAATCTCACCTTCACTCTGAAAGGTTATGCCTGCGGCCTCGAAGGTGAGCGTCAATAGACGAAGGTTGCTGTCGCGCATCTCTCCCCCTCTTTCGAATGCTCGAATGGATACCGCGCTGATCGAAGTCTTCTCGGCGAGGTCTTTCTGGGTCCAGTCGAGAAGCGCCCTAGCTGCGCGGCACTGAGATGGTTTGAGCATAAAACTTTCTATTTTCGCAAGTTGAGAGTTGAAAAAGAAACTTAAGCGTGCTATCTGGCTATAACTTATCTTTTGCGAAGCATCGTGGCAATGAAGCACACGTGCGGCGGAGCTCATTCATGGAACTACGCCAACTCTCCTATTTCAAAGCGGTGGCCGAGGAACTGCACTTCGGCCGGGCGGCAGCCAGGATGCGCATTGCCCAGCCGGCACTCAGCAATCATGTGATGTCGCTGGAAAGGGAGCTTGGCTGTCCGCTGTTCATCCGTTCGACGAGAAGGGTGGAACTGACCAGGGCAGGGGAGACGTTCTACGATCGCTGTGTGCGGATCTTAAGCGACATCGACCTGACCACCGAACTGACGCGGGCAGCCGGCGGCAGTCGCATCCGCCAGATCAGGATCGGCAGCATCTACCCGGCCACCATGGGCATGCTGCCGACCTTCCTTGCCAAGATCGCCCGCAAGTATCCCGATGTCCGCATCCACATCGCGTCGGGCAATACCGGCGAGATCATCCGCGGCCTGGAGACCGGCCAGCTCAATCTGGGCTTCATCCGCCCGGTGGAAAACATCGGCTCCTTGCGCTTCGTCTCGCTTGCGCATGAGCGCTACTACCTGGCGGTTGGCCATGCCAATCCGCTGGCAGCCAAGGAGGAGATCAGCATCGACGATCTGCGCAATCAGAAGATCATCGCCTTTAACAGGCAGAACCTGTCGTTTTCGGAACGCTACTTCAATGAGAAGTTCGCGGAATACGACCTCAACGCCAACATTGCCTTCAGCTGCGATGACACCTATGCGCTGGTGTCACTGGTCTCTGCCGGGCTTGGCATCGGCTTTGCCCCGGAATGGACGCTTGATCTTCCCAATCGCGGCTTTGAACTGAAGAAGGTAAGCGGGATTGACTTCCGGATCGGGCTTGGCATTGCCTGGAGCAAGGAGGATCCAACCGCTGGTCGCGACGATATCGTCGACATCGCACGGTCGCTGGCTCGGGCAGGGCGGTGAGCGCTCGAGAGTGTGCCTGCGCTGGTGCCGACTTTTCCGCTGCTCCGGCGGATTGCCGAGCTTGGCTAGGCAGTTTTAGCTTAGCCCGAGGGGCCTGCCCCTTACAATTCCAGTTTACGCGAGCTAGATGTGGTTGCGTAACCACGAAGGTTGGAGGCTCGTCATGACTGTTACCATGCTTTCAGGCCGAGAACTCAATCAGGACCTCGGCCGCGCAAAGCGCGCCACCAGGGATGGACCGGTGATCATCACCGACAGGGGTCGGCCTGCGCATGTCCTCCTGTCGTTCGATGAGTACAAGCGGCTTATCGGTAAAATGCGGACGCTCGGTGACATGCTGGCCGCGCCCGGAGCGGATGATGTTGACTTACCGCTCCCGCAGCGCACGGAACATGCCCGGTCGGTTGACCTATCCTGATGCTGTTGCTCGATACCAATGTCGTGTCCGAACTGCGCAAAGTCGCGAGTGACAATGCTGATCCCAATGTCGTCGTTTGCAACGAAACCGTCGATCCGGCCGAGACCTTCATTTCATCCGTAGTCCTGCACGAGCTGGAGATCGGCGTTCGGCTGGTGGAGCACAATGATGCAGTCGCCGGCAAGGTGCTGCGCAACTGGTTGGAAAATACGGTCCTTACGGCATTTTCCGGCCACATCCTGCCTCTCGACGAGGCTCCGAGAACTGCTGAGCTCTTCCGATGAATCAAAGGCTTAGCCATCTCAATTCGAGGCCCTTCGGTTCGGTTCCGTTCAAGACCTGCGAAGCCTCCAGCTAAAAAGGTGGCAGTCATAGCCGACACCCGCAGTCGACCTCTTGGAAAGCAGCCCGACCAACCCAATCGGCCAGCGTGGAGCGGACGAGGTCCTCAGGTGCAGGCAGAACAAGCTTTCTCTGCCGCGCTATCGTTCGCCAAGTCGAAAGGCGGTTCCCCGCAACGGGCCGAGGCTCTCCGACACGATCTGCGCATTGACTTCATCAGGCCAATGCCGAGATTTGCTAACGAGGCTGAGGATCAGCGCGTGGTTGAAGCCCGAGCAACAAGTTCAGGCGCAAATCGTTCCACCACCCGATCGTCGGCGCTTCCTTTCGATCCGGTCGAGGAGCCGACGCGTTGCGCGACGTGCAACCTCCTGGAAAGGCAGAAGCAATGTAGAAAGCGGTGGCTCCATAAAACGTGCGAAGGGGTGGTTTCCCCACCCCATAACCAACACATCATCCGGGATGCGATGCGACGCTCGCGTAGAGCTCGGTAGAGGCCGAGCGCATAGTAATCATCCCCGACCACGAACGCATCCGGTCGACGGCCGCGGTCCAGGAGGTCGCTGGCGACGCGATATGCGTCGTAAGCTTGCCAGGATTGAGAGACCCTACCCGGCCGGATGCCGGGGGAAGACGGTATTTCTATTCGGATTGCAGGAGACGCGGTAATCACTCTAGCGGGGGAAACCTCAAATACTTTAAAGCGGACCTTGAGAAGGTCTTCGCGATGTTCCCGCGCCTGAAGGAGCGCCAGGCTGCAGGATTTCCGTGCCGCCGATCATCACGACCGCGGTAACCGCGATACCGGTCAGCGAAGGACGACACTTACTGACCAGAATTTGTACGCAAACTTTGGACAGCTTGTCGCTGACCAGTATTTGTATATAATCTTTGGACATTGGAGAACCAATGCCCGACCCGACGTCAGATACCATTGAGCAAGTTCACTCCCGGATCAGCGCTGGCGCTCCTTCGGGTGTGTGGTCCCGCGGTGACTTCCTTGATATCGCCAGCCCGAACGCCGTTGAGAAAGCGCTGCAGCGCCTGACAAACCGTGGCGATATTCGTCGACCTTACCGCGGGCTCTACGACAAACCCGCTATCAGCAAGCTCACTGGAAAGCTGGTGTTCCCGCCGCGCGCATCATTCGTTGATGCAATCGCCCGCCGGGACAAGCTTCGGATACTCGTGGACGGAATGACCGCGGCTAATGATCTCGGGCTCACAACGGCTGCTCCCGCGCGATCGACAATCTACGCGGACACATATCCGCGGACGATCGAAATCGATGCAACCACCGGGGATCCCAAGGTAAGCGCGCCGGTCATCTACACGCTCGATTTCAAGCGAGTCTCGGCTAAAGCCGCATTCTGGGCCGGCCGGCCGGCCATGCGCATAGTCCAGGCGTTAGCTTGGGTGCGCGATGATCGCAGCAATTTGGAACCGGCCATAAGCGGGATCGTCCAGAAACTGAGGAAGAGCCCGGACCGAGAAGCGATTTCGGATGATCTCCGATCCAACCTCTCGGCTCTGCCAGCCTGGATGTATTCGGCTGCGCAAGAAATAGCCGACGGCTTAGCACCACACGGCCAAGAAACGACGCCAGAGGGGACCGCCGATGCAGACCACGTTCATTGAGGTTCTTCGATCGAGCCCCGACGAACGCCGTGCGCTGTATGCGGCAGCCGCAGCTGGCCTCCAGACGCGCGCTGAGAATGTCGAAAAGGATCTCTATGTCTGTTGGATCCTGGACTTTCTGTTCAATCAGCGAGATGGCGATCCGGTCAATCTCTACTTCAAAGGCGGCACCAGCCTGAGCAAGGCCTATGACGTCATCAAAAGGTTCTCCGAAGATATCGACTTTGGCGTCTATAAAGCCGACATTGAAGCACCCCTTGAAGACGAGATTGCCGCACAGGGCTCGGTGACCAAGCAACAGAAAATGCTCGCAGAGAAGGTCGACGATGCGGCGCGCACCTACATCTCCGGCCCTTTACGCGACCAGCTTCTCCGCAAGATTGCAGAGATCGAGGCGATAGTTGGCGAACAAGGCCATTTCACCGTCGAGTACGGCTACGATGCCTATCGGAAACGTGACGCGCTCGACATTCTTGTCGTCACCTATAAGAGCGTGTTTGGGACCGATGCCGATTACGTTAGGCCGGCCGTCCGGATAGAGGGCGGCGCCCGCCCCGATCCTGTTCCCGTCGAAGCTCGCACGATCATCCCCTACATCGCGTCCGAACTGACCTCCGCGGACGACTTGGCGGTCAATGGGGTAACGACCGTGAAGCCGGAAAGAACCTTCTGGGAGAAGGTGCTTATTCTCCATGCGATGACCGAAATGACGGAGAAGCGAGCCGACGAGCAGAACCCCGAAAAGCCGGTACCTGATCTCAACCGGTACTCGCGGCACTACTATGATGTCCATCAAATCTGGACGAACGGCGCTTATGGAAAGAAAACGGCCCGCATGAGTGAGTTGGCCGAGGCCTGCCGAGTGCACAAGGAACTGATGTTTCGGGCGCCAGATCATCGCTATGATCGCGCAGTGCCGGGAAGCTACCGGCTAAACCCAAATTCTGAGATGCTGGAAAAGCTCGCACGCGACTACGAGCGTATGTCAGCCATGATCTTCGGCGAAATCCCGAAATTCGGGGATGTGATGCGAAGCATTGCTGAACTCGAGCAGTTCCTGAATTCGGTTTCTGAAGAGAAAAATTGAGGAGGTCATGTCGGACTAGCTCCAGGTGCTGCCGTGACATTTGCGCGCCGTTTGGAGAAGCCCCAAGTGCATCACACCCGTCTTGCAGGGTAGGGGATCACGCGTCATCCTGCAATGCGCCATGAACACCTCGGCTGGAGTGTTGTAGCCAAGGCATTTACGGGGTTGGTCATTCAGATGACGGGTGAGTTGGATCAGGTCGCGTTGTGACACGGCGGCCAGATCTGTAGCTCCTGGCATGAAGCGGCGTAGGCGCTTGCTGGCGTTTTCCAGGGCTCCCTTTTGCCACTCTACACTGGGGTCGCAGAACCAGCTACGCGCGCCGATCCCCTTCGTCCAAAGCCCTGAATCCGGCAAACTCGGTACCGCGATCAAACATGAAGCTTTGACGCGCAAATGCCGGCAATGGAGAAAGAGCTCTGATGATCTTGTCCATGATCAGGGAGCGAATGCCGGCTTGGATTCTTGATGAGAACGGTGTAGCGGCTCTTGCGCTCCACGAAGGACGTGACATTGGCATGGCCGAGTGGACACTCAAACACGGTGACGGTCCAATTGCCTGCGACCATCACCGCGAGCTCCGCGCCGCCGCCATGAACCTTCGGACGCAAATCACTCGGGTATGACAGACGGATAGAGGGCGGCCTGTTCGCCATTGGTCCGCCACCGTTAGGTGTACGATGCCAGCTAGTAGCATTCTTGAGAAACCACTGGCTAGCATGTAGCTCAGGATCAGCCCGAGTCATCGCGGCGGCGCTCGAACGACTTTATGGCCGCCGCAGCATCGAACGGCGTGCCATCTTGGAACTTTGACACCGTCAGCCTGAGCGAAAGGTGCGTCAGAGACCTTAGCAGCGTGCTCCGAAATCCTCTGTATGGCGCGTAGACGGTTAGCTCTCGACGGCTCAAGTTGCACGTGGTCGGGCGCCCTTCGCTGCCCGCAGGTGAAATGCCAGCTTGCGAGCGTAACTACTGCCTTACGAAGTCAACAAAATTGCGACTTTCATGAATTTTGGCATTGACGCCACCGCGGATTGCGGGGCAGTTTGAACCACTTGGAAATTGGTCCGAACCAATAAGCAAAATGGCAGTACAAGGACTACCCGAAAATTCAACTTATGCTCTCGAGAAGCTCCGAGAGCTGCTGAGCTCTTCCGATCTTCCCGCGGACGGCAAGCTGCCGACCGAGCGCGCTCTCTCCGATCTGTTTGGCGTCAGTCGCCGCGCCATTCGCCGGGCGCTGGAAGTCCTTGATGCCGAGGGCAGGATTTCTCGCCGCCAGGGATCCGGGACTTACGCGGGTCAGCGAGCCGAGGGGCTCAGCCGGCATGTCGGCGCTATCGTCGCCGGAACCAATTTTCTTGAGATCATGGAAGTGCGGCTGCGAATAGAGCCGCAGCTGGCGCAACTTGCTGCCGTCCGTGCCAAGCCAGCCGACATCGAGCGCATGCGTGAATTGACGAAGAAGATCGTGGCCAGTGAGGATGCCGACGCGCGCGAATTGTGGGATGGCGCGCTGCACCGGCTGATCGCCCAAAGCGCAGGCAATCAGTTCTTTCTCGAAATCTTCGATGTCATCAACCACGTCCGCCAGGACGACGCCTGGCAGGCGATCCGCGAAATGGCGCGGCGCAGCCACAAGACGGAAGAGCGCGCTTATGCGCAGCACGCCGCCGTGATCGACGCAATCGCCGAGCGGGATCCGTTACGCGCCGCCGAAGCGATGCGCCAGCATTTGCTGATGCTGCAGGAAAGCCTCATCCGCGTCACCTCCTTCGATCTGCCGTTAGAGGGAAGCGAAGAGAAACAAAAAGCTGACGGAGTTGCTCCGGACGCCTGACGATCGGCCGGCCGGGGAAAGCCGGCCCGGAAAACTGGTTCAAACATAAGAGGGAACGAGATGAAAACTGCCAACCCCCTTGCTACTCTTGGCGCAAGCGTCCTGTTAGCGCTACCAACCTTTGCCGCCGAACTGAAGATCGGCCTTGCCGATGACGCTGACGTCTTGGATCCGGCACAATCGCGTTCGTTCGTCGGTCGTATCGTCTACACGGCGCTCTGCGACAAGCTGTTCGACGTCACGCCCGATCTCAAGATCGTCGGGCAGCTTGCAACGGATTACAAATGGTCCGCCGACGGCAAGGAACTGACGCTGACGCTGCGCCAGGGCGTGAAGTTCCAGGACGATACGCCCTTCAATGCCCAGGCCGTCGTCGACAATATCACCCGCGCGATGACCCTGCCGGAATCTCGCCGCAAGAGCGAGCTTTCCTCCGTCTCCAAGGTCGAGGCAACAGGGGACTACGAGGTGAAGTTCACGCTGAAGGCTCCGGATGTTACGCTGGTGGCCCAGCTTTCCGACCGCGCCGGCATGATGATCTCGCCGAAGGCCGCCAAGGAGCTCGGCGCCAAGTTTGGCGATCATCCCGTCTGCTCCGGCCCGTTCAAATTCGTCGAACGCGTGCAGCAGGACCGCATCGTGCTCGAAAAGTTCCAGGACTATTGGAACAAGGACAACATCTTCATCGATAAGATCACCTACCGGCCGATCCCGGATAGCGCCGTGCGGCTCGCGAACCTGCGCTCGGGCGACCTCGACCTGATCGAGCGCGTGGCGCCGACGGATGTCGAGACCGTTAAGGGCGATTCCAACCTGGACATGGTCGACAAGGTCAATATCGGCAACCTCGGCATCTACTTCAACGTCGGCAACGGCGCCCGCGCCGACAATCCGCTCGGCAAGGACAAGCGGCTTCGCCAGGCCTTCTCGCTGGCGATCGACCGCGAAGCAGCCATGCAGATCGTCTATGACGGGACGGGTGTTGCCGGCAACCAGCCGTTCCCGCCGTCGAGCCCATGGTTCAACAAAGATCTTCCGGTTCCGGCCCGCGACGTCGACAAGGCCAAGGCCCTGATCAAGGAAGCAGGCTTCGACCGCGTTCCGGTCGAGCTCAACATGGCCAACGATCCGATCATCGCCCAGATGATGCAGATCATCCAGTCGATGGTCGCCGAAGCCGGGTTCGACGTAACCTTGAAGGCCACCGAATTCGCCACGCTGCTCAACGACCAGACCGCCGGCAACTACCAGGTCAGCCGCTCGGATTGGTCCGGCCGCGTCGATCCTGATGGCAACACCAACCAGTTCTACACCACTGGCGCGGGCCTCAACGACATGCACTACAGCAACCCCGACGTCGACAAGCTGCTTTCCGAAGCCCGCCAGTCGCAGGACGATGCCGTGCGCAAGCAGAAATACGATGCCGCCGGCAAGATCCTCGCTGAGGACCTGCCGATCGTCTATATCGGACATCAGGCCTGGATCTGGGGCTACAACAAGAAAGTCACTGGCTTTGTCCCGTCACCGGACGGCATGATCCGCCTCGTGGGCGTGAAGAAGGCCGACTAACAGAAAACGCCGCGCGGGCGCTGTCTCTCCCGCGCGGCGCCTGCAACGCGACTGACAAGCATCGGGATCTCCTCATGTACACCTACATCGGAAAGCGGCTGCTGCTTGCCATACCGACGCTGCTGATCATATCCGTCTTCGTCTTCTCGCTGCAGAAGCTTCTGCCGGGTGATCCGGTCCTGGCCATGGCCGGCGAGGACCGCAGTCCGCAAGTGTTGGAACTCTTGCGCGAAAAATACCGGCTGAACGATCCGGTGGTCTACCAGTACGGCTATTGGCTGGCGGGTGCGGTGAAGGGCGATCTCGGCATCTCGCTTAGGACGAACCAGGAAGTGACGACGCTGATCGCCGAGAAGCTGCCGGTGACGATCCAGCTCGCCGTGATGTCGATCGGCTTTGCACTGTTGATCGGCATTCCCATGGGCATACTCGCTGCAGTCAAGAAAAACACCGCGCTCGACCTCGTGGCCAATTTCATCGCGCTCTGCGGCCTGTCGATCCCGAACTTCTGGTTCGGCATCATGCTTATCCTCTTCATCTCGGTAAAGCTCGGCTGGCTGCTGGCCTCGGGCTACGCGCCCTTTTTCGAAGATCCGCTGCATTCGATCGAAACAATGATCATGCCGGCGTTCGTTCTCGGCAACGCGCTCGCAGCCACGTTGATGCGCCATACGCGCTCCTCGATGCTGAGCGTGCTCAGCGCCGACTATATCCGCACCGCCCGTGCCAAGGGTCTCTCGGAGGGGGCGGTCGTATTACAGCATTCCTTCCGCAACGCACTGCTTCCGATCGTCACCGTCACGGCGCTTCTCTTCGGCGAGCTGCTTGCGGGTGCTGTTCTGACCGAGCAGATCTTCACCATTCCCGGTTTCGGCAAGTTGATCGTCGATGCCGTGTTCAACCGCGACTATGCCGTCGTGCAGGGCATCGTGCTTTGTACCGCAACCGGCTTCATCCTGATGAATCTCGTCGCCGACGTGCTCTACGTCCTGCTCAACCCGCGCATGAGGACCGCCCTATGACCGCCATCGAGCAGTCGGCCACAGCAGTCGAGCCGCGTTCGCAAAACCGCGCCTGGCGCAAGATGAAGGCCAACAAGGGTTCGCTTGCGGGCCTTGTCATCGTCCTCTTCTTTGCGGTCGTCGCGATCTGCGCGCCGCTGCTGCCGATACCCGACCCGGCGGCGACCAGCTGGTCGGCGATCCGCAAGGCTCCGTCGCTTGCCCATCTTCTCGGCACCGACGATCTCGGTCGCGACATCCTTTCGCGCATGGTCTGGGGTGCCCGGGCATCGCTGCTGGCCGGCATCTTTTCGGTGGCGATCGCGGTTGTCGTCGGCGTGCCCTTCGGCCTGGTCGCCGGCTATTTCGGCGGCTGGATCGACCATGTGATCTCGCGCATCATCGAGGCGTTCCTGGCGATGCCGTTCCTGATCACGGCGATCGCGCTCGCCGCCTTCCTGGGACCGAGCCTCTCCAACGCGATGATCGCGATCGGGCTCTCGGCCATGCCGATCTTCGTGCGGCTGACGCGTGGCCAGACGCTCGCCGTCAAGACCGAGGAATTTGTGGAAGGCGCGCGCGCCATCGGGCTTCGCCACTTCAATATCATCAGACGCTACATCCTGCCGAACGTCTTCGCGCCTATCCTCGTGCAGGCGACGCTGACGATCGCCACCGCCATTATCGCCGAGGCAAGCCTGTCCTTCCTCGGTCTCGGCCAGCAGCCGCCGGCGCCGAGCTGGGGTTCGATGCTCAACGTCGCCAAGAACTTTCTCAACCAGGCGCCCTGGATGGCGCTGTGGCCGGGACTGGCGATCTTTCTCGTCGTCATGGGTTTCAATCTCCTCGGGGACGGCCTGCGCGATGCGCTGGACCCTCGGGAAGCGTAATTTCTTCGAAAGGAAATTGAGATGAGTACGTTCACGACCCGCCCCGAAATTCTCGGCACCTTCGGCGTCGTCACCTCGACGCACTGGATCGCCTCGGCCGTCGGCATGAGCATCCTGGAAAAGGGCGGCAACGCCTTCGACGCGGCGGTCGCGACCGGTTTCGTACTCCAGATCGTCGAGCCGCATCTGGTCGGCCCTGGCGGCGACCTGCCGGCGATCATCTATTCGAAGAAGAAGGATAAGGTCGAAGTCATCTGCGCCCAGGCGCCGGCGCCGGCCGGAGCCACGATCGAGCACTATACGAACGAGGGACTGAAGATGATTCCCGGCGACGGTCTGCTCGCGACCGTCATTCCGGGCTCCTTCGATGGCTGGATGCTGATGCTGCGCGACTATGGTCGCTTGAGCGTCCGCGACGTTCTCGAACCGGCGATCCATTATGCTGAGAACGGCCATCCCGTGCTGCCGCGTGTTTCTGCCACCATCGCCGGCCTTGCCGACTTCTTTGAAAAGGAATGGCCGACCTCGTTCGAAACCTGGCTGCCCGGCGGCTCTGCGCCGGCTCCCTGGTCCAACTTCAAGAACCCCGTGCTTGCCAAGACCTGGAAGCGCATCGTCTCGGAATCCGAGAGCAAGTCCGGCCGCGAGGCCCAGATCGAAGCCGCACGCGACGCCTTCTATCGCGGTTTCGTTGCCGAGGCGATCGACACATACCTGCGCAAGGCGGAAGTGATGGATGCGAGTGGCAGCCACCACAAGGGCGTGCTGAGCGCGGACGACATGGCGAACTGGCAGGCGACCGTCGAGGCGCCCGTCACCTATGACTATCACGGCTGGACGGTCGCAAAGACCGGTCCGTGGGGACAGGGGCCAGTACTCCTGCAATCGCTGTCGCTGCTGAAGGGTTTCGATTTTGCCTCCATGGATCCGGCCGGTCCAGATTTCGTACACACGGTCGTCGAGGCAATGAAGCTCGCCTATGCCGACCGCGAGATCTATTATGGCGATCCTGATTTCACCGACGTACCGCTTGAAGAGCTTCTGTCGGACGCCTATGCCGCCGAGCGCCGCAAGCTGATCACGAACGAAGCCTCCTTCGATCTGCGTCCCGGCCGTGTTTCCGGCTTCGAGGCACAGTACGATGCCACCATGGCGCTGCTTGAAGGCGCCAAGACGGGTGCTGTCTACGAGCCGACCATGGCGCATCTGAGCGAGAAGCGCGGCGACACCGTGCATATCGACGTCATCGACAGCGAAGGCAATATGGTGTCGGTGACGCCCTCCGGCGGATGGCTGCAATCCTCCCCGATCGTTCCCGGCCTCGGCTTCTGCCTCAATTCGCGCGCTCAGATGTTCTGGCTGAAACCAGGTCTGCCGTCGTCGCTTGCCCCGGGCAAGCGTCCACGCACGACGCTAACGCCTTCCATCGCGCTCCATGAAGGCCGGCCGACACTCGCCTTCGGTACGCCAGGCGGCGACCAGCAGGACCAGTGGCAGCTCGCTTTCTTCCTGCGCTATGTCCATCATGGCATGAACCTGCAGGAAGCGATCGACCAGCCGCTCTTCCACACCGCGCATTTCCCGGGCTCTTTCTATCCGCGCACCCGTGCGCCGGGCGACCTGACGGCCGAAGCCAATTTCCCCGCGGCAGTGCTCGAGGCTCTGCGCCAGAAGGGCCATCAGCTCACGGTTGCCGATCCATGGACGGTCGGGCGCCTGACAGCGGCGCGGCGCGATGCCGACGGACTGTTGCGCGCGGCCGCCACGCCGCGCCTGATGCAGGCCTACGCGGTCGGGAGATAATCGCGATGACCTGGTCCATCGTTGCCCGCGAACCGGAAACTGGCCATCTGGCGATCGCGGTCGCCACCCGCTTCTTCGCTGTCGGCGGCGTCGTGCCGCACATTCGCGGCCGCGTCGGTGCGGTCGCGACACAGGCCTTCGTGAGCCCGCTCTACGGCACCGATGGTCTCGCCATGCTCGCCGCCGGCAAGTCGCCGGAGGAGATCATTCCGGCTCTGACCGGGCGCGACGAGGGGCGGGAGCAGCGCCAGCTGCACCTCGTTGATGCCAAGGGCCACAACGCGGCCTTCACCGGCGCCAAGTGCATCGACTGGGCCGGCCATCTGGTCGACGACAACGTCTCGGTCGCCGGCAACATGCTGGCGGGACCGCAGGTGATCGCCGAAACGCTCGCCACCTTCAAGAAGACGGCGGGCCGGCCCCTGGCCGAACGGTTGCTCGAAGCCATGCAGGCCGGCGAGGACGCCGGTGGCGACAAGCGCGGCAAGCAGTCGGCGGCGCTCGTCATCTACCGCGATCAGGATTTTGCCTGGCTCAATCTGCGCGTCGATGACCACGCCGATCCCTTGGGCGAACTCAACCGGCTCTACGCCGTCGCAAAGGAGCGCTACCTGCATGTCGCCGAGACCATGCCGACCCGGGACAATCCGAGCGGCATGATCGACCGGCGCGAAATCGACGAGCGGATCGCAGGGCTGGAGGCGGAACGCTTGGCGGCCGGAAGACCGTCCGCCTCGTTCGCCACGCCGCTCAAACCCGCGACCTAGTGCAAATGGAAGGTGAGCCCATGACAACCGCAGCCGCCGTCAAGCCCGCCGCAGGCCCGGCACCCGTCCTGTCGGTCTCCGGCCTGACGACGTCGTTCAGGGTGGACGGCGCCTGGCGGCCGGTCGTGCGCGACGTCTCCTTCGACGTGATGCCAGGCGAAACCGTCGCCATCGTCGGCGAAAGCGGCTCCGGCAAGAGCGTTACGTCGCTCTCGATCATGCGCCTGCTTGCGAAAGGCAGCAGTCGCGTCGAAGGCCGCATCCTGCTCAATGGCAAGGACCTCCTTTCGCTCTCCGACAAGGAGATGCGCGGTGTCCGCGGCAAGGACGTCGCGATGATCTTTCAGGAGCCGATGACCTCGCTCAATCCGATCTTCACCATCGGGCGGCAGATTTCCGAGGCACTGACCTGCCATGGCAATCTTTCGGCGGCGGAAGCCAGGGCAGAGACGATCCGTCTGCTCGAAAAGGTCCGGATCCCGAATGCGGCCTCCCGCTTCGACGAATATCCCCACCAGTTTTCCGGCGGCATGCGCCAGCGGGTGATGATTGCCATGGCGCTGGCCCTGCGTCCTAAGTTGTTGATTGCCGACGAGCCGACGACCGCGCTCGATGTCACCATCCAGGGCCAGATCCTCGATCTCATAAAGACGCTGCAGGAAGAGGAGGGTATGTCCGTCCTTTTCATCACCCACGATATGGGCGTGGTAGCAGAGATTTCTGACCGCACCGTCGTCATGTATCGTGGCGAGGCCGTTGAAACAGGAAAGACGGAAGACGTTTTCCACCGGGGCCAGCATCCCTATACCCGCGCCCTGCTTTCAGCGGTGCCGCGTCTGGGTTCGATGACGGATCGTGCAAGCCCGCTTCCGTTCCCGGTGGTGGACGCGGCGACCGGCCAGCTGAAAGAGGCCGCAGAGGCTTGCCGAACCGTCGACGATAACAGGAAGCCAGTCCTCGAAGTCAAAGGGCTCGTCACCCGCTTCGACATTCGCGGCGGCCTGCTCGGGCGCAAAACCGGTGCGATACACGCGGTCGAGAACGTTTCCTTCGACCTTCACCAGGGCGAAACACTCTCGCTCGTCGGTGAATCCGGCTGCGGCAAGTCCACGACCGGCCGCTCGATCATGCGCCTTCTCGATGCGCGGGCCGGCAGCGTTCGCTTCGAGGGAAAGGACGTGCTGAAACTCGACGGCGCCAGCCTGCGTACCATGCGCCGCAACATCCAGATGATCTTTCAGGATCCCTTTGCCAGCCTTAACCCGCGCATGAGCGTCGGCACCTTGATCGCCGAACCCTTCAGCGAACACGGCCTTGGAACGCGCGCTCAGGCACGCGACAAGGCCGCCGACCTCATGGAACGGGTAGGGCTGAAGGCGGAGATGATGAGCCGCTATCCGCACGAATTCTCCGGCGGCCAGCGCCAGCGCATCTGCATTGCCCGTGCACTGTCACTTGATCCCAAGGTCATCGTGGCGGACGAAAGCGTTTCGGCGCTCGATGTCTCGATCAAGGCGCAGGTCTGCAATCTCCTGATGGACCTGCAAAAGAGCCTCGACCTAGCCTACCTGTTTATCTCGCACGACATGGCCGTCGTCGAGCGTCTCAGCCACCGGGTCGCAGTCATGTATTTTGGCGAGATCGTGGAAATCGGGCCGCGTCCGGCGGTCTTCGGCAATCCGCAGCACAGCTATACGAAGAAACTGATAGCTGCAGTGCCGGTCCCCGATCCCGTCCGCCGCGGTATCCGGCGAAACCTCGCGGCTGACGAGCTGAAGAACCCCGTGCGTCCCCTCGACTACGTCCCACCCACACGCCAGTATCGCGAAGTCAGCCCCGGCCACCTGGTCAGGATCGACCAAGACGCTTAGGACCGAGGTTTGTGCCCTTACGGTCGTGTTCTTCGACGTTTGGTCGGGGATCGCGGGCGGACGGAGCGGGATGCGAGATTCCCACCGGTCTGTGGCCCGCTTCTGTCCGGAAAAACTCCTTAGCTTGCATCAGCAGGATATAGGCGATCGCTTCGCTGGAAATACTAGATCCGAGGCCCTTCATGGACACCATTGCCGATTAATGGAAGGATGACGGCAAGCAAAGTCGTTTTGGGATGGATATGTTGGTCATACGCATGAAACTCCACGGGGCTTCATGCCGCAAATGGATCACAACCTCACGCGTGATTGACTGGTCGGCCAATGACGGCCGTGCACCCTGGCAAAGTGAGCGGTCCGAGCGTTTGCGATAGGCACATTCTTTTACGACATATTGCATCGCCGAATGGCTGTCATATTATGCGGATCCATTCGAAGTGATCGTGGTGACTAAATGCGCGATAGCGGTGGCTACGGGGAAGGCTTCGGCAAAAGGCTTGGCGCGCAGGCAACGTCCTTTGTCAGCAGAGCGCTTCGAAAATCGACGATCGCCGCAACCGAACTCCGATATGATAATCCGAGCTTTGAACTCTCCACTCCTCCAAAGGAGGAAGATGCGTTCATGGTCGGGCACTATCTTGTCGACTGTCCATCCTATCTTTACTGGGAGAGTGGTCGTCCCGCTCCGGCCTCGGCAATAGGTCAAGGGCAGACCATCATTTATGACCTCAAGCGACAGCCGACATTTCTCCTGAATCACGGCTTCCACACTGTTCACTACTATTTCTCCCGTGCCGCCCTAAGCGCCATCTCAGAGGAAGCGGGTGCTCCTCCTATCGATGAGCTGCAATACAAGCCGGCATTGGCCACCGACGATCCTGTTATGCGGAATATGTCAGCCGGATTGTTGCCGTTCTTTGGGCGCCCCGAAGAAGCGAGCGTGCTCTTTATGGACCATGTGATGCTTGCGATCGGAATCCACGTGGCCGCTCGCTATGGCGGCATGAGGCTTAGGCGGGAAGGCGCGCGCGGCGGGCTTGCACCTTGGCAGGAGAAGCGGGCTAAGGAATTGATCGTGTCTAGGCTTGGTGAGGATATCTCGCTCGCCGCAGTCGCCAGCGAATGCGGGGTATCGGCCCGTCATTTTTCCCGGGCGTTTCGACAATCGACCGGTGTTTCGCCGCACCAGTGGCTGACGCAGCAACGCGTGGAGACTGCGAAGCGGCTTCTCGCCGCCAACGAACTGAACCTCACCCAGGTGGCCCTGGCTTGCGGCTTTGCTGACCAGAGCCATTTCACACGAGTTTTCGTGGCGCTAACCGGGACGAGCCCGGGGTTATGGCGGCGGAATAACGCCATATGAGCGTTGTCAGGGCCGAGAGAACCAGCGATCCGCCCTTAAACTTATTCCTGTCCGAATCAAACAATAGATGACCCGTCGCTTCCAGCGGCCTTCCAGTTCATCGCTTAGGATGATCCCGTCTTCAGTCGGAAACGCGGGAGAAAAAGATGGACTACGAGGCATTTTTCAATGAACGGTTGTCAGACCTTAGGTCTGAGGGCAGGTATCGGATTTTCGCCGATTTGGAGCGCACCGAGGGCACATTCCCCCGAGCTATGATTCATTCGCCGGACGGATCACGTGAAGTGATCGTGTGGTGCTCCAACGACTATCTCGGCATGGGGCAGCACCCTGCTGTCGTCTCCGCTATGAAGGAGGCCGTGGATGCATATGGGGCTGGAGCCGGGGGCACCCGCAATATCGCCGGTACCAATCACCTTCATGTCCTTCTTGAGAGCGAACTTGCCGCCTTGCATGGCAAAGAGGCGGCTTTGACATTCAGTTCCGGCTATATGTCGAACTGGGCCACTCTGACGACATTAGGCACGCATATACCCGATCTTATTGTCTTCTCGGACGCAGCTAATCATGCTTCGATGATTGAAGGCATCCGCCATTCGAGGTGTGAGCGCATTGTCTGGCGGCACAATGACGTCCGCGATCTGGACGACAAGCTCCGTGCAGCCGATCCTCACGCCCCAAAACTGATTGCCTTTGAATCTCTCTATTCGATGGATGGTGACATTGCTCCCATCCGTGACATCTGCGACCTCGCCGAGAGCTATGGTGCGATGACCTACCTTGATGAGGTCCATGCCGTCGGAATGTACGGGCACACCGGCGGCGGTATTGCCGAAAGTCAGGGTTTATCAGACCGTCTGACGATTATCGAAGGAACGCTGGCCAAGGCGTACGGGGTCATGGGCGGTTACATCGCCGCGTCGGCAGCGCTCTGTGATTTCATTCGCTCGTTCGCCTCTGGCTTCATCTTTACGACAGCGTTGCCACCGGCGCTTACCGCCGGGGCATTAGCCTCGATAAGGCATCTTAAAAAGAGTCCATTCGAGCGCGCCCGGCATCAGGATCGGGTCGCCCGATTGCGCGCGCTTCTCGATCGAGCCGCCATTCCTCACATTGACAATCCCAGCCACATTATCCCGATCGTCATTGGCGACGCGGCCAAATGCAAGTGGGTATCCGACCTTCTCGTTCGGGATTTCGGCATTTACGCGCAGCCAATCAACTATCCGACTGTCCCCCGTCGGACCGAGCGTCTCCGGATCACGCCTACACCACTTCACACCGATGCGGACATCGAACACCTCGTTGGCGCACTCTCGTCCTTGTGGTCGCAGTGCGCGCTTTCCAAAGCGGCAGCCTGAGCCCGAGTATCGCGGCAATCGTTGCTGGCAGTCCGAACAAAGGAATTCGTCATGGAACAGCAGGTAAAGCCATCGGTCGCCCCACAATCCGGCATGTCACTTCGTCCCTTAGGCGCTGTGGAGCAATACTTCTGGCTTAGCGACCAAAATAGTCCCAAACACTTCTGCATGACGCTGCAGGCGTCGGGCGAAACGACAATTGAATCCTGGAAGAGTGCTCTCGAGGCTACCCGGTTGCGGCACCCACTCCTGCGTTCGAAGATCGCACGGAATGAGTTCGGCGTTCCAAGTTTTTACATGGGCAGTGGTCGCCCGATCCCGCTAGAAGTCATCAGGTCCGAGCCGCCACATGCGTGGAAGACAGTGGTGTCGGATGAACTGATGAAGCCGTTCGAACAAACCGATGCGCCGCTCGTTCGCGCAGTTTTGTTTCACTCACCTCGCTATGCGACACTGGTCTTCACTGCGCATCACGCGGTAGCTGACGGCATGTCGATCGCATTTGTATTGCGAGACATGCTAGAGGTGATGAGTGGCGGTCACCGCGGACAGCTCGGGCTGGCCCTCGCGCAAGAGACCATCGCCTCGGAATGGGACGTTAATTCCGTCGGGGCAGCCCAGTCCGCAACGGCGATCCCGGCGCGAATGCTTGATAGGTCAAAGGGCCGGCCCGTCATTTCGAGCCTGCAATTGTCGCAAGAATTCTCAGCGCAGCTTAGGGTGGCTGTGCGGCGTCATGCGACGACCGTCCATGGCGCACTCCTGTCGGCCATCATTCTGGCAGGTCGCCGGCTTTCAAAAGCATGGTGCGACACGACAATCCGCGCCGTATCCCCGGTCAATCTCAGGCCGACGCTCGGTATCACAGACGACTGTGTTGTCTCCATCGCCTTCCCGATCGGCGGATACGCGCCGGGCATCGCGACCGGGCTCTGGGATTTGGCCAGGGATATCCGCCAAGACCTGATGCCGATGAAGACTCGAGAGGCAATTGTCGAGTCCTTCGGTGCGTTTCAGCGTATCTTCGACGCTTCGCCCTCGGTCGAGGAGCTCGCCGCCATCGAGTTACAGGCTTGTGCTTGCGAAATGATGCTCTCGAACCTTGGGGAAGCGCCCTTGTCTGACGCGTACGGCGCTGTCCGTGTCGAAGCCCTTTGGGGACCATCGGTTTTTGTCGGCATCGAGGGCGAGCAGATGATCGGTGTAGCGACAGTCGGCGGCCGCATCCATTTGCTCCACACGAGCTTCACACCGATTCCTGGCCTTCTGAAGGCTGCCGAGAACCTGCTTCGGGAAGCCGTTGATTGATCATGAAGCGCAGACGATTTTGTCCTTTTTAGACAAAACATCGCTGCCCAGTTCACGACACCCGAGATGCCGCTACTAAACTCAACGAACACCAACGCGGTTCGCCGGAGGTATAGGCGATGTCTGATGTGATCGAAAACACCGAATTTGTCCCGACCAAGGGAGCCGCGACGCCGGCGTCGATTGTGGCAGCCCTCAAGGCTGTTGCGGGCAATCCTCCAAAGGTTCGAGCAAGTTTCGCAAAGGGTCGGTGCGTACGCGGCCGCTACGTGCCTTCCGAGCGCGCGTCGGAAATTACACGTTCTGTGAATTTCACGAGACCAGGCCGTGTACTCGCGCGGTTCTCGATGGGTGGCGGCAACCCGAATGTGCCGGATACGAACAGGTTGGTGTTGCGCGGGTTCAGCTTTCGCATCGAGACCGACGGCGAGACGTCGGACATCCTTGTCGAAAGCGCACCGGTCCATTTTGCTCGCACTCTCGACCAGATGCTTGCCTTCCTTGAGGCCCGCATTCCCGGGCCGGACGGCAAACCGGACCCCGTCAAAGTCAAATCCTTTTCGGACACCAATCCCGAGACACTCAACCAGGCGAAGTACATTGCGGCTCGTTCGCTCCCGGCGAGCTTTGCGGGAACCACGTACTGGGGAGTTCACTCATTCCCCGTTATCAACGAAGCAGGCAAGACGAGATTCATTAAATTCAAGATCGTGCCACGGATCGGAGAGATCGTTCTGACCGATGAAGAGGCGAAAGAGAAGGCTGTGGACTTTCTCCACAATGACCTTGAGGATCGCATCCGGAACGGCGGGATAGAGTTTGACATTCTGGCGTCGCTCGATCGACCAGGCGATCCGACCATGGATGTTACCGCTCGCTGGCCCGGGGAAGATGAACGTGAAACAGTTGTCCTCGGTACGATCACGATCGACGCGATCGATAGTGATCATGCCTGCGATGTCTCGATTTTCGATCCGGGTACGTTGGCCGACGGAGTTGGCTATCCGCCCGACGAAATCTTCGCCGCGCGTCTGAAGGCCTATCGAATTTCCTTGGCAAAGCGCCAATAACGACCGATCGAGCTACGAGAGCTGCCCGCGAGGAAACTGAGATGCGCAGTCAGGGAGTTTATGGACAAAGTCTCGGAGACCACTTTCACCTGGACGACGCTCCGGCCATCGTGACCAAGACGTTGAAGCGATCGGAAGTGGCGGTCACACACATTAAATGTCGGAAACCTAGCCTGACGTCATCGATCCCGACCGAAGATGCCTATCTGGTGGCGTATCAGATCGAAGACTGCATCGAGCACGAGCTTTGGATCAACGGCAAGGGCACCGGCAGGCTTCCCTTCTTCGGCGGCCAAACATCCTTCTACGATCTGCGTGAAGACCCAACGTCCTTCATCGGCGAAACCTCGAATTGCATGATGTACTACCTGCCGAAAAGCGCCATGGATATGATAGCGGAGGAACATGGCAAGCGATTTGGAGAGCTGGAGATGCGGTCCGACAAGCCCGCTGATGATCCGGTCATCGCCGCCCTTAGCACAACCCTAATGCCCGCTTTTGCAAATCCCGAATATGCGAGCCAACTCTTCCTCGATCACACGACGCTTGCCGTCGCCAATCATATCGCCCACCGTTACGGCGGTCTGCACGTGATTGCGCGGGCTGTCGCTGGAGGTCTCTCCGCGAAGAATGAACGGCGCGCGAAGGAAATCATCGACGCCAATCTTACGGGAGAGATTTCCCTCTCGGAACTTGCATCGCACTGCGGACTGTCGCCTCGCCATTTCGCGCGCGCCTTCAAGCAATCTACGGGAATGCCCGCGCATCACTGGATGGTGGTGCGGCGTTGCGATCGGGCAAAGGAGCTGCTTCGGGATACCGGATTGCCGATTTCCGATATAGCACTCGCCTGCGGTTTCGCAGACCAAAGTCATTTCACCCGCACCTTTTCCCGCATTGTCGGCATCTCGCCCGGCGCGTGGCGCAGGCGCGCTTAGGAGAACGATATGGAAGAGACTGGTGCTTACGGCGAGCGGTTGAGAAAGACTTTCAAAGTCGCGCGTGCGCCATCCCTTGTCGCCAAAACCTTGAAGAACGCCCGGATCGCCATCACGGAAATCCGTTGCGATAAGGCAAACACGGGCCTGAGCGAGCCGATCGCAGTCGAGGATGCGTTCCTCATGACCGTACAGTTGCGCGACGTTCCCGCTCACGACCTGTTCCTTGATGGCAAGCAAATGAAAACCGCGTTTCTGCCTGTGGGGACAACGAGCTTTTACGATCTGCGCTCGTCTCCGGTGGCCAATAGTATAAGCGCTTTCAACCACATCAGCTTCTATGTGCCCCGAACAGCATTGACGGCTATCACCGATAAGGAAGGAATTCCGTCGGTCGACGCTTTCAATCACAACCCGGGCGTTGGCGTGCAGGATCCCGTCATGCATAATCTGGTCCGTGCCATACTTCCGGCGTTCCGTTCCCCTGGTCTCGCCAATCAGTTGTTTGTCGACCATCTGACAGTTGCTGCAACCGCCCACGCAGTGCGCCATCACGCATGTGCGTTTCGACAAAAAGCGACGCGGCGCAAGACCTTGTCGGACGGAGAGGTCTCAAGAGCACAGGAAAAGCTCTCAGAACATCTGGACGGTGACCTCAGGCTGGAGGAACTTTCGGATGAGTGCGGCATGTCGCCACTAGAATTTGTGTCCGCCTTCGAGGAAACCGTCGGCGGCTCCGTTCACGCCTGGAGGGACGACCTCAGGATTGAGCGTGCGAAGCGCCTGTTGGTCCGCGGCTACGAAGCAGGAGAAGTGGCCGCGCTCCTTGGTTATGAGCAAGTTTCCGACTTCGTCGGCGATTTCATCCGAAAAGTCGGGACCGACCCGCGTGGTGTCCACTGACTACCACTACCGGTCGCTCTTTTGCACTTTCGTACGGATTCAATTTGCTCTTTGTTTGCCTCCTCTCCGCACTATGCAATGGGTCGATCGTGCCAATAGTTGTTCGCCGCAGCGATGGCTTGAAAGTTCATCGCAATGATTTGGCAGGCCATTAAAATGGTTTCGGCATCGTCCTCGTAGATCACCACCAGCCGGTCCCGTATGCTCTTCGAAGGCTGGACCTTCCTCACCATTTCCCATGCAAGCCTGGCGGCCAGATCGACGCCTTCGCGGGGGGTTGCGGTTTCAAGTGATGCAGCGAACTCTTTCACGGATGCCTCCCAGCTTCTTTTGCCGTTGCAGGATAGTTCACTCAGGTTGGCAGGTATTGGACGGTGGCGCCGCTGCTTGCACTATCCGGCCATTCCGTACTGCACCTGAATGTTCAATTTGATGGCCCGATTTGGAAAAGAATGACAGTTGCGGAAAATCCGGATTGTGGCGTCTCGGGCAAAATTGCGTGGTGAATATAGCGAAAAGGAGCAATCGCATGTCGAACCTCACTTCCGCCAATTTCCGGATCAAACGTTGCATGGCGGCATCAGTCTTTTGGGCCGCCATGATAACGTCGGCCGCCTGGGCGGACGGGCAGAAAGAAACGCCGCAGGACCTCATAAACACACTCCACGGGACATTTGGTGCGCACCACGAACGGGCGGTGCACACCAAGGGCGTGATGGTCGTTGGTACATTCACGCCGACTAAGGACGCGAGTAAACTCACGAAAGCTTCCGTGTTCTCCGAAGGAAAACTCCCCGTCGTTGCGCGTTTCTCCCTTTTTGCCGGCGTGCCCGACATTCCAGATACGGCGAATGGCGCGGCACCAACCGGCCTAGCGATCAAAATCAAGGCCAAGGACGGGACTGAGTTTGATTTCGCCACCGATCAACACAACGGATTCGTCGTCGCGACGAGTGACGAATTCGCCAACTTTCTACGTTTGGTAGCCGCGAGCGGTCCGGGCGTGGAACATCCGACGCCGTTGGAAAAGTTCCTCGATAGCCATCCAATCTCTAAGCATTTTGTCGAGACACTCACGTCCCCCGCATCCTACGCAACTGCGACCTTCTTTGGGATCAACTCATTCAAATTTACCAATGGTGACGGAAAGTCGGCGTTTGTGCGCTATCGCTTTGTGCCGAAAGCCGGAGAGCACTACTTGAATCCCGAGGAACTCAAAAGGATGCGACCGAACTATCTCCAAGAGGAAATCGTGTCGAGGATTTCCAAGAAGCCGGTCGTGTTCGATTGGTATGCGCAGGTGGCCGAAGATGGCGACAAGATCGAAGACCCGTCTATTGCATGGCCGGAGAGCCGCAACCTCGTAAGGCTTGGCACATTCAACTTCGATGGCTTGCCGCGCGATAAGGCCGTCGCCGACAAGCAAACGCTTTTCCTCCCGGGTACCAGTCACCCTGGTATCGAACCGGCTGACCCCATGCTGACGTTTCGCAACCACACCTATCCGATATCGTTCGGAGAGCGGCAGTAGGAAGCGCCAGTTGCCGGCCGCCGCCCTGTTGCGCCACTAACATTGAAAACAAAGCGCTTTTTCGGGCGCAGATGGGCCGCGTTTCGCATCCGTTCCCATCTGCGCCCATAATTATTTTGGGTGCAAGGGCAGGGCGACGTGTCTGCTTTGCGGCAAGAGGGATCATGCCGATGCAAGTGAAGCAACGTCCTGTCGGCGATCTTGCTTTCTTTTAGAACCTTGACCGTCCTCATGATGTTCCTGGCAGGACCCTGCTGGCCGATGACGTGGGCGAGCACCTCTGCACCATTTCCTCGCTTGCATGCAGTCTGAGCTCCTGAGGCGCGCACGAAGTGGAACAAAACCACAATCAGTCCGCTCGAGGTGCAGGTCACGGTCTCGACGACCATCGAACGAGGGCGAGCAATGTGTTAATCGTCCTGGAAGGCATGAGATTAGAACGGACGCATCAATGGCTGGATCGGGCGGTGAACGCATATCTCGCAAGCTCGCGGCGCTGTCGGCCAAACTCCGGGGAAGCCGGCGGGCTGTCGAATGAGACTGCACAAAAATCGTGAACACTCACTGAGGGATGAGGCAATGGACGAAGATCATACGAAACGCATGATCCTTGAATTCCTGAGGAAGCACACTTTGGCGGTCATTGCGACATGCCACGGCAATGGAACGCCGGAGGCGGCTACGGTCGACTTCTCCGTGCGGGACAATCTTGAGATCGTGTTCGACACTTTCAAAGACACCCGGAAGTTCAACAATCTTGCGGAGCGTCCCGGCGTCGCGTTCGTTGTCGGATGGAACGACAACATCACGGTTCAATATGAGGGTGAGGCAACAAGGGTTCCTGCCGCAGATATCGAACAATACCAGGAAGCCCATCTCAACAGCGTCCCGGCCGAAAGGGAGTTCATCGAGAGAGGGGCCGAGATGTTCAAAGCAACGCCGCGGTGGATTCGATATTCCGATTTCAACAAGGAGCCTCCCGAGCTGATCGAGATTCAATTCTGACAGACGCAACGGCTTCGGGTCGCCGTCCGAGGGCGTCGGCTAAATCGTGACACCCGCCTTGTGGGCAAGATAACCTAGAGGATCGCGGAGGCTCAGCAAACCCGATCATCAAGATAAATGTGGGCGCTCCCAACGGTCGCGAATCGTGGGCTCGGCGACGTGTTTCGTTCTCGGAACGGCTGCTTTTGGCAGTGGGTTCAATTGATCGCCGCAACACATTCGGAAATTTTTTCCGCGGGCGTCTGATAAAGCAAGGTCTTTCTTGGAGGTTCGTTGAGCTGCCAGGCGATAGCATTGAGCTGGGCTTGGCTATGTACGGACAGGTCGGGCGGAAAAATGGCCTTCAGGCCTCACGAACGAAGTCCTTTTGCAGGGCGACCTCGTCGGTCGGAGCGAGCCTACTTGCCAGACAGCATCGTTTGAAGGACCCCATCGCGTCGAACTAGACCATGGAAGAGCGCTGCCGCCAGATGCACCATCACGAGGGCAAAGAACGCGAAGGCGAGATAGAAATGCGCGCTCCACAGCATAGTATGGAGGCTCGCGCTCTGCGGTAGGATCGGCGGAAGGCGGAACCCACCAAAAAGCACGATGGGATAGGCGGCTGCGGACATCATGGCCCAGCCGATCAGGGGCATGCCGATCATCAGCGCGTACAAGGCAACATGGGAGAGATGCGCGGCAAGTCTCATCGGCTCGGGAAGGTCTGCGGGCAGTGCTGGTGCGCCTGATACGGAGCGCACCAAAAGACGAACCAAGGCAAGAACGAGAATGGCGATTCCCAGCGTCTTGTGGGCTATCAGCAGCGGTACGTACTGCCGTCCGATGGTCGAGACCATTCCGACGCCGATGAATAGCATGGCCAGAATTCCGATCGCCATCAGCCAATGCAACAAACGCTGAACGGCGGAGAAGCGTGTTTTTATGTCCGTCATGGCTTTGCGCTCACTGCTGTTCGAGGATAGTGGTTCGCCTCACTGGTCCGCAGATCATAGGATCTGGCATAAGCTGCCGATCGGGCTGCCGGGAACGGGTCATCGGCTACCTTAATACCGTCAGGCAAAATGGTCGGGTCAAAATTGATATCCCGGCAGGGACCATCGACCTCCGGCTCGATTTTCTGCACCACGAGCGTTCCAGCTTCGACAGTACGCCGCTCGGGCGGCCAGGCCCTCGTCGGATCCGATGTTGGATCTGAGGGGTCGGCAACGGTCAGCACGAGTGTCCAGCGCTGCGGCGATTTGGCAACGCGCTCAGTAATGTCTTCTTCGAGATGATTGGGACCGAGTTTCGCGAAATCCGCGCCGGAGATTGGCACGGCCTGCGTTTCTGGGCGCAATGACCAACGCACTGCGTTCTTTGTACCCGCGGCATCCGTGAAAATGAATGCATTGAGACTGTTAAAAGTTACCTCCGCGTAGCTGGCTGTCCAGGGAGCCTTGGTTGCCCACTCGCCAAACGCAGCGAATTCTGGATGTGCTGCCACGAAGCCTTTCATCGCTTCGGGATCCTTACTCTTCGAGGCCTCGAGCAGGTCGTAGAACCCGTGAGGCGTCGAGACCGCGAAGACGGGTGGGTCAATTAGTGCCATGCGCCAGACGCTGTTGTCAGGCGCTGAGATTTGCACGCCGACGCCCCGCACCCGCACCGTCGGATCAGCGGCGTTCGGATCAGCCGTTGCCAAGTTGAAGCGCCCGAGAACGGGGTAGTGCCCTGCGGTGAATACCGTTGCCTTCGAAAGCGCCACAGCGGTCCCATTCGCTTCAAAGGTGCCAGTGAAGCAGACGCCCTTTGCGTGATTTCGCCGATGTCCCAGCGCGGGTCCGCCCGGAGGCGCCAGGGCGCTGACAAGTTCTGTTGAAGAAAGGCGACCGGGCGAAAGCCATCCGGCAGTGTAGGCAAAGGCGCCGACGCTGAAACCGACCACCGCGGCAATCAGCATCAAAGATCCGAGAGCGGAACGCTGCGAGCCCGGCATACAAGCCTCTCCGTCTTTAGCAGTTTCTCTGCGATGCTAGGAAATCAACGCTAGTGCGTTGACAGGCGATGACGCGGGTTAAAGCGCTTCTCCTGTTCTTTGGGCACGGAGGATGGCATTGTTGTTGAGCGTGGTCAAATCGGACTTCATAACGGAAAGCGCATCCTCAATGGCCGGGATGGGGTACCTGGAAGAGGTGGCGAATCCGTGCTGTGATCGATGTTGGATGGAGCTGAGCGCCTCAAGTCATTCGACAGCTGAACTCGCTCTCCACTCGCAGTAGTCACGCTGTCAGCACGGATGAGCGTATTGGTGAGCCCCGATCGGTAATCATGTCGGCGTGCCGCTGGGGCGGCTCGCAAGATCGATATTGGTCGCTTTCATGGCTCCTTCCTTTTTCGATGATCAAGCGGGCGGATCCCGGTTTGGCGCCATTATAAGGCAACAGTGATAAGCGCCTTGATGTTCACGCGCGTTGCAAGAATGGACCGAAGCATCGAAGCTTCAGGCGGGGCACGGCTCGCCAGTCACTAATCGGGCGAGAAGATCTCCAGCCTCAGAGCCAGGGACACCGAGGTCGCGAACTGAGTCCATGTGATTCCGAGCTGCCAGGATCTTCCGGACTGCCGGGAGCCCTTGCCCTCGCAAGGTAGACAGAAACGCATTAGATTGCGCATGAAAAGGATCTGTCTCTTTTGCGCCAACCGCTAGGATAACGCGGCAGTGCGGGTCGTGGTGGTGGGAGAGAGGTGTGAAGCGCGCCACCTCTTCATCCGATAGCGCAATCTCGTTTTGAAGAAACGACCGCTGCAACGGAGCGAGGTCGTAAAGACCACCGAGCAAGAACGCACCTTCGATGCCGGAGGGGATGGTACTCCCATGAAATAGGAAGCTTGCCAGGTGTGCGCCTGCCGAATGCCCGCTCACCGTTAGTGCCGAGGGGTCGCCTCCATACTCTGCAATGCGGTCAATCACCCATCGTTTGGCGCGTACGACTTGGTCGACAAGGACCTCCATCCTGTGGGCAGGCATTAATGCATAGTCGACGATGACCGCGATCGCGCCTGCCTGGGTGACGGTGTTTGCAACACAGGAATAGTCGCGCTTGGAAAACATCCGCCAATAGCCCCCATGGATGAACATGTGGACCGGAAGGTTCTTTCGTGTCCCTTCCGGATAGAAGATATCCAAGCTTTCGGAGGGACCGTCGCCATAGACGACGTTCCCAGTCATTGATAGAGTTTCGCGAGTTCTTTCACTCGCTTTCACGATCTCGCTGACAATGCTGTCGAAGTGCGCAACATGATCACGTATGCGAAATGGGTCCGTTTCCACGATTGCTCCCCAGCTCAGAAACTTGTTGCGATATATTTCGCTTCCATGAATTCGGCAATGCCATGATGCTGACCACCCTCGCGGCCAAGGCCGCTTTGCTTCACACCGCCAAACGGGGCTGCAGGATCGGATACAAGACCACGGTTTAAGGCAATCATCCCAGCCTCGATGCCGTTGGAGACCCGCAGCCCGCGTGCAAGGTCGCGCGTATAGACGTAGGCAGCCAGGCCGTATTCCGTGTCATTGGCTCTCCGGACGGCTTCTTCCTCGGTTTCGAAGCGATAGAGCGGCGCGACCGGACCAAAGATTTCCTCTGAGGCCATCTCTGACTCAAATGGCACATCCGCCAGAACAGTCGGAGGATAGAAATAGCCGTCACCTGCCGGGACGTCGCCGCCACAGAGTGCACGGGCTCCTCGGACCTTTGCATCGGCCACGAGGCGTGCGATCTTGTCGACCGCCTTGCGGGTGATCATTGGACCGCATTCGGTGTCCCCGGAAACTCCCGACCCCATAATGAGCGCGCCCATGCGCCTCGTGAGGCCTTCGGCAAATGCATCGTATATCCCCGACTGGACGTAGAAGCGGTTGGCCGCGGTGCAGGCTTCGCCGGCGTTTCGCATCTTGGCGATCATCGCACCGTCAAGGGCCGCTTCCAGGTCTGCGTCGTCGAACACCACGAAGGGTGCGTTGCCGCCCAACTCCATGGAGCAGGAGATGACATTCTTCGCAGCCTCCGCCAAGAGGCCGCGACCGACACCAGTCGATCCTGTAAAAGAGAGCTTTCTGACACGTGGATCCGCGAGAACCTCTGCCGTTAATGGTCCGGGGCTGGTCGTCGTCAGTACGTTTACGACACCGTTCGGCACCCCGGCCTCCTCATAGATGGCAGCCAATGCGTAAGCAGTCAGCGGTGTTTCGCTGGCGGGCTTGAGTATCACGGTGCAACCAGCAGCAAGCGCAGGCGCGATCTTCCGGGTAGCCATCGCCGCAGGAAAATTCCACGGCGTGATCAGCAGGCAGATGCCTATCGGCTGGTAGTCGACGATGATGCGATTGGTGCCTGATGGCGCTATGCCGAACTCGCCCGTAATGCGGACAGCTTCTTCCGCATTCCAGCGGAAGAACTCGGCTGCGTAGGCGACCTCACCACGCGCGTCGCGCAACGCCTTGCCATTTTCCAGCGAGATAAGTGTCGCCAGCATCTCGGAGCGCTCGATCATAAGCTCGAAGCACCGGCGCAGGATCTCGGAGCGCTTGCGTGGCGGCGTAGCCCGCCATCCCGGCGCTGCAGCGGATGCAGCTTCGACACTGGCGCGGGCATCCTCGATCGTGGCATCCGGCACGGTGGCGAGAACCTCGCCCGTCGAAGGGTTCACGACGTCGATTGTCCGACCGGACCGAGATGGCTGCCAGGCTCCATCGATGTAGAGGCCGCGTGCGGTCGCCGTGAGATCCGGCAGTTGGTGGTCGATTTGAGGTATGTGTTGGGCAATGGTCATGATGCTTCCCCGATTCTCTTAGATGGCGGATGCGGCGAGATCGCCTTCGTAGGCCGCTCTGACGAGACGCTTCATGGCGTCGAGGTCAAAAGACCGCGGATTGTTTTTGATGAGCCTGTCGATGCCGAAGGCCTGTTCAGCGGTCCAGTCCAGCTTGTCGGCGGCAAGGCCCAGATCCGCGAGCGTCCGTGTAATGCCTATTGTTGCAAACAGTCTGCGGATCTCTTCGATGGCGGCCAGTGCAAGTTCTTCCTCGCTACCGTTCGCGTTGTCGAGGCCGAGTGCGGTGCCGATTTCGGCCATCTCGGCAGCAGACACGGATCTGTTGTAATTCATCACATAAGGCATCATGGTAGCGACACCGAGACCGTGTGCTGTGTGGGTCAGCGCTCCGGCCGGATATTGGATTGCGTGAGCTGCAGCGGTCCCTGCAGTCCCGAAGGCACATCCGGCCGCCAACGCACCCATCATGACATCGGCCCGTGCGTCTTCATCGGAGCCATTCTTGCAGGCCCTCTCCAGGCTGCGGCCGAGAAGCTTGATCGCCAGCAACGCGAAATGATCGGTAAGAGCGCTCTTTCCGATGAATACATGGTTCTGAGCAAGCAGCGGATCGGTACCGCGTCGCGCCGCGGTGAAGGCCTCGATTGCGTGGGTGAGGGCGTCGGCCCCCGCAACCGCCGTCAGTCCGGGCGGGCAGGTCATCGTAAGTTCGGGATCGCAGATGGCGGTTGTGGCGATCAGATAGGGACTGGATATCCCGACCTTGAGCGTGCGTTCGGAATCGGAAATGACAGCGACGGGCGTGACTTCGGACCCCGTCCCCGCCGTCGTCGGCACAGCGATGATCGGAAGCGTCGGGCCGGGCACCTTGTACTCGCCGTAGTAGTCCTTCAACTGCCCGCCATGGCTAAGGAGCAAGGCGGCACACTTTGCCATGTCCAGGCAGCTTCCTCCACCAATGCCAATCACCATGTCCGGGTGAAAGGTTCGTGCTTCCTCCACGCAGACGGAAACTGTCTCGATGGGAACGTCCGGCTGGACACCATCGTGGATCAGTACTGCGATCGAGGCGGCCTCGAGCGCCTTCACGATATCCGCGAAGACGGGCGTAGCAGCGAACCGCTCGTCAGTGCATAGCAACGCACGCTTGCCCAGCCTCGTGGCAATGTGCGGGAGGGCATGACGTTGTCCCTTGCCGAAGAGAATTTCCTGGGGAAGCCGAATGGCGGCGAAAAGGGTCATTGTGCATGTCCTTTAACAAGTGCTTCGTTTGAGCGGGAAAGGGCGTTAAGTTCGTCCCAAAGCCTTCCAGGAATCTCGATTCCGTCGCAGAGCGCCTGCTGGCGGCGCGACCAGGTGCCGTCGCCAGGGACCGTTACTGGTCGTGTGGGCTCGGCTGGACGCGATTTCCGGATGCGATCGAGGTAGGTACTGAAGCAAGCGAGGAGGTCGGGCTGCTTGCCGGCGTCGATGGCAATCAACACGTCCCCCTTGTTGCAGATGGCATCGGCATCCAGCGTTCCCCGGACGTCAGGCGCAGTCGATGAGTCCGCAATCGAGGCCACCAGCAATTCAAGTGCCATACCAAGCGCGTATCCCTTGGCGTCGCCGAACGGAGCGATCGACCCGTTCATTGCAGCGGCGGCGTCGGTCGTCATTTCTCCGTCGCTGTCGCGTGCCCAACCCTCCGGGATCGCGCATCCGTTTGCCGCATGGTGATGGATCTTCCCCATTGAAACCACAGAGGTCGCGAGATCGACGACCAGCGGTCGGTCCGCAGTCGGCACTGCAATCGCAAGGGGATTGGTTCCGAGGAGGGGCGTTGTTCCGCCATATGGGTGGACGAGTGCCTCGCTCGAAGATAGCGCGATCCCGATGATGCCTTCTTTCGCGAGGTGCTCTACGTAATAGGCGAGCATCCCCAGGTGGTTTGAGTTCCTGATGCCAGCAACGGCGACGCCTGTCGAAGAAGCTCGTTCAGAGAGCATGGTGCATGCCTGGAGAGCGACCACTGGCCCCAGTCCGCGCAGACCGTCGATCTTCAGGAATGACGGCGTTCGCCAGTGTGATTTCCCTTGGGTGCTTGGATCGATGAGACCATTGCCAATTCTCTGAAGTATCCTCGGCAGCCTTTGAAGGCCATGCGATGGATGACCTCTCAACTCTGCTTCGACGAGAACGTCGGTTTGCTGCAAAGCGTATGAACGAGGGGTCCCTTTTTCCTCGAGAAGGTTCCTCACCAGGTCCGCCGCTATCTCCCTCTTTACTCTCACGACAGCTCCAAATAAAATCCTATAGGATATAGTATTGAATATCGGCGAGCATCGTGTTAGCGATTGGTTCTGTCAAGAGGCAATAGATGATGCAGAATAGAACACCCACGATCCTTAACGATGCGCCGGACACGGGCGCGTTCATCCCGAGGGCCAATAGTCTTGCGGGAAGCGTCTATGAGGCAATCTTCGCCCAATTGATGGCTTTGAAGATTCCCCCAGGCGCAAGGATCAATGTCGATAATCTGGTGCGCGAACTGAATGTCTCGCAGACGCCCATCCGCGAAGCGCTTGGGCGGCTGGAAGGGGAGGGACTGGTAGTCAAGACCCACCTAATCGGTTACAGCGCGGCTCCCCAGATCGCCCGACGCCGCTTCGACGAGCTCTATCAGCTGCGTCTTCTGCTTGAGCCGGACAGCGCAGCCAGAGCGGCCCTCGCGATGGACGATGAAAAGCTTGCAACGCTTCGCGAAGCAGCCGGAGTGATGGGGCGACGTGATGGCACCGATGAGCGCCTTCGCTATTCGACCTTTGCGCGCCAGGACGCAATGTTCCACGACCGTATCCTCGAATATGCGGGCAACGAGCTCATCCGCGAGACGCTCAATCACCAGCACACGCATTTCCATATCTTTCGTCTGATGTTCCACTCACGGGTGACCGAGGAGGCTCTCGACGAACACGAAGCGTTACTGACGGCATTCGCCGCAGGCGACGCCTCCGCCGCCGAGAAGGCGATGCGCGTCCACCTTGAGCATTCGCGGGACAGGCTGCTCCCAGCTTTCGATTGAGGAATCTGCGATGTCGAGCGTTGTCAGCATTCAGAGAGATGGAAGAGCGCCCGTGGTTCAGGCCGATGACCTCGCACGTCAGCCGGTGTTGCGTGCCGAAAACCTTTCCAAGGAATATGGCCCGGTCACGGTTCTTTCGGATGTGACACTCGACATCCTTCCCGGCGAGATTCACGCGATCATCGGCGAGAATGGTGCCGGCAAATCGACTTTCATGCGGCTTCTGTCCGGCTACGCTGAACCTACAGCAGGTTCGCTGAGCATGGACAAGGGCGTGGTCCGTTTTGTCAGGCCTGAGCAGGCCCAGCAGGCTGGTATTGTTCTGGTCCACCAGGAAATTCTGCTTGCCGATGCCCTGACTGTCGCGGAAAACCTGTTCCTCGGCCGCGAATTGATGCGCAACGGAGTCGTTGACGACCGGACGATGCGCCGTCTCGCCGCTGAGAAGCTTGCCGAACTCGGAAGCATGGTTTCCCCCAATGCGCTAGTGAGAAACATCTCGCTTGCCGACCGCCAGCTTGTCCAGATCGCTCGGGCGCTGCTGGATGATCATAGGCTGGTGATCTTCGACGAACCGACCGCCGTCCTTACGGGGGACGAGGTCGAGCGATTGCTCTCGATCATCCTGCAACTCAAGGCGCAGAAGATTGCTGTCCTCTATATCAGCCACCGTCTCGACGAGGTGCAGCGAATTGCAGACAAGGTAACGGTGCTGCGCGACGGCAAACTGGTCGGCACGCACCCGGGCCACAGTCTCAGTCAGTTGGACATGGCGCGTCTGATGGTCGGACGCGACCTCGCGGCGCTCTATCCGGAAAAGTCACCCGCGGCCGCTGGTGAAAAGATGCTTTCAGTCCGGAACCTGTCAGTTCCGGGTTTTGCAAAGGATGTCACCTTTGACGTTCGCAAGTCCGAGATCCTCGGCTTCGCCGGAATGATCGGGGCAGGCCGGACGGAGCTATTCGAAGGGATCATGGGGTTGAGACCGGCAACTGGCGAGGTCGAGCTCGAAGGCAAGTCGATCAACATTCATTCGGCGCGGGCGGCGATCGACGCCGGGATCGGTTACTTGACCGAAGACCGGAAGGGAAAAGGCCTTCTCCTCCAGGAGCGGCTTGCACCCAACCTCACCCTGTCCGCGCTTCAACGGTTTCATCCCGGTTTGCTGATGCGGCGACGCCGCGAACAGACCGCTCTGACACAGGCCGTCGATCAATACGACATCCGATTGAAGAGTTTGGGGGTGAAAGCTGGGCAGCTATCCGGTGGCAATCAACAAAAGCTTCTGCTTGCAAAGGTATTGTTGGCCGCGCCCTCGGTCGTCGTCATCGACGAGCCGACGCGTGGCATCGATATCGCCAACAAGGCGCAGATTTACGCATTCATCCAGCGGCTCGTGACGGAGGGCAAGGCGTGCGTCGTGATCTCCTCTGAAATGCAGGAACTGATCGGGATCTGTGACCGAATTCTTGTGATGCGGGAAGGGCGCATCGCGGGGGAGGTCTCAGGAGACAAAATGACGGAGCACAACGTCGCGCTTCTGGCGACAAGCGACGTTGCTCCGGGAAAAGGCGAGGGAGGAAACAGATGACTGTTATTACGGGTTCGACCCCGGTCAAACCGGAGCGGGAATGGAATATCGGATGGGCGGATGTGGGACCATTTGTGGCTCTGATCGCATTGCTGGCAATCGGTTTTGCGGTCAATCCGGATTTCCTCTCCGCGACCAATCTCGGCAACGTCATCACCCGCAGCGCCTTCATTGCGATCATCGCGGTCGGAGCAACCTTCGTCATCTCTTCGGGGGGCCTTGATCTCTCCGTGGGCTCCATGGCCGCATTCATCACCGGGATCACGATCATGTTCATGAACCGGATGGCACCCGACTGGGGTGTTTCGGCAATCCCGGCCGGGATGGTGGTGGCGATTGCCGTGGGTCTCCTCTGCGGATTGATGAACGGCATTATTGTGACTGTCGGCAAGATCGAGCCGTTCATCGCGACGCTCGGAACAATGGGCATCTTCAGGGCACTGATCACGTACATGTCCGACGGCGGCACAATCCCGATCGATCGCACTCTCCGCGACGCGTACCGCCCCGTGTACTTCGGCACCGTCGCGGGCATCCCGTTGCCGATCCTGATCTCGATTGCCGTCGCTGTCGTCGCCTCGTTCATTCTCTACAAGATGAAGTACGGGCGCAAATGCGCCGCGGTCGGGGCCAACGAGGACGTTGCCCGCTATTCCGGCATATCGATAATCAAGACCCGGACGATCGCCTACGCCATCCAGGGTGCCTGCGTTGCGATCGCCGCGATCTGCTACGTGCCGCGTCTTGGCGCGGCCACCCCGACGACTGGCGTTCTCTGGGAACTCCAAGTCATCACGGCAGTTGTCATCGGCGGAACCGCACTCCGCGGCGGCAAGGGTCACGTCTGGGGCACGGTTGCCGGAGCGGTCATCCTTGAACTCATCGCCAACCTGATGGTGCTATCCGACTTCGTTTCCGAATACCTGGTGGCGGGCGTCCAGGGCGTGATCATCATCATCGCGATGCTCATTCAGAGGTTCTCGAAATAATCCGCGTCCGGACCGCGCGGCGAATGAATTTTGTCGGTCCTATTCTGGGAGGAATGAATGTTGAAGAGGAAATGGGTTGTGGCACTCGCCGCAAGCACGGTGCTGCTCGCGGGTCACGCATTCGGCGCCGACAAGAAAGTGGTCGCCGTGTCGATCCCGGCTGCCGACCACGGTTGGACGGCAGGCATTGTCTATCACGCGCAGGCCGCAGCAAAGGAAATCAATGCCGCGTTTCCGGACGTGGAGGTGGTGGTAAAGACCTCGCCTTCGGCTACGGCGCAGGTGAGCGCGCTTGAGGATCTGTCGGCCGGACGCAAACTCGATGCGCTGGTGATCTTGCCTTACACGTCCGAGGAACTGACGACCCCCGTCAAGGCGGTGAAGGATGCGGGAACCTTCATCACGGTAGTCGACCGCGGCCTGAACGATCCAACGATCCAAGACCTATACCTGGCTGGCGATAACATCGCCGTCGGACGCAACACTGCAAAATTCATGATCGACAAGCTGGGCGGCAAGGGGAACCTCGTCGTGTTGCGAGGAATTCCGACAGTGATCGATGACGAGCGCATTCAAGGATTCCAGGACGCCATCAAGGGCACGGACCTCAAGGTACTCGACATCCAGTATGCGAACTGGAACAGTGACGAAGCCTTCAAGCTGATGCAGGACTATCTGGCCAAATACCCTCAGATCGACGCCGTATGGGCAAACGACGACGACATGCTGCTTGGGGTACTCGAAGCGGTCAAGGAATCCGGGCGCAAGGATATCAAGCTGGCACTCGGCGGCAATGGCATGAAGGACATCGTCAAGAAGGTCATCGACGGAGACGCCATGACCCCGGTCGAAACGCCTTACCCGCCAGCGATGATCAAGACAGCGATCTACATGACGGTCGCCAACTTGGTCGGACAGGCTCCCACCAGAGGAAACGTCAAGCTCGACGCGCCTCTCATCACGCAGGCGAACGCGAAGGAGTATTACTTCCCGGACTCGCCGTTCTAATCATAGAAACAGGGGTGGCAAAGAGCCACCCCGCCGCATGGACAAAGAGGAGTAAATCATGCCAGGCAAGAAGATACTGATGCTGACCGGTGAATTCACCGAAGAGTACGAGATCTACGTTTTCCAGCAGGCGATGGAAGCAGTTGGCCATACGGTCCACGTCATCTGCCCTGACAAGAAAGCCGGAGATCTCATCAAGACCTCGCTTCATGACTTCGAAGGCGATCAAACCTATACCGAGAAGCTCGGGCACTTCTTCACCATCAACAAGACATTCTCAGAAGCCGAAGTGCAGCTAGACCAATATCACGCCGTTTATGCTGCCGGTGGCCGCGGTCCGGAATACATCCGCACCGACAAACGTGTGCAGGCCATCGTCCGTCATTTCCACGAGAAGCAGAAGCCGATCTTCACGATCTGCCATGGCGTGCAGATTCTTATTGCGGTCGACGGCGTCGTGCGCGGGAAGAAAGTCGGTGCGCTCGGCGCTTGCGAGCCGGAAGTCACACTCGCAGGCGGTACCTATATCGACCTTTCGCCGACCGAGGCCTACGTTGACGGCACGATGGTATCCGCAAAGGGATGGACGGCGCTCGCCGCATTTATCCGGGAATGCCTGAAAGTGCTCGGGACAGAGATTCACCACCGGGATGATGTTGCACAGGCAGCGTAAGCTCCTGCGACCTCTCCATCAGGGTCGCCGTCACCCGGCGGCCCCAAACCAGAAGTTTCACTGCTTCCGATGCACCATTCGTTTGCGGCCAAGCTTGAAGGGGTGAGGCCCTCTACGGTTTTGCATGGGATCTGTCGAGCCTCCCCTGGTCGTCTTGAGAAGTCAAAGGTTCGCAACGAAACTTCGACTGCACCGCCATCAGATGTAACGGCAGGTTCATAAGCGACCGCCTGATCAATCCTACTTCGAAGGCAACGATGGAGCGACATATCACTCTTCTCGTTCAGCGCGCGATCGCTGCCGCCATCGCCAGGAAATATAGGAAGCCTCGGATGCAACATTCACCGGATCTGGGCCGACCGCGGCCAATGATGCAGTCATCAACAACGGCGGGGCCGCGCAGGTCACGGGCAGCGACACAGATTATGCTTGGATAGAAACGTCATTTTATGTTTGTTGATATCAGTGTCATCACTCGTGGTTAGGTGATATCGATGCCGGCGGTTACTATTCGCAATATTTCTGATGAAACACATCGCGCCCTACGCGTACGCGCGGCTCATCACGGCCGCAGCACCGAGGCCGAAATTCGTGACATTATCGAGGCAGCGGTTCGCCCGTCTGAACGTATTAAGCTGGGCTCGCTATTAGCGGGCATTGGGCGCGACGCTGACCTCTCCAATTCGGACGTCGAAGCTCTGCAGCAGGATCGCGATGAGACACCTGCAGAACCGATGACTTTCGAATGATCCTGCTTGACACCAATGTGATATCGGAGCCTTGGAAGCCAGTTCCTGACCAGACCGTGATCGCTTGGTTGGATGCACAAGCAATTGAAACGCTTTTCTTTTTGCCGCAACGATTGCTGAGCTTCGTTTTGGTATCGGGGCCATGCCCCCGGGGAAACGGCAAACCATTCTTCACGATCGGCTCGAAGCTGAAGTGCTTTCGCATTTTTCCGAGCGTATCCTCTCCTTCGATCTCGCTACGTCGCAGTTTTACTCGGAACTGATGGTGCGCGATCGAGTATCCGGAAAGGCTATCGCTAAGGCGGATCGATATGTTGCAGCCACAGCAGCGGCGAACGGTCTTTCGGTGGCAACACGCGATACAAGCCCCTTTGAAGCCGTTGGATTGAAAGTTATTAATCCATGGCTTTTGCATAGCCGCGCAACCTTGAAAAATGCGCGATGACGTCAGGCAGGTCCTCGATCATTCGTGCCCTATAGAGGCGCCCGCAGCGGTGGCCGCGGGCACGTCCTGGAGGAGCTTATGGGGATCAGCGCTGCTTGGAGACAGTGCGGAGACGAACGGTCCAGCCGTAATGGTTTTCGTAACCCTTGACGTCAGCGCGGTAGACGACGCTGTCGACGACTGCCGAAATCGGCTGCAGGGCCGGAACGAGGTCCTCGTAGCGCTTCTGGATGTCCTCATACATTGCCTTCTGCTTCCCCTGGTCGCGTTCCACCAAGGCTTTGGCCGACATGTCGTTCAGCTGCTGGTCGAAGAAAGAGGTCCGCCAGCCGATAATTCCGCTGAGCTTGGCATCGTCGGCATTGTTTGGATTGATGACAAGTGCTCGTAGGTTGGAATGCGGATGCGGCTCCTGACCACCGCCGCCGCGGCCGACGATCATCTCGAACTTGCGTTCGCGCATCGGGCCATAGATCTGGTCTCCGGCCCCCTGGACGATCTCGGCCTTGATGCCAGCCTGGGCCAGCGTCGCCTGGATCGCGGTGGCGGTGTCGGCAAACGGCGGCTCGTTGAGCGTCAGCAGCTTGACGGCGAAACCGTTCGGATAACCCGCCTTGGCGAGCAGTTCCTTGGCCTTGGCGACATCGACCTTGTAGTCGGGATCCGGCAGGGCGCCGATCACCCCCTCTGCGACTGGGCGCAGACGCTTGGCGCCGTAATTCGGCATGATCGTCTTGTTGATGCCGTCGTAATCGATGAGATAACGGATCGCCATTCGGACATCCTGGTTCTTGAACCGTTCGTCCTTCATGCTGACTGCGAGGAAGTAGAAGCCCGAGCTCGGCGTGCTCTGGACTTCGACATCCTTGTTCTTGCTGAGTGCGGCGATATCCGGAACGGAAAGACCGATCGCGACATCGACGTCACCCTTTTCCAGCATCAGGCGTTTGGTCTGGGACTCCGGAAGGTGACGGAAGATGACCCGCTTCATCTTGGGTTTTTCGCCCCAGTAATCGTCGAACCGCGTCAGTATGAGCATTTCGTTGGAGGACCAGCGCGTCAGGTTGAAGGCTCCGGAGCCGGCGGCATTGACCTTCAGCCAGGCCGCGCCCCTGTCGCCATTGGTCTCATGGGACATGACGGTCTTCATGTCGACGACCGCGCTCGCATCTGGCTTGCCGAAGATATCGAGGGTGAGCTGCGGATCGGTCGCTTGGGCGGGCTTGAGGGTGATCTTGTTGCCGTCCGCCGTCAAAAGCGAGTCGATATTGTTGCCCCTGTAGCCAAAGGACGACCAAACGCCCGCGCCGACAAGACCAAGGCCGATGTTGCGCTTAATTGACCAGACAACGTCTTGCGCTGTCACCGGGTTGCCGGAGCTGAACGTCGCGCCGTCTCTCAGCGTAAAGGTGATCGAACCATCGTCGGCGATCGTCCAGGAGCTCGCAAGGCCCGGATTGACGGTCTTCTTGTCGGCGCCCAGTTCCACCAGCGTGTCGTAGAGATTGGTGATGACGCCGGTCGCCTCGCGCCCCGAGATCGCAGCCGGATCTAGAGTAAGGATATTGTTCATGCTCAGGCCGACGATCAACTGGTCGGCAGGCGTGTCCGCAAATGCGACCATCGGCGCGGACAGCGTCAAAGCCGTGGCGAGCGCCACATGCCTCATCCATTTCATTGGGGTTCCTCCATTCTGGCGCTCACCGTAAGACATCATATGAGCTGCGGTCTTGTATGAAGACCTAAACAGCTTCTTTCGTCAACATATGCTGGCAGTATCGCGTAGATTTGTCTAAACACGGAAACCACGGGGCTTCGATGGAGCCTCGGCATCGTATTTCTGACGCCTTGTCATATGATAAGATTGCTGTTACCCGACAAGGGTTCGGTCCGAATAGGAGGAGTAGGATGAAGCGGCTTCTGATCACCGGAGCTGCCGGCAGTATGGGCATGGCCATGCGGCAGCGACTCGGCCATTTGGCCGAAGCCATTCGCGTTTCCGATATCACCCCGCTGACGGCAATTGCGCCCAATGAGGAACCAGTCAGCTGCGACCTGATGGATGCTGACGGTGTGATGCGAATGGTGGAAGGCTGTGAAGGTATCTTGCACTTCGGCGGCATCCCGTCGGAAAACACCTTCGACAGTATTCTGGATGCCAATATACGCGGCCTCTACAATCTCTACGAAGCGGCACGCAAGCATGGCAAGCCGCGCATCCTGTTCGCCAGCAGCAATCACACGGTTGGCTTCTATCGCCAGGACCAGTTCATCAGCGTCGACCAGCCGACCAAACCGGACGGCCTCTACGGCGTATCGAAATGTTTCGGCGAAGCTCTGGCGCAGATGTACTTCCACAAGTTCGGTCAGGAGACGGCGATCGTGCGCATCGGCGCATGCTGGCCGAAGCCGACGACGGTGCGAATGCTGGCGATCTGGCTCAGCTTCGACGACATGGCCTCGCTCGCCGAGCGAGTGTTCAAAGCGCCCTATCTCGGTTGTCCGACGATCTGGGGCGTTTCCGACAACCAGACGAAATGGTGGGACAATTCGGCTTCCGCCTATCTCGGCTGGAAGCCGAAGGACAATTCTGAGACCTATCGCGCCGAACTGGAGCGCAGCCCCGGCATCCCGGACAAGGACTCGTCCCAGGCAAAATGGCAAGGCGGTGGTTTCGTCGACGAGCCAATCTATATCGAGCCTCCGCGCTCCCCGATCCGGTAAAGTCTCATGAAAATTACGCACCTGACCACCACCGCCGTCAGCCTGCCTCTCGCCGAACCGCTCGGCAATGCCACCGCCACCATTCGCGAGTTCTCCTGCATCGTCGTAGACCTCGGCACCGATGAAGGATTGCGGGGCGAAAACCTCATCTTCACCATCCGGCCGGAGCAGGTAAAGCTTCTGGACGCCATGGTGCATGTGCTGTCCGACGCTGTGATCGGCCTTGATCCGGACGATACCGGCGCATTCTGGGCGGATGCCTGGCGGCGCATCAACTTCATCGGCTTCACTGGCGTCTCGATTATGGGCATTTCGGCGATCGACGGAGCTATCTGGGACCTCAGAGCCAAGCGCGCTGGTCTTTCGATCTCGCGGATGCTCGGCAGGTGCCGGGAGACAATTCCAGCCTATGCGAGCGGCGGGTTGTGGCTCACCCAGGACATCCCGGCACTGGTGCGCCAAGCCGAGGGTTTCGTCGCGCAGGGTTTCAAGGCGATGAAGCTGCGCCTTGCCGGAAGGATCGAAGTCGACCTGCCGCGTGTCAAAGCCGTCCGGGCGGCGATCGGCAGCGAGATCGGGCTGATGGTCGATGCCAATCAGGTGCTGGATGCGGATGCCGCCATCAGGCTCGGCGATGCGTTGGCGCCGTTCGACATCGCCTGGTTCGAGGAACCTGTGCCGGCGCATGCCCTCGAGGCTTCGGCCAAGGTGGCGAACGCCCTGCGAATACCGATCGCCTCAGGGGAGAACGAATACACTCGCTACGGTTTTCGGCGGATGATCGAAACAGGCGCCGCCTCCATTCTCATGCCCGATCTTCAGCGGATCGGTGGTGTGACGGAATTTGCGCGCGTCGGCGCTCTGGCGGCGAGCTTCGACTTACCGATTTCGTCACACCTCTTCCCGGAAATGAGCCTACAGCTCCTTGCTCATGTGCCTACGGCTCATTCTCTCGAATACATGGAATGGTTCGCTCCGCTCTATCGGGAGAAGATCGATCTTATCGACGGTCTAGCGCGGGTTCCCGATGCGCCGGGATGGGCAATGGCATTGGATCGCGCTGCTATTCAGCGCTACAGCCTTTGACAACAAGCACTGCGGAACGGCTGGGCGCCTTCTCAAGGAAGCCGTCTTTGCCGTTTTTGCGTTTCCGAAGAAGATAAGAACCGGCGTTCCGGTCGTGAACGAGACACTTGAAGGACGCCCCGCCTACATGAAGGCATTCACAATTGCAGTTGGCGTCTTTGGACGCTACGCCTCCGATCGACGCGGCTCACCTCTTCGAGGGCACCGGTTTGAGGAGCTTTTTGCCTTAAGGGCCAATGCCCGCGAGTTGCTCTCCATGCGCTCTTGCTATCGGAAGGTGTTTCTGACCGTCAGGGCAATTGCCGCCCGCTTGCGAAAATACGGATCGCTGCCGTGTGGGCATATCATACAACTTGACTAATGAGATATGATGACAGATAGTATCACCAGTCGATCGGGAGTCGGCAAAGGAGGATTTTCGATGTATCACATGAAGGCAATGATTGCTGCAGCGGTTATCGGCGCAGCATGCTGGAGCGCACCGCTCCGTGCCGAAACGCCGCCAAACATGCTTGTTGTCGGCTTCTCGATGAACAATATCCTGACATTGGATCCGGCGGCCATTACCGGCAAGGAGACGGTCCAGGTTCTCGCCAACATATACGACAACCTGGTTTCACTCGATCCGGTCAACAGGTCCGAGGTCACGCCTCAGCTCGCGGAGAGCTGGGTCGTCAGCGATGACAAGTCGAAGATTACGTTCACCTTGCGAGACGGGGCGACCTTTGCTTCCGGCAACCCCGTCACGTCCGAGGACGTCGTCTGGTCGTTGAAGCGGTTGATGTCACTGAACCTGGCCCAGGCGTCGTTTCTGAAGACCCATGGGTTCACTGCCGACAACGCCGAGGCAAGCTTCACCGCTCCGGACGTCAAGACCGTGGTCATCACGCTTCCCAAGAAGGTTGACCCGGAACTTATCATCATGACGCTGGGCATCGTTGGCCCGGGATCGATCTATGACAGCAAGACTGTGCTGGAAAATGAAAAGGACGGTGACAAGGGTGCCGCCTGGCTGACGACGCATTCAGCGGGGTCGGGACCATTCGTGCTTGGTGAATGGCGCTCGAACGAGCGCGTCGTGCTTGATCGCAACGACAAATACTGGGGCGATAAGCCGGCGATGCGCCGCATCATCATGCGTCATCTGGCTGAATCGCAGAGCCAGCGCCTGATGCTGGAGAAGGGCGATATCGACATTGCCTTCTCGATGTCGGCGGCCGATCTCAAGTCGCTGGAAGCCAACAAGGACGTAAAGATCGAAACAATCGGTGGCAGTGGCTTCTATTACCTTGCGGTGTCGATGAAGGATGAGAAGTTCAAGAACCCGAAGGTCCGAGAGGCGCTTCGCTATCTGATCGACTATCAGGGTCTCGACAAGACTGTCCTGCCTTATTTCGGCAAGCTACGCGATCGGCCGATCCCGAGCGGCATCTTCGGTGCATTGCCTGATGCCGGCTACAAGCTCGATGTCGAGAAGGCGAAGGCGCTGCTGGCCGAAGCAGGCTATCCGAACGGTTTTTCGACGACGCTCCGCGGTATTTCGGACGCGCCGTTCTTGAACCTCGCAACGGCTCTCCAGGCAACACTTGCGCAGGCGGGCATCAAGGCCGAAGTCATCACCGGGTCCGGCGATCAGATTTATGGCGCGATGCGCGAACGCAAATTCGAGTTGCTTGTCGGTCGCGGCGGCGGCGGACAGTTGCCGCATCCCGACTCCAATCTGCGCGCTATCGCCTACAACCCGAACAATTCGGACGAGGCAAAGCTGACAAACTTCCAGGGTTGGCGAACGTCGTTCTTCGACGAGAAGCTGAACAGCATGATCGATGCTGCACAGGTTGAAGGCGACAAGACTGCTCAGACTAAACTCTACGGCGATATCCAGGCGTATTATGCCGACCTCGTACCGGCGATCCAGCCGTTCTCCGAGGTGGTGGATACCGTGGGCGTGCGCGCCGATATCAAAGGGCTGGCGCTTAATCCGTCGTGGTCGACGCAATTGCGTACGGTCACCAAGGAACGCTAGGCCGCCAACACGTGCGACGGGTGTGTCCCGTCGCACATGCCATTTTGTGACTATGAAAGATCCAGCAATGAGCCATGATCGCATCTTTGCCACCGCGCGGCAGGCCGGCACCATTATGGTGACCTTGCTCGGCCTCCTCATCCTGACGTTTTGCATCGGTCGTCTGATGCCGGTGGATCCGGTGAGAGCGATCGTCGGGGAGGAGGCGGATCGCGCCACCTACGAGTTGGTCGCAGAGCGGTTGGGGGTCAATCTGCCGCTTCATACACAGTTCATCCGCTACGTCGGGGACGTGGTGCGCGGCGACTTCGGAGTTTCTATCCGCACGGGGCAGCCGGTCATCAGCGACATTGCTCATGTCATGCCGGCTACGATTGAACTTGCCACCTTCGCCATTCTTTGTGGGGCTGGTTTCGGGATACCTCTCGGTATTTTCGCGGCGATCAATCGTAATCGGCCAGCCGATCACATCATCCGCTTCCTGACGCTGATCGGGCATTCAATGCCGATCTTCTGGACGGGCATGATCGGCCTCATTATTTTCTACGCGATGCTTGGGCTCGTGGGCGGCGGCGGGCGGATTTCCGACTACTATATCGGCCTTGTGCCGGAGACGACCGGCTTCATGCTCATTGACGCGGCGATCGCTGGCGACTGGGAGGTCTTCGGCGATGCGCTCAACCATCTCATCCTGCCCGCCAGCATTCTCGGTTACTCGTCGATGGCTTACATCACCAGGATGACGCGAAGTTTCATGCTCGACCAGCTTGGGCAGGAGTATGTTACGACGGCGCGGGTGAAGGGATTGTCGAAGGGCCGGACGATCTGGCATCACGCCTTTGCCAATATCCGGGTTCAGCTCGTAACCATCGTTGCCTTGGCATATGGCAGCCTACTCGAAGGGGCGGTGCTGATTGAGACGGTCTTCTCCTGGCCGGGCTTTGGACAATACATCACCAACAACATGCTCATCGGCGATATGAACGCGGTGATGACCTGCGTGCTGCTTGTGGGCGTTATCTTCATCGCGCTGAACCTGCTTTCAGACGCACTCTACAAGATCTTTGATCCAAGGACGCGGTGACATGGCACCAGGACATCTTGAAATGAGCAATCTTGTTTTGACTGAGCGTCGCAACGGACCTGTTGTCATGGCGGCCAGACGGTTCGCCGCGGTAATCGGCGAGTTGCTGGCGAACCCAACAGCTGCCTTCGGCGTCATCGTCGTCGCGATACTGCTGTTGACTGCGCTGCTTGCTCCCGTTCTCGCCAGCCACGACCCCAATGTCGTCGACCTCGGCAACGCTCTGGGCCGACCGAGCAGCCTTCATTGGTTCGGAACGGACGAACTGGGAAGGGACGTCTACAGCCGCCTCGTCTATGGAAGCCGGATCAGCCTGACATTCATTTTCATCGTGTCTATCATCGTTGGCCCGGTCGGACTTCTGGTCGGAACGACAGCCGGATACTTCGGCGGCTGGTGCGACACGGTGATGATGCGCATTACCGATATCTTCCTGTCGTTTCCGAGCCTGATCCTGGCGCTTGCCTTTGTCGCGGCATTGGGCGCGGGCCTGGAGAATGCGATCATCGCCATAGCGCTTACTGCCTGGCCACCGATTGCCCGTCTGGCACGAGCCGAGACGCTGACCTTTCGCGGGGCGGACTATATCGCTGCCTCGCGCATGCAAGGAGCCTCGCCACTGCGAATTATCGTAAAGTCGATCATGCCCATGTGTCTGCCCTCGGTCCTCGTCCGCATTACCCTGAGCATGGCGACGGTGATCCTCACTGCTGCTGGCCTCGGCTTCCTCGGACTTGGCGCGCAGCCGCCCTTGCCCGAATGGGGTGCGATGATGGCGACGGGCCGGCGCTACATGCTGGACAACTGGTGGCTCGTTGCGTTTCCAGGCGGCGCGATCCTGCTCGTCAGTCTTGCTTTCAACCTGTTGGGCGACGGTCTTCGCGACGTGCTCGACCCGAAGCAGAAGTGAGGAACGTCACATGGCCAATCTCCTCGATGTCCGCGATCTGCATGTCAGCTATCGCGGTCGCAAAGGTGACAACCCGGTTGTCAAGGGAATCTCGTTCTCGCTCGGGCAAGAGAGGCTGGGTATCGTTGGTGAATCCGGATCGGGAAAATCCACCATCGGTCGGGCGCTACTGAAGCTTCTGCCGACGGCTAAAATTACAGCTGAGCGGATGCAATTCGGTGAAACCGATCTGCTGACCTGCCGCGAGAGAGAGATGTTGCAGGTCCGCGGACGCCGTATGTCGATGATCTTGCAGGACCCGAAGTTTTCTCTCAATCCAGTCCACCGGGTCGGCGATCAGGTTGCGGAAGCCTATCGCATACACAGTGGCGCCTCACGCGGCGCGGCCAAGCAACGCACGCTGGAAATGCTGGAGGCGGTGCAGATTCGTGATCCTGAGCGGGTGTTCGGTCTTTATCCGCACGAGGTCTCGGGCGGAATGGGGCAGCGCATCATGATCGCGATGATGTTGATCCCCGAGCCTGAGCTGATCATCGCCGATGAGCCGACCTCAGCGCTCGATGTCACGGTGCGCATGCAGGTGCTGAAGATCCTCAATGACCTGGTGATCAGTAAGGGCATTGGGCTGATCATGATCAGCCATGACCTCAACCTGGTCCGAAATTTCTGTGACCGCGTTCTGGTGATGCGGTCGGGCGAGTTCGTCGAGGAACGGCAGGCGCGCGACCTGAAGAACGCCGAACATCCCTACACACGCGGATTGCTGGCAGCGCAGCCTCACATCGGCGGTGACCGCCGCCCACTGCCTGTCTTGAGCCGCAGCCAGACCATCAAAGTCGCAACAGTTGAGGGTACACCATGAGCGCGATCGAGATTGAGAATCTATCCATTTCGCTCGGCCTTGGCGTTCACGCAAAGCGCATTCTCGGGGGCGTGAACTTCAGCGTCGACAAGGGCGAGTCCTTCGGGCTTGTCGGAGAATCTGGTTCGGGCAAGTCGACGGTCCTGCGGTGTGTCGCCCGCCTGCTGAACGCGTGGGATGGTAGGATTGCCATCAACAACAAAGCCGTCCGCGATACGCCTCAGGACGAATACTGCCGTACCGTCCAGATGGTTTTCCAGGACCCCTACGGATCGCTTCACCCGCGCCAGTCGATCCAAACCGCGCTTCAGGAGCCCTTGCGTATTCAGCGTATGGATCGCCATCAAGAACGCATGGAACAGGCGCTGATCGAGGTCGGGCTCACTCCCGCCTTTCTCCAGCGCTATCCGCACGAGCTCTCCGGCGGGCAGCGCCAGCGCGTCGCCATCGCACGCGCACTCATCCTCGATCCTTCCTTCCTGCTGCTCGACGAGCCAACTTCGGCCCTCGATGTGTCCGTTCAGGCAGAAGTGCTGAACCTCCTCTCCGAGCTTAGAGCACGCAAGGGGCTGACCTATCTCCTCGTCTCGCATGATCTCGCGGTGATCGACCATATGTGCGATCGGCTGGCGGTCATGCAGCATGGACGCATCGTCGAGATCCTGGACCGTGCGGTCCTTTCGACGGGGCGGGCGACCGATCCCTACGCAAGGGAGTTGATCCGAGCCAGTGTCGAGTACGACCAGGCAGTTTGAGCTGGCGCCAAGCGGCGCAGTCGCGAGGTTGGCAGCGCCAGGCAATACGGATGAAGGCCGATGATCGACCGCGACAATCTTGCTTCCATCGCTCGACGGCATCGCGACACGTCAGTATTTCCGTTGAGGTTTGGCGGCTCTTCCGTCGACTTCGCGACGTGGCGTTCCTCGACCTTGGCCTATGTCGTGCAGTCGACCGATCCTGACGCATGCCATGTCGACCGGGTCGAAACGATTGCGCAATGGGATTGCTCGTCTTATGCCGGCAGACGGTTGAGCCTTCGATTTTCCAACGGCGAGGTGGCTGAGGCCATTCTCCTTCTGCCACACCAACAGACACCTGCACCAGCCTTGCTGATGTTGCATGATCACGGTGCGACCTTCGATATCGGCAAGGAAAAGGTAGTCCCTGCGCCATCAGATAGTCCGACGCGGGAAGCAGCGCAGGCGTGGGCAGATCGTTTTTATGGGGGACGTTTTCCTGGAGAGGCGGCGGCGCGGCGAGGCTATGTCGTTCTCAGCGTCGATGCGCTCGGCTGGTCAAGCCGTTGCGGCAACGGGTACGAAGCGCAGCAGGCGCTTGCCGCTAACCTGATGCAGTTCGGTGTCTCGCTTGCCTCAGTCGTTGCCATGGAGGATATCGCAGCCGCCAAATTTCTTGGCGAGCTGCCAGAGGTTGATCGGAAGCGCGTGGCAAGTTTCGGATTTTCCTTTGGCGGGTACCGCGCCTGGCAGGTCGCAGCTCTTTCTGCCGACATTGCGGCCTTCTGTGCAATCGGCTGGATGGGCACCTTGGAGGGGCTCATGCAGACCGGCGGCAACCAGTTGCGCGGCCAATCTGCATTCTACATGCTGCATCCACAGATCGCGGGCAAGCTGGACTATCCCGACTTTGCCGGCCTTGCAGCGCCGAAGCCGGGCTACTTTCTGAGTGGGCGCGAGGACCGACATTTCCCTCCAGCCGTCGTTGAGGCTGCGTTTGGCCGTCTGCGTGAGCTCTGGTCGGCCGGAAGGGGGATGCACAATCTGAAAACGGCCATCTGGCAAGGCGGCCACGAGTTTCCCATCCCAGAGCAGGACGCGGCACTCAACTGGCTCGATGCGGCTCTGAGGGGCTGACAAACGACGCTTCGCCAGCCCCTCTTGTTCATGCCACCAAGTTCGCCTCGATGAAGGCGAAGTTGATGTCTTCCCCAAGACCCGGCTTATCGGAAAGGTGGACATAGCCGTGTTCGTCCATGGGATCGACAAGCGCGTTCAGATACTCGAAGCCGTCATCATACTCGAGGAAGGGATGCAAGAGGCCTCGCTCGTACCACTTGGCATTCTTGCTGCAGGCGGCGACGATCAGGTTCGGGGCGCCGTTGCCATGAATTTCGCAATACATGCCGAAGGACTCCGCAAGGTGCATCGACTTCATCGCGGGGCTGATGCCGCCGACATCGTGCACGCCTGTCCGCAGGATGTCGCAGGCATTCGAGGTGATCCACTCGGCGCGACTGAAGTGCTTTCCACCAGCGCTCTCCGGACCAAGAACGGGAATATCGAGATTGGCGGCAAGCCAGGCGTAGGAGGCCGAGCTTTGCTCATCCATCGGCTCTTCGATCCAGTCGAAGCTCAGCTTTTCCAGGCCTTTGCCAAGTTCGAGCGCCTCGGTCCGGCTATACCAATGAAACGCATCGATCATCAGGTGGATATCGGGACCAACGGCCTCCCGCACGGCCGCGCAGGCCTTCAGATCCATCTTCACATCAGGTGCCCACGAGACCGGAGGCATCCAGGTATGCAGCTTGATACCCTTGTAGCCGCGCTTTACCAGCTTTTCGGCGAAGCGCCCGTAGTCTTCCGGCGTCGCAAGGCCGCCCTCGAGCTCATCGCCACACATGATCGATCCATAGGCCCGCACCTTGTCGCGATAGCCGCCGATAAGCTTGTGGACGGGGATAGCGAGCTTACGTCCGGCGAGATCCCACAGCGCGCAGTCCACGATAGCAAGGGTCCGGTCGGTCAGTTGCGCAGCACTGCCACGCTGCCAATGGGCGAGTTCCTGCCAGAGTCTCTCGCGATCAAATGGATCCTGGCCGATCAGTACCTTTTTGATGAACTTGTCGAGGACATGCGGACGAACGATTTCGGGCGGGGAGAAGCAGTAGCCCTCGGTGCCATCGTCTGCGACGATCGTCAGCAGCGCAAGGTTGACCTTGTGAGCCGGCCCAGGATGCGCATGCCCAGCCGTGTCGGCGTGGCGATAGGTCGTGTGCGCAAAGACGCGCACGTTAATATCGACGATCTTCAAGTCTTCTCCTCCAGGTTCTTTCTGTGTCCGGCCGGTGGCGGAATACGGCAAATGTCGAAGGTTCGATCCACAGTCCTGTCGCGTCATCGCCTGGACTGTTTCGGTGCTGACGTGCGCGGCGATGCCTTTGCCGAAGGCCTCCGGATGCTTACTTGTAATACGGCGTCACTAATGTCATAATATGTCTGACGCGTTCTGGTCAATCGGATTTTTGCAATCTCTTGACAGACGGGCGTCGTTCGGGATGTCTAGATCGACAGAGGGCGGGGACAAATATGGGGCGCAATGTGGTTCAGCAGACGGGGCCAGAGCAACGCAAAAGCGGTGAAACGTTAGTGGAAATGGTGGCGCGCCGCCTGCGCGACGCGATTGCGTCAGGGGCCATGAAGCCCGGCGATCGGTTGCCAACGGAAGGTGGTTTGACGCAGGAATACGAGGTCAGCCGAACGGTAATCCGCGAGGCGATCGCTTCACTTCGCGCCGACGGACTGGTCGAAGCGCGCCACGGGGTCGGCGTCTTCGTCCTGACGCCTCCGGCCGGCGCCTATGACGGGTTCAAAAGCGCCGATCCCAATAAGATCTCCTCGTTGCTTGAAATGCTTGAGCTGCGGGCCGCGATCGAAATCGAGGCCGCCGGGCTTGCGGCCATACGGCGTTCGCCGGCCCAGGAAGAGGCCATTCTTGAGGCCTATGACGAGATCGAGCGACTGAAGCAGGATCAAAAGCCGACGGTCGAGGCAGATAGGGCGTTTCACCTGGCGATAGCTGATTCCACCAGCAATCCCCGTTTTCGTGAGTTTTTACAGCTGGTCGGCAAGCAGATCATTCCAAGGGGCGTCTTGGCTGAGGGTGATACCGAGAGATCCTCGCAGGAGTACCTGCAGCAGATTCAATCCGAGCATTTGCGAATTGCCCGGGCGATATCGGACCAGGATGAGGCCGCGGCGCGAGAGGCGATGCGTCTCCACCTGAAGGGAAGCCAACAGCGCTACCGGAATTTCATCAAGCGCGGCTGAGTGAATCAATTATCGTATGATGAGTTATTGACAGTCATCATATCTCTGCTAGTTTCACTGCCATCGACTCTCGTTCTGTCCGGAGGATATCCATGGCACTGGACCCCATTTCTTTGAAGGCTGCTCTTGGAGCTGGCCTTCTTTCTTTCCCCGTCACCCCTTTTAACGACGACGATCGGTTTAATCGGTCTGTCTACGAAGACCATGTCGGCTGGCTTTCCGGTTTCGGCGCGAGTGTATTGTTTGCCGCCGGTGGTACCGGCGAATTCTTCTCGCTAACCCCCGACGAGGTGCCGGAGGTGGTGCGTGCTGCCAAGGCATCAGCGGGCGCAACGCCGATCGTGTCGGGATGCGGATACGGCACAAAGATGGCCGTCCGGATCGCCAGATTGGCCGAAGAGGCGGGGGCCGACGGCATTCTGCTGCTGCCGCAATATCTTATCGATGCCAGCCAGGACGGCCTGTTTGCACATGTGAAGGCGGTCTGTGACGCGGTCGACATCGGCGTTATGGTCTATAATCGCGACAACGCCATCCTGTCGGCCGATACCCTTGCACGGCTCTGCGAGGTTTGCCCCAATCTGGTCGGCTTCAAGGATGGCTCGGGCGAAATCGGGCTGGTACGACAGATCACAGCAACCATCGGCGACCGGCTCACTTATCTCGGCGGCATGCCGACTGCCGAGCTCTTTGCGGATGCATATCTCGGCGCGGGTGTGACGACCTATTCGTCGGCGGTTTTCAACTTTGTACCGGCTCTGGCACAGGAATTCTACACGGCTCTAAGGGCCGGGAAGACCGAAACTACCAATCGCATCCTGCGTGACTTCTTCTTCCCGTTCATGGAGATACGCAACCGCCGCAAGGGCTACGCGGTATCCGCCGTCAAGGCAGGCGTGCGCCTGCAGGGCTTTGATAGCGGTCCAGTACGCGCGCCCCTGACAGACCTTACAGCGGACGAGGTCTCGATGCTCGAGAAGCTGGTAGCTCCGCACCGCAGATGACAAGCGGCACCGTCAGTATGTCGCTGACGAACTGAGAAAACACAGACGGAAGGACGGCTTTGATGAGCCACACTGATTTTACCAACCGCTATGCGATCGATCCGAAGACGGCGGCACGGTTCAGTACGGAAGAGCTGCGCGAGAATTTTCTGCTGCCACCGCTGTTTCTGGCCGGCCGCATCCAGCTTCACTACACCAATTACGACCGCATGATCGTCGGTGGTGCCATGCCGACTTCGGAAGCGCTTGACCTGGAGACGATCAAGCCTGCCGGGACCGACACGCTTCTGGCCCGGCGCGAGCTGATCGCTGTCAATATTGGTGGTGCCGGCATCGTCAGCGTCGATGGCGAAGAGTTTCAGGCCGGTACCCGCGACATGGTCTATGCCGGCATGGGGGCTTCGGTGACATTCCGGTCCGTATCGGCCGAACAACCGGCAAAATTCTATTTGCTCAGCGCCCCCGCGCATGTCCGTCACCCTGCAAAGCATATCGGCATTTCAGATGCCAAGCGCGTCGATCTCGGCTCTCAGGCAACCAGCAACGAGCGTTCGATTTTTCAGTTCATCCACCCGGAAGGCGCCAGGACATGTCAGCTCGTCGTCGGCATGACGACGCTTGCTGAAGGCTCTGTCTGGAACACCATGCCCTGCCACGTCCACGACCGGCGGATGGAGGCCTATCTCTATTTTGATCTGCCGGAAAAGGCCCGCGTCGTGCATCTGATGGGAGAGCCGGACGAAACGCGCCACCTGATCGTCAAGAACGAGGAGGCGATCCTGTCGCCGGGTTGGTCCATCCATTCCGGTGTCGGTACATCAAGCTACACATTCATCTGGGCCATGGCCGGCGACAATGTCGACTACACCGACGTCGACCTTGTCGCCATCGAAGATCTTAGGTGAGGAGGGGGAATATGGCAGCGAGTGATCTTTTCGTGCCGGCCAAGGATGCCGAGTGGACCAGTCCGGAACCGGGCGTGACCCGTCGCATCATGGCCTACCTGCCTGAGATGATGATGGTCGAGGTGGTTTTTGAGAAGGACGCCGTCGGTGCGCTCCATTCCCATCCCCACATCCAGGCAAGCTATGTGGCTGAGGGCAGTTTCGAGGTGACGATCGACGGCAGGACGGAAACCCTGCACCAGGGAGGCAGCTTCATCGTTCCCCCCGATCTGGTACATGGGGTCAAGGCTCTCGAGAAGGGCCGCCTGATCGATACGTTTACGCCACATCGCGCCGAATTTCTGAAGTGAGGCCCGCTATGACCATGTTCGATCTTTCCGGGCAGGTGGCGGTCGTCACCGGTGCGAATACCGGCCTTGGCCAGGCAATCGCCGTGGCGCTGGCGGCGGCCGGCGCCTCGATCGTTGCCGTTGGCCGCTCATCGATGGACGAAACCGAGGCTGCGGTTCGCGAGATCGGTGCTGGCTTTCATGCCATCAAGGCCGATCTTGGATCGATCGAACCGACAAAGGCAATCGTCGACGAAACGGTAGCGACCTTTGGCAAGCTTGACATCCTGGTCAACAATGCCGGCATCATCCGCCGCGCCGACGCCATCGACTTCACGGAGGCCGATTGGGATGCGGTCATGGACATCAACCTGAAGAGCGTCTTCTTTCTGTCGCAGGCTGCCGCCCGGCATATGCTCGAACGAGGCGGCGGCAAGATTATCAACATCGCCTCGCTGTTGTCCTTCCAGGGCGGCATCCGCATTCCCTCCTACACGGCCTCGAAGAGCGGGCTTGCCGGACTGACGCGTCTCTTGGCCTGCGAATGGGCGGGCAAGGGCATCAATGTCAATGCCATTGCTCCGGGCTATTTCGTGACCAACAACACGACCGCGCTTCGCGAGGATCCGGTCCGGAACGCCGGCATCCTTGCCCGCATCCCGGCCGGCCATTGGGGCGATCCCGCGCAACTCGGTGGCGCAGCCGTGTTCCTGGCCTCACAGGCGTCCGACTATGTCCACGGCATCGTCTTGCCTGTCGATGGCGGATGGCTGGCAAGATGACCGCACGACGTTTTTCGCGCAACTCACTGATCGGAGCGCTACGAGCGCGTCGATGGAGGCCAATCGCTATATCAACATGGACGACCTACGAGAGCACAAGAAACTCGCTATGCGCCAAGCCGCATGACCGCCCAATTTGCTGAACTTGACGCACATAATCTTCGTGCCACCTTTTCTCTTTCGCCACCGAATGCACACTCCCTTGCAGGGGAGCGCCTTCGAACCCAAGACCTAGTGATCAACCGTCATTTGTTCCTACCCGCAACCGCCCCAAGCCACCAGAACCTAAATCTGCGGTGTCTCTCGCATGCGCGAAGCCGTCAAGCGATCAATCCAAAGCACCGACAGCGTGGTGACCACCGTGGCGAGCGCTCCAAGGCCAAGCGAGGGTCCTAGTCCATATGGCTTGATGGTCAATCCAATGACCACAAAGCAACTTACAAAGCCGATCCACGACAGAACTGTGCCGCGCAACATCGCGATGGCGACCTCTCGCCCAAATTGGCGATGGGTGAACGTCATGATCACGGTAGTTACTACGGGATATGTTCCGACTATCCCGCTATGCGTCGGTCCAAGTCTTTCGGCAGCGGTTTTGATAGCCAAAGTCAGCGCTGCGGCGGCGGTCATGCGAAACCAGATATCCCACCAAGCCGAACCTGGCCTCCTCGCTCCTAGCCGATGTCTCCGGATCAACGACGCGGCCAGCAGGAGAGCCGTGTAGGCACCAAGACCAGCCCCCACCACTCCGCTTAGCATCGACCTGCTGGTGATGGCTGAAACAACGAAAAAAGTGACCGCAGAGGCGATGATGGAAAAAGACCATCCTGCGTATCGAGATGCGACAGTGTAGATCAGCGCGAAGCCTGCGAGACCAATCAGACCAAGCAAAATTCCGACGCACGCTCTCTCGGCGAAACCCAAGCCCTGGTCAACGGCTAGAAACAGAAAAATCGGCCCGGTGGCAATGGCAACCCGACGACGATGCCGCCAATCTTGGGACCCCAACGTCGTGCAACAATGGTAGCAAAAGCCACGAGCAGCGGTGCCAATGTCAGCTTTAATAGCACGAGCATTCTGTTCTTCTCCACTGCGGCATCCGATGAAGTCGCATCAGCCTAGTATATGTTGTGCTGTACTTCATGGATAATTGCCAAGCCCGGCCACTAGTCCGACCCTCGGCCTGGCCCGCGCGATGCCTACCATCTGGAGTTCGCGGTGGATCGCCGTCTCGAACTCCGCAATGAGCGCACGGTGCCATCACCAGCTTGCCGGTCCCACCCGTGGTATCAATGGCCCATCGCCCAACAGCGTGTCGCCAGCCTGCCGGCCGCGGCAGCGCCGACACAAAGCCGTCGCGCCCTCTTCAGCGAATTGGGGCGGCCGTAGATGTTTTGACGGGGGTCGCAAATATTGGGGCTCGACGGCAGCTACGCCCGCCAGAGAGGCTTTGCAGACTCCTCGAAGCAGACCTTGCTAGCGATTACGCTGGAGGTGGTGGTTAAGCCGGCATCGGCTATTGCTCATCTTCTGTGGAAGTGGCGAACAGGTTCAAGATCGGACATTTATCACCCATCATTGTACGACACCGGCCTTGCGTAGCCCTTCCATGACGAGCTCGAAATCGGCGGGGTTCTTGAAGGGCAAGACTTTGCGGCGGTATTCTAGGGAGTAGTCGGGATTGACGCGCAGCACCTCTTGCCACGTCGCCCGAGCCTCTTCGAAACGGCCGAGGTGTCCGTAACAGGCGGCCAGAAGCGCGCGCGAGACGTCGGTGACGGGATTGCGACTCACGCGCTGCACCAACAATTTAACGGCCTCTTCGTACCTTCGCAGTTGAAACCATGCCCAGGCCTGAAAGTGGAGAACGACATCCGGAAAGTACGGGTTCAAGATCCTGGCCCGATCGAAACAGGCGAGTGCCTCCTCGGATCTGCCTGAATAGAGAAGTGCCTCCCCGAGGCTGACCTGCCCTTCGGCGAAGTTCGGATTGAGACTTATTGCACGCTCGGCCTCGCTGATAGCTCTATCGTGCTGTCGTGAGTAAAGCCTGACCACACTCAGTGCCCAGTGGGCCACGGGATCGCTATCATCCCGTGCCACCGCCAGCGTCGCAGCCTCTTCGGCCTGCTGAATCGAGCGCTGCGGCGACGCGCTCCACCGGTTCAAATAGTCGAGCCCGTGGGTCAGGGCGAGAAAGGCGTGCGCCGAGGCGAAGTTCGGGTCCAGTTCGACGGCATGTTGCAAAAGGTCGCGGGCGTCGCTGTTCGTTTGCTTCGTCAGGCGATGCCACAGCTCCCGGCCGCGCAGGAAGCAGTCGTACGCCTCGGGATGCCCGGTCTGCCCCGGCACCAGCCTTTTCCGATCGCCCTCTGTCAGGTTGACCGCCAGTGCGTCGACGATCTGCTGCGTTACATCGTCCTGAACAGCGAATATGTCGGTCAGGTCGCGATCGAACCGCTCCGCCCATAGATGCCCGCCGGTGGTCGCGTCGATAAGCTGCGCCGTAATGCGTGCCCTGTTCCCCGATTTGCGTACGCTGCCCTCAAGGACATACCGCACGCCGAGATTCGTGCCCACCTCCTGCACATGGACGTTCTTGCCCTTGAAGGTAAACGACGAATGGCGGGCGATGACGAAGAGCTGCCTCAACTTCGATAGCGCCGTGATAATGTCTTCCGAGATGCCGTCGGCGAAGTAGTCCTGTTCAGCGTCACCACTCATGTTGGCGAAGGGCAGGACGGCGATCGACAGCTTCGGCGACGTTGCCGTCGCAGGTTGACTCGTCGCGGTTTCCGAGGCCGCGGCTGCCTTGGTCCCGGCGCTGCCGACTTGCAGCGAATAGACCCGGATTGGTTCGGCGATGTTCTTGAGTTGCGTGTTGCCGAGATCGCTGACCGAGAGGTCGAGCCTCGCCTTGACTTGGCGATAGGCATCCTCGGATAGGCAGATAGCGCCCGCCGCAGCGACGCTCTCCAATCGCGAGGCGATATTGACGCCGTCGCCCATCAGATCGCCGTCGCTTTCCTCGACGACATCGCCCAAATGGATACCGATCCGGAACTCGATGCGACGGTCCTGCGGCACGCCTTCGTTGCGTTCAACCATACCGTTCTGCACCTCAATGGCGCAACGCACGGCGTCCACCACGCTGCGGAACTCGACCAGCGCACCATCGCCAGTTCGCTTCACCACCCTGCCATGGTGAACTGCGATCGTCGGATCGATGAGATCGCTGCGCAGTGCCCGCAGCCTCGCCAGGATGCGTTCCTCGTCGGCGCCGGCAAGCCGACTGTACCCAACCACGTCCGCAGCCAGGATTGCAGCCAGCTTTCGGCTCTCGCTCATGGCGCCGTCTCCTCACTTTCAGGATAGCAGGGAGACAGGGGGCAAGAAAGAACTTTCAGCCGCTGCTCAGAGCGCTCTCGGTTGCGATCGAGCTGGACGCAGCCGACGTTGTAGCCCTACGCAATGACTGCTCTTCAGGCTCCGGGGCGATCCGCTGTCGTCAGGTCACGACGATGTCCGAGCCGCTCGAATATATGCTCTTTGACGATCTGCAGCCTGTGCTAGTCCTCTTAAGTCCGCAATGTTTCCTGATGATCGTTTCGGCATTCTTACTCAACGCCGAAACGGCAGCTTCGCGCCAATTGCAGAAATTGGACCATGCGCCCTACTTCAATTTGTCTTCACGTTTGCCGAAGGACCTTTGATCAGATCGCGTAGTTGCTCCTGTGGAGTCCGTAGTCGACGCGGGTTGCGGAGGATCGGAAGGCTGGATGCGCCTTCGGCCACCAACAAGCCAGAAAAGATATCCGAACGCATAAACAAGGATTACGGCGCCGAACACTGGCAGAAGAAACACACCTGCCACCGAAAGAAAAAAGACGACCGCCAAGAGCGTTCCTACCACGGGGCCATGATCGGCACCTTCGCCCGGTATTATAGGATTGACGGCCAAAAAGATGACCGGAGCGCCAAGGATAAACGACGCCCATATCGACTTCTCAAGATACCAGGTTCTGAGCGTCCCCCGCTCGATGTTGTCTTTGGCAACGAAGCCAAGGAATACGGGAACTAAAAGCAAGCACAGAATACCGATGACTGACTTCATATCACCATGGTCCTTGAACTCATTTCTTTCGTCCAAAAGGCCGCTTCGGAGACGCGCCCCCACGGTTCAGAACATCGGCGCCATTGTCACTAGATTTCGCGATTCGTTGACTACGGTGAAGCCAGAGCCGGCGCCCGCTAAGTCTTCCTAATGCAAAGGCGGCAAAAGCGGGTGCAAGCAACCAGCTCAACAGGATTGTCGGCATTACCACAGCCGTGATGGCCACGGCGACCAGTATCATTGCGAGTTCAAGCCAACCATTGCTTGGAATTCCTGATGCGTCGACATGCGGAAGAAATGGGCGCAGCGTGTAGGGACCATCGATAAAGAGAACTCGATATGTTTGGAGCATTCCGAAAAGCGCGGCATAAAATGCTGCTTTGCGGATAGGTCGTCTTCTGTAGTCCCCCAGACTGCTCTCATGATGGGCTTTGTCGGCTGCGATCAGAAAGATCACGACTGCCCCGATGCATAACGCAATGTACCATTCAAGCTGAGTATCGTTTCTTGGCAAATTCAAGGCCCTCAAGGTTTAACGCCTCAGTTGTGGGTGATTGGTGCCAGCCTCGGCATACCTTGAACGCCCCGCTCACACTTGAGGGCCACGGTAGAAGATGCGCATTTAAGTAGTTTTAATGTAGCTGTTTCAATTTAGTGGAACGCGGGGAGTTTATTGCCCGACTAATTGCAGGTGGCGCACTGAGGCAGGGCGGGTTGCCAATGGCGGCTTAGGGCCAACAGCGGAAATGATTTCCGCTTTGCGCACCCTTATCGGACGCTGCACCTGGCGCTTCTATATCCCAAAGGCAGATATGCCGCTGAGTTGCAGGTTTGGGCTTACAGAAGCCTTGGCGCTATTGACAAAAGTCAGCCCATTGGACGGGCGCTCTTTCGGCCGAAAGAGCGCCCGTCAGATTTGCCGGCTCCTGTCCTTGCTGACAGTCAGGTATGGGGCGATCGTGTCAGGCGGCGGTCAGGATGCCATATGAAGGGCTTCGATGCCGTGGCGTTGCATGGCGGCGCCGATGCGGGCGAAGTCCGGTGCGGCCTGGGGTTCAGCGGTGCCAATCTCGCGGAAGAACGCCGTCATCGATGGCTCGATCAGCACCAGCATGCGCGCCGGGCTGCCGCTTTCGTTCACATAGTTATGCGGTGCGTGTCCATCGACACGCACCGATGTCCCGGCCGCGGCTGTAATCACGACCGGTGGTTTGTCGGCCGCGAAGTGGCGGATCGTGATCACCCCGTCGATCACATAGAACAGCTCCGGCGAGGCGTGGCTGTGCGGCGGCGTCCCGGAACCCGGTGGAATCTCCACCTCGATCAGTTCGAGCTGTTCGCCGGCAATGCCGCCCAGAAAGCGGACGCGATCGGCAACGACCCAGCGGGCTTCGCCGTCCTCATTCGTTGTCACATGGATGCTCATTTCGTTGTCTCCTTGGTTTTCGAAGTCATGTCCGCGGTAACGAACCCGAGGCGACCGCGGACAGGATCGTATCGAGCGCCCAAGAGGCGGCTTCACCAGCTTGGGCGCCGGTGAGACCGCCGTAATCCTTGAGGACCTCCCAGGCGGAGGCCGAGTAGAGAAGATGCGCCAGCGCCTCGACCCTTTGGGCCTCGTTGGGCGGCAGGGTGGCGAGAACGGGAGCAAGCGCCCGGCCGAAGCGCAGACGGCGAGCGGGAACCATGCCCGAGCGCATCGAACGCCCCGTGGGCGAGTGCAGCGAAGCGCGCATCGCTGCCTCGTGAGCATCGAAGCGCGGAAAGGTGTGCTGCGGCCCTGCCACGATGTCCGCGACGCTGTCAGGCACGATGGACACGCCGAGCAATTCGTTCAGCCAGGGCCAGAAGGCCATTAGCAAATCGTCCTTGGTTGGAAAATGACGGAATACTGTGCGCCGTTGGATGCCAGCCTCGGTGGCCATGGCGTCCATACTGATCTCGTCCGGGCCGGCGTCGGCGCACATCAGCCGGTAAAGCGCACGCAGGATTGCCTCGCGCGTCTCGCGGGCTTTCTCCTCGCGGAGCGGACTGTTGTAGCTGCGGGTCTCTGCCATCGCGGTCTCCAGTGAATTAATGACACTATGTGTGTCATTAATTTTCAGAGAAGTCAATTCATGCCATTAGCAGTGACACTAAATAGGGCTGAATAGAAATGCCCGGTGCTCGATGTGTTCGACCATGGGCAGGGGCCGAGCGCCGGATTGTGCTCTGGCGCGCAGCTTTCGAACGCCAGGAGGCTTGGAATTTCGCGGCAACCGGTGAACAGAAGACGCGTTCCACCGTTGCCCGGAGCGCGTTTGGTTGTGGTGGGACAGGATGGATCGTTGAGGGCGAGCAGCAGATGTCCCTGACGATTTGGAGTACGATTTCCGGAAGGAGTTGCGTGCGTTGGATATGCGATGGCACACTTCGTCAACGTCGGCCCGATCCAACTTCCACCGATTGATCTCCGGGCAGCCGGTGTTCGCTCATGCGGCCGGCCGCTCGCCAAGCGATGAGGACTGGCTGACCGGTCCCCAACGTCCACCTTCCAGCAGCAGCGAGCGAGATGTATCTCCGGCGGCGATTTCACTTTAGCGAAGGGCAGCTTTCTGCGGGATACGTCCGGAAGCGGCCAGTCTCCTCCCGGCCCGTGAATCCTTCAACCCGCACGTTTTCCTATGGGCCATGGAGGCCAAAGGAGAACTCAGATGGGTATTGCACAATATGATCCTGCTGCAGTGGGTCGACCGGCATGGAACGCTGGCCGAGAGGTCGGCGTCAAGAAGCCCTTGAAACAGCGCCAGATCTGGGCGATCCGCTTCTTGTTAGACCGGGAGGGACGTATGAGAGATCGCGCGCTGTTTGATCTCGCTATAGACAGTAAGCTCCGGGGCTGCGATCTAGTTAAGATTAAAATCGGGACTCTCGTCACAGGTCAAGAAATTCGAACCCGCGCCATGGTCGTCCAGCAAAAGACCGGTCGTCCCGTGCAGTTCGAGATCACGACCGAAGTGAGGGCAAGCCTGCTTGCTTGGCTTGAACGCAGAGGCGGGACAATTGACGACTACGCCTTTCCTAGTCGTGTCGATCATGCCAATCATCTTAGCACTCGTCAGTATGCCCGGTTGGTTGATGAGTGGGTGACTGCCATCGGACTAAGACGCGAAGACTACGGCACTCACTCGCTTCGACGCACGAAGGCCGCGATGATCTACAAAGCGACCGGCAATCTTCGTGCAATCCAGATATTGCTCGGACATACCAAGATTGAGAACACGGTCAGGTACCTGGGCGTTGACATCGAGGATGCGCTGGAACTGGCGGAGCATGTAGAAATTTGACAGAGTGCGGCCCTGCACCCAGCGGGGCCGGACCTCACAGAACAACGTTCCCTGTTTATATATCGACCTGCCAGCTACGCGCCCCATGCCGGTCGTCCACACCACCCGCTTTAATTCCTAGAAGCAGTCAGTCGACAGTTCAAGTGGCCGCGGCCGCTGCCGCCAAGGAGACAGTCTGGACCGCGCCAAAAGGACGTCCCGATTTCGTCTCCCTGGCCCCTCCGTTTGCCATCGCAGAGTTTGCTACTTTACTCTGCTGCCTCTATAATCCGCATGAAGTTAGAAATTGGATTGATAAATGAGAAAAGGCGACTTCAGCGACCTGGCCGTATTTATTGCAGTCGCAGAAGAAGGGAGTTTTACCCGAGCCGCCGCCAAGCTGGGGTTGTCCCAGTCCGCATTGAGCTATGCCGTCCGCATGCTGGAGGAACGCCTCAAAGTACGGCTGCTGTCGCGAACGACCCGAAGTCTTTCGCTGACCGATGCCGGAGAAAAGTTGCTCAATGGCCTCAGGCCTGCCTTTGACCACATCGACAGCGAACTCGCGGCGCTCACGGCGCTTCACGACAAGCCGGCTGGATCGATCCGCATCACCACATTCCGGCATGCGGCGAAAACCGTGCTCTGGCCCGTCCTGTCGAAGCTTCTTCCGGACTATCCCGACATCTCCGTCGAAATCAGTCTTGAGGAAGGACTGACCGATATCGTTACGGGCCGCTTCGATGCGGGCATTCGCTTGGGTGAGCAAGTCCAGAAAGACATGGTGGCAGTCAAGGTCAGCCCGGACTTGCGCATGGCCGTCGTCGGCTCGCCGTCCTACTTCGCCAAGCACAAGGCACCGGAAACGCCCCGCGACCTTGGCGACCATCGTTGCGCCAGTTATCGCCAGACCACGGGTGGCGGCCTCTTTGCATGGGAGTTCGAGCGCGACGGCGTCGAGCTTGAGGTCCGGGTCAACGGGCCGCTCATTCTCAACGACGGCGAAATGCTGGAAGCGGCCGCCCTTGATGGGCTGGCGTTGGCCTACACGTTCGAAAGCCAGGTTGCCCACCACATTGCAGAAGGACGACTGGTGCGCGTGCTGGAGGACTGGTGCCAGCCCTTCTCCGGCTATCACCTCTACTATCCGAGCAGACGCCAGCACACCCCGGCCTTTGCACTCCTGCTCGAAGCGCTCCGTTACAAAAGATAGCAGCGCCAGACCAGTGCGCTGGCCCTCTCAGCGCCATTCGTTCTCCCCGTGGGGCGCACCTCGATTGACGAGAAGGATTTATCTCTGAGGTTTCTGACTTCATGCAGATTATGCCGTCTAATCGCTCAAATCGATCCTCGTTATAGTCCTTTTCATGAAAGCCGGACGGAAACGCCGCCGGGTTTCTCATCACACCGTCTGTTTCCTCGAGCGACACGATCCGCCGGATCGGGCCGACGGAGACACGTGGCCGATCGATAGAAAAGGATATCTACCATGAAGACACTCGTACTCGGCACCGCCATCGCTATGGCCGGGGCTTTCGGCTCGACTGGTCATGCACAGGATGCGCAGGCACCCGGTTACATGATCGCCAACTACACGATCAAGGATCAGGCGGCCTACCAGAAATATATGGAAGAAGCGGGCCCGCTGGCTCCGAAATTCGGCGGAAAGATCATCGTCTTCAACCTGAATGCGATCGCGGTTGAAGGCAAGCCGCAGTCCGTCATGGCAATCGCCGAGTTCCGAGCGTTGCGGACGCCCAACGGTTCTACGACTCGCCGGAATACACCGCCGCAAGGAAGTTTCGCGTCGCTTCGACCGAAGGTTCGGTGGTGATCACCGAAGGCTTTGTTCCTCCCAAGCAGTGACGAGCAACGAGGCGGATCACGACCCGTGCGCCGCCTCAAGTTTCAAACATCGACCTCTCATCGAGAAGGAGCCTGAAATGGGCAACCCAAGTGACACCACGCTTCAACAGGACGGTGCAGCGTCGAACAGCCGGCGGCAGCTTTTGAAAGCTGGCGCGGCACTCGCCACCCTTCCCATCATGGCCGCCGCCACCGCCAGCGCGCAGGCTGCAGACGTAAAAGCGAAAACCACAATGGCCGACACGAAATCCGAAGAATTCATCAATGGCATGGCCGACCTGATGGCCCACTCGACTCGCACCCCCATTCTGCGCTGGCCGAATGAATACGGCATGGAGTTCGAGGAAATCTTCTTCCCCGCGATGGATGGCGTGACAATCGAAGGCTGGTTCATTCCCGCCGATTCCGATCGACTGGTCATCTGCAACCATCCCATGCCCTGCAATCGCTATGGATACCCGGGTCATCTCGAGCCGTGGACCAATTTCGGCGGCTTCGAGGTGAACTTCCTGCCGGAATACAAGGTCCTGCACGATGCGGGCTACAACATCATCGCCTACGACATGCGCAACCACGGCCGCAGCGGCACGGGCAGCGGCGGCGTCAACGGTCACGGTGTGCTGGAATATCGCGATGTCGTCGGCTCGATCCGCTACGCCAAATCCAGACCCGACACCAAGGACATGAAAACGGTTCTCTACAGCCGCTGCCTCGGAGCCAATGCGACCATCGTCGGGATGCAGAAGCACCCAGCGGAGTTCGAACACATCAAGGCGTTGATCGCGCTGCAGCCTGTCTCGCCCAGCGTCTTCGTCCAGACAGCGGTGGAAAACCAGAAGATCGAGAATGGCCTCGAACGCTTCGACGTCGCGTTCCACAAGCGGACCGGCTTTCACCTCGCCGATGTCTGGCCGATGGAGTATGCCAGGGCCGTTACTGTCCCGACTCTAGTCGCCCAGGTTCGTGACGACTTCCTGACCAAGCCGTCCAATGTCCTGGAAATCTACGACACCATTTCGACGAAGGACAAGAAGCTGTTCTGGATCGAAGGAACGGATCAGCGCTTCCAGGGATACAATTACTTCGGCCAGAACCCACGACTCGTTCTCGATTGGTTTGGCACTCACATTAGAGCTGCTTAACGGTCTGATTGATCCTCCAAGCCTCCAAAAAGACCTATCAGAACAACGCCCGGCAGCCGAGAAATCGCCGCCGAGCGTTCACGTAAACCCGCCTATTTAGAAACCCGCTTTCTAAGTACATGCAGATAATACCGCCTAATCAGCACTCTCCGCGTGACCTATCTTGCCTTCAGACAACGAAGGACTGTGGCTATGAGCAAGGTATGGATGATTACGGGTGCCGGGCGCGGCATGGGGTTGGATTTCGCAAAGGCCGCGCTAGCGGCGGGTCACAAGGTGGTTGCGACTGGTCGTGATCCCGAGAAGGTGGCCAAGGCCATCGGGCAGTCAGCAGACTTGCTTGTCGTCAAACTCGACGTGAACAAGTCCGAGGATGCCGAGCAGGCGGTGAAGTCGGCGGTCGAACGCTTTGGCCACATCGATGTGCTTGTGAATAACGCCGCGAGCTTCTTCGCCGGATATTTCGAGGAACTGACATCCACCCAGATGGACGTGCAACTGATGACGAGCCTCATCGGTCCGATGAACGTCACACGCGCCGCCCTTCCCGTCATGCGCAAACAGCGTTCTGGTAAAATCATCTCGATATCGTCGAGCGCTGGTTTCGGCGGCTTCGAATTCGGAAGCGCCTATGCGGCTTCCAAGTTCGCGCTTGAAGGATGGATGGAGTCGGTACAGGCCGAGGTCGCACCATTCGGCATTCAGACCATGATCGTCAATCCGGGCTTCTTTCGCACCGAGCTTTTGACAAAGGAGTCGACCAATTACGCGGTCCCCTCGATCGACGACTACGCCGAGCGGCGGGCACAACAGTTGGAATTCTGGAAGTCCTACAATGGCAAGCAATCCGGCGACCCCGCCAAGCTTGCCCAGGCTTTGCTGACGCTCACCAATTTGAACGAACTGCCAGCCCGCTTCATCGCAGGCGCGGATGCCATCGGCATCGCAGAACAGAAGATCGCGACCCTCCAGAAACAGATCGACGCCCATCGGCAACTCTCGACCTCTCTGGATTTCGACGAAGTTGCGGCCGCAGCCAACTGATCGTCCTCACGCCCGACCGTTTGAACAGGAAAAGATCATGTCCGCGACAGATGAACCAACCCGATTGAACGCAGAAAGCCGTTCGACACTCAACCGCCGAGACTTCCTGACAACTGCCGCGCTCGTCGGCGCAGCATTGCCCCTTGGGTCAATGGGCTGGGCTGCAACATCGGAGCAGGCCAAGGAAACCAATATGAAGACTCGCAAACTCGGAACGCTAGAAGTCTCGGAAATCGGCGCGGGAGCCATGAGCATCAGCGCCAATTATGGCCCGCCCGCAGACGTTGCCCAAGGCATCAAGACACTGCGCACGGCGCATGACAACGGCGTGACTTTCTTTGACACTGCCGAAGTCTACGGCCCATACACCAAGAACTTGTCGGCGAAGCTCTAGCGCCTATCCGCGACCAGGTGAGGATCGCGACGAAATTCGGTTTTGCCATCGACGGCACAATCGGACTGAACAGCAGGCCGGAACGCATCAAGCGGGTCGCCGAGGCCTCGTTGCAGCGCCTCAAGACCGATCGTATCGATCTATTCTACCAGCATCGCGTCGATCCGAACGTGCCGATCGAAGACGTCGTGGGTGCGGTCAAGAACCTGATCCAGGAAGGCAAGGTCCTGCATTTCGGTCTCTCCGAACCGAGCGCGAAGACGATCCGGCTGGCGCACGCCGTCCAGGCGGTCGCCGCCGTGCAGACTGAATATTCCATGATGGAAAGAAGCCCGGAAACCAATGGTGTGCTCGCTGCCTGCGAGGAACTCGGCATCGGCTTCGTTCCGTGGGGTCCCGTGGGGATGGGCTACCTCACCGGGAAGATGGATGGCAGCACGAAACTGGACCCGAAGACCGACCTCCGCACGACGTTCGAACGGTTCACCCCGAAAACCTTGCAGCGAACATGCCGATCATCGATTTCCTGAAGGAGTACGCCGGGACAAAGGGCGCAACGCCTTCGCAGATCGCACTTGCATGGCTGCTTGCCCGGAAGCCGTTCATCGTTCCGATCCCCGGCACGCGAAACGTCGATCACCTCAACGAGAATCTCGGGGGGCTCCGCGTGGAACTAGCGCCTGCAGACCTCAGCGAGATCGACGCGGCCCTTTCCAGGATCACGGTACATGGCGGCCGCATGAACGAGATACAGATGGAACTGGTCGACGTCTCTGCCTAGCCGCAGGACGTTTGTCATGCCGGGCACCCAGGAGGTGCTCGGCCAAGCCTTGCCGGCCTTTACCCGGGACTTGACCGATAACCAATGCACCGCGAAAGGCTCATGATGCTCTCGACGCGCATAATTTCCCTCATCGCCGTCACATTCGCGATCCTTCTTCCGCTTGGGCTGGGAGCGAGGGCGGACACCAATCGCGCCACCTTTCCCGCGGACTTCGACAAGTACGTCCTCTATGCGACTTACGACCGAGGTTCCTCGAAGGAAGAAGCCTTTGCTCTTCCCGAAACGATCGAGTTCTCGAAATCCGGACAGCCATTGCCAGCCAGCACCCGCTTGGTACTCGGCATCTGGACGGACTACAAACTCACGGGCTATTTCGTGATGCACAAGGGCGTGGACTGGGGCCTTGACGTCGAAGAAGACCATCGTACAGGCGACTGGCACTTCCAGCAGTTCGGCCCCGACAAGCAGGTGAACCGGACTGCGATCGCTGACCGATGCGAGTCGTGCCATCAGTCGCAGGCCAGCAACGACTTCATGTTCACGATCGATCGGATGCGGGACTATCTTCCGTGACATTCTCTCTTCCCGTCCGATTGGGAATGAATTTCCTCGCGGGCGGCTTGCTGATGGTCGCCCTGGCCTATGATTGGCTCGGCAACGTGGCGCATGAGATCATCGGAACGGTCATGTTGGTGCTGCTGATCGCCCACAACACTTTCAACCGGCGTTGGTATGCAAGGGCTGCGAAAGGCGGCCGTAACCTGCGTGGATGGGTCAACATCGTTGTCATCGTCTCGCTGCTCTCGACTATGCTGGTGCTCCTGGTGACGAGCCTGATGATATCGCGCAGCATGTTCAGCGTCCTGCCGTTGAGCGGAAACTATATCGCTCGTCAAGTCCATGGGCTCACCGCGTATTGGGCGCTCATCATCGCTTCCGTCCACGTTGGCATGCGATGGTCAATGATCATGGGCGTGACGAGCGGATGGCTCCGGATCAGTGACCGAAGCAATGTCAGGACCGCTGTCCTTCGCACATTGGCCGTCGCCATTGCCGCCTATGGTATCCATAGTTCATTCGTGATCGGCGTCAGATCGAGGCTCATGGCCGAGATAACAATGAACTTCTGGGATTTCAGCCAACCCTCCCTTGGGTTCTTTCTCCACATTGCTTCGATCATGGTGCTTTACGCATGCTCTGGGCACTACGCGATGAAATTGGCAAGTGTGCTGAACTTGGCCCGGAATGGGCGGCAGGATCGACTTCCAGATGCGCGCAAAGGTCGGCCTTGGGCCATAAAATGACCTCGACGATGGCCGGATCGGGCCCCGCATGTCAGTCGTTAAGGTGAGCTTTGCCGCCGCCTGAAAGCAGACATTCCCGGCGACTACGCTGGAGGTCGCAGTCGCGCCAGATCGAGACCTTCGCATGGTCTGAATCCAGTTGCCGGGCTTGACCACCTCGGGCTGCTTGGGACGGAAATAACCGTCGCGCAGCCGTCGGCATTCGAATCACTTCACGCGTTCGAAGTCGCTTGGCTTCCAGCTCCTGTCCAGGGCTGCTTCTGTTGGGCCATAGAGGCGTAAGAAAGCGATGTAGTTTCTACCGGGCTTGGTGGGCAGCCAATTACCGGCCTTGCCGCTTGGTGCGCTTGGGCCGAAATAGAGGTCGGTGCTGCCGTCGCGGTTCTTCACCGGCTTGTCGTTGGAGCCGAGGGACGGGAACGGCCTTTCGCCGACAAGTAACGATGCGGTGTAGGCATCGTAAAGCGTGATCGACCAGAACAATTTCGCGGGGACATTGGCCGGAAAGTGCAAACGATAGTTATTATCGCCCGACAAAGCCTCACCCTGGTTGTCCACGTCGGCGATGCCGTAAAACGCCCCCTTGCCGGGAGACGGCGTGACCATGCCGGGGCTGATCCCCCAACCCGTGCTGTAGTAGCCGGCGCGAGCGTCAACATCCAGAAAATGTCCAGAAGCATTCAGGAAGGCGGTATTAATCGCATGTTGCTTCGTGCCTGACCCTGATAAAAAGGGATTTGTCCATCTTCGGTCGGGATACACCAGCGTCGAAACGCCGCCATTAAGAACAGCCTCGTTGGCGAGTACGCGGGCCGTTTTAAAGCCGGTCACCGCAGCGGATTCGAAAATCTTCCGGGTGCGGGCACCGGGTTGAACGGTTGCCCCTTGACGATGCCGATGGATGCCAGCACGCCTCGCCAATCAGGGCTGGCGAAGTCATCGCGTTCCCTGTCGATCAACCGCTGAAGATGATCGAACGCGCTGCCGTCTTCGATCGGCAACATGTTGAGCCCGGGCTTGGAAGCGTCAGGAAAGATCATTGGTTTGGCCTTGATAGTGCTGTCCAACGGGTAAATCCTGATCTTTTCGAGATGCGCAACCGCTTCCTCCATTTTTGATGGGTCGTCATCAAAGCCGCGCAGGGTGACCATGACGCTGTTCATGCCTGAACGGTAAACGTAATAACCCTTCGGCACCGCATCTTTGTATTCCGGTGGTAGCAGGAGGAACTTCCCGCCCTTGCCACCGTCAGGCCCGTCCAAGCCGACATCCCCGGCGAACACCCCGCCATCCGCCGGAATGGGCACGGCCATGAAGTCGGACATAAAGCCCATCAGTTTGGGCGGCAACTCCACCACAAGTGGACCCTCCTTGCCCAGGTCGAGGTAGCCGACGGCATACATGGTCACGGTGTTGGGGGTAATGATCAGTGTACTTGAATCGAAGAGGCTCTTCGAAATCGGCAAGACGTTGTAGCCTCCGCCGAAAGCCTTTACCGATCCGACCTCCATACCGAGTGACATGATCGCCGGCATTGCCCAAAGATAGGCTTGGGTGGCCCGTTGGAATAGCAACTCGTCTTTGAGCGCTTGCGCGGTTTCTTTGCTGGGAGAGCCTTGCGGAAATTCAAGGTTGGCCACATCGCTGAAGCGGGCTGATTGCGCAGCGGCGGAGCCAGTGGCAGCGATGGCCAGAGCGCCAAGGAGCCCGGCGGCTATGAAATCTCGTGTGCGGGGGGAGGTCATCGGTGCTCTCCATTCGTTCGCGCAGCCGGTATTCGGCTTCATCGTTTGACTCTCTCAAAGTCCGATAGCTGCCAGCTCTGGTCGAAGAAGGGTTCCGTCGGGGCATAGAAGCGGAACCAGACGAACCATCCCTTCGACGCACTGGTGTCTACCCAGTTGGCCTCCAGGCCCGCCGGTGCTTTCGGGCCGAAGTAGAGGTCCGCTGAGCCATCGGCGTTCTTGGTGATCTTGTCGTAGGAACTGATCGCGGCCCGGTTCTCTTTGTTCATGGTCATGGAACGCGTGAGGTTGTCATACACCGTAATCGACCAGAATTCCTCGACGGGCACGTTGGCCGGGACGTGGAGCTTGTAGTGCTTCGCGCCGTCCAGCCAATTTCCGTCCTTGTCCTTGAACGCTTCCAGATACCGCTGGCCCTTGGAGGGGAATGGCAGGGTCATGGCGTAGGCGGGCCAGGTGCCGAGATAGAGATAGTTCACGCGCTCGTCGAGTTCTGAGTAATACTCGGATTCCTGTTGGCTTCCCTCTTTCGTGGTGACGATGATCACGTTCACCCAGTGCTTGTAGGCCGGGGACGCCGAGAGCCTTGATTCGAAGCTGAGGTTTTGCGACATGGCATGGCCGAGGCGGGCGCCCTCTTCGAGGATGCGCTTCTGACGCTCATCGGGCGCGAACGGTTTGCCTTTCTCGATCCCCAGCGGCTTGAGCATCGCCATGAAGAAGCGATCGCGCTCTTCCACCGGATTATGGTTGATCACTTCGGACAGCATTTTCCAGTACTCGATCCCTTTGGGGAAGTCGGTGCTGACGTGTTTGCCAGAGACGCGAAGAACCCGGTTGGGCTTGGGATTGGCGCGCTCGCTGTAGGGATAGACCTTCGACTTCGCGATCATGTCAGCGGCACCTGCCACATCCCCTTTGATCACGACGCCACGGATGAAGTAGTTGGCATCTCCTTTGTGGGGTAGCCATTCTCGTAGTTGAGAGCTCCGATGGCCGTGTTGAGGTTCGTCTGTGCGTGGGCGGCGCTGACAGCAGCGACGGCCATAGCGCCAAAGAGCGTGGCAGCTACTAGGCGGCGTGTGCGGGTGGTCGATTTCATAACGTCTCCCTTCGGTTCTGTGCCTGAATGCCGTTTCATGGCCCGCTCACTCGGCAGCGAAGACCTTGACGTGTGATCAACAGCAAAAGAACAGATTTCCGACGGGCCGCGGCTCATCTACAGCGCGTTCCTACGGTTCAATGAGCTTACTCTTTACGCCGGAGGAGCGCTATTGCCCTTACGGGCACTACTCGTCGGCGGCGGCAAGTTTCGCCCGCATTTCAGCCGTTCAGACACTATGGTCAGTGTCCCAAAAGCTGCCATCGAGCCGAGCGCCATAAAACTCAAAGACGGCAGGAAAGCCAGCCATGCTGGCATGTCGATGGCGACAGGTGTCACCCGGCACTGCCGGGTGACAGATCGCGCGGCCGACGTGGGGTGAAGGCCGCGGTCCGGTCGATGTGGTCAAGACCTGATGAACGAGAGCAGGTCGGGGTTGAGGACATCTGCGTGTGTGGTCAGCATGCCATGGGGGTAGCCCGGATAGGTCTTCAGCGACCCGTTCTTGAGCAGGTCGACTGCACGCGGCACGGAACTTGCGAAGGGCACGACTTGATCGGCCTCGCCATGCATCACCAGCACCGGCACGGTGATCTTCTTGAGGTCTTCAGTATAATCTTCCAGCCAAGAGTCGACAGTCGCGTAGTGAGCCAGGGCACCACCGGCCATGCCCTGGCGCCACCAGTTCGCAATGATCGCCTCCGACGGCACGGCCCCGTCGAGGTTGTAGCCGTAGAACGGGTTCTCAGGGACGAACCGGAAGAACTGCGACCGGTTGCCCAGCACGCCCGCGCGGATCGCTTCGAACCACTCCGGCGGCTGACCGGACGGGTTTTCCTCGCTCCGGTACATGTTCGGCGTCAGAGAAGCGACCAGTACCGCCTTCGCGACGCGTTCCGGGTGGCGGGCGACATAGCGAGCAACCTCACCGCCACCTGTGGAATGGCCGATGTGGATCGCGTCGCGCAGGTTGAGGTGCTCGGTGAGGGCCGCGAGGTCGGCAACCCAGTGGTCCATGTCGTTGCCGGTGCCGGGCTGGTCGGACCGGCCGTGGCCGCGCCGGTCGTGGGCGATCACCCGGTAGCCCTGGCGAAGAAAGAAGGTCATCTGGGCGTCCCAGTCGTCCGCCGACAGCGGCCAGCCGTGGCTGAAAACGATCGGCTGGCCTGAGCCCCAGTCCTTGTAGAAGATGTTTACGCCGTCCGTGGTGGTGATTGAAGGCATCGAGTCGCTCCATCTGCCCTGTTAAACATTCCCTTTTGGACACAGTTGATTGCGAAATACCTCCGGTGAGGCGCATTCGATTATATCCCAAAATTGCGACGTTGATTAAATTCCCTTTTTATCAAAGACAAATACCTTGTACGTTCGAGCTATGCCTTCAAGGTATAGCGAGGACCCGATGGAACTGAGGCATTTGCGCTACTTTGTTGCTGTTGCGGAGGAGGGAAGCTTACTGACCGCAGCCGAGCGGCGGCTACACACTTCTCAGCCCTCACTCAGCAGGCAAATTCGCGATCTGGAAACCGAAATCGGCGTAAAACTGCTGGAACGGCAGCCGCGCGGCGTGACGCTCACCGCCGCCGGTAAAGTGTTTCTTGATCACGCGCGGCTGGCGTTATTGCAAGTCGAGGCGGCGGCGGAAGGGGCTCGGCGGGCAGAACGGCCGGAAAAGCAGTCGTTCGTTATCGGTTTTCTCGCAGGGCAAGAGGTCGTGTGGCTACCCCATGCATTGCGCATTATTCGTGAGGAAGCACCGGAGGTTGAAATCATACTGTCCAGTCAATCTTCCCCGGACCTTGCTCTGGCACTGATGCGAGGCAAGCTGGACGTCGCTTTCCTTCGCCCCGAGACGCAGAGTGTTGGTGTGTCCTTCAAGTTTTTAGCCAAGGAGCCACTGATCGCCGTACTGCCGGCGGACCATCGCTTGACGTCGCGCAAAAAGATCCGGCCGCAGGACCTTGCCCGTGAAACTTACGTCAGTTCGGCCAGAATTTCTCCCGTATTGCAGTCCGTGATCCAAGATTACGCGTCGAACGTTGGGATCACCCTCAAGGCGGAGTACGAGGGTGACGGCCTACCATCAGCAATGTCGCTCGTCGTGTCTACAGGTGGAATAACGCTTATTCCGCTTTATGCGCAAAATATGCTGACGCCAAATGTCGTTGCTAGAGCACTTGAGGGTGTGCCTCCGACAATTGATCTCACCTTAGGATACAACGATTCAAATTCCTCACCTTTGCTCCGCCGATTTTTGTCTCGTTCTGATGAACTAGTCGCCAACGTACAAAATCAGAGCATCATCCGCTATGCTGAAGTTCCATAGTAGAGATCAAGCTCATGCGATTTCTGCTTCTTGGCGTGCTCCCGAATTTTCGGCTAATGTCTGCAATCAAAGGCGAGGCCGAACGTTCCGGTCATTCGGGAGGGCCTGCCCTGAGCAAGCTTTAGCGCAAATGCTCTGCATCGGCCGGCCCCTTGAGCTCGTCTGCGATCCATGTGAGCGAAGCTCCATGCGGGTCGGTCCAGGCGACAGGAGTGCGGTTCACAGACAGGAGGAAGCGCCCGGGTGGCCAGCTTGTTCCTGCTCGCGTGGCGATGGACGGGAATGCGCGGGGGAACTCGTTCGATACCCAATACGGAGCGAGACGCATCGCCTGTTCGGCGAAAGCCTCTCTGTCTGCGAGGTCGGAGATGTAGTCGAGAACGGCCGTGTGAAAGACGACAAGGGTGGCGTCCTTTGGAGCTTCGCTGCAGAGCCGAACGAACTCGCTCCCGCGCAGGTCACCCTTCACGATCCGTGGCTTGACCGTGGCGGCGATTTTCACGGCGGCCTGCAGATTGGCAAGCCGTTCCGTCTGCTCTGGCCAGACCAGTGTCTTAAGCCATGCGACTTGCGCAGGATCTGAAGCATCAATTGGACTCAGGTCCAACCCCGCTCGCCAGACGACGTGTGGCGCGGCCGCCGGCAATGGGGTCATCTCGCTGGCGGAGCAACGGAAGACAGGCGGCCTCAAGGCCATCACGGGTGCGCGGATCGCCTTGTGGCCGTAGTCGTAGCCATAGAGGTCGGGCATGAGGCAGAGCCCTGCGGAGGTCCCGACTTCGAGGAGCGCGAGCGGCTGCGGCAATCGCGCCAGGACGGGGAGCAGCGAAGCGCACCTTCCTGGTTCGTTGGTTTGTGTCGAACGCTCGAGCATCAGCGAACGGACAGCGTCGGGATGGGCCAGGAGCGTCTGGCGGAACTCGGTCCACCCCGTCGGCGTGCCGAACAGGTGACGCACCGCCGCAAGCAGAAGGTTCGGTTGCCTTTTCATGTCTGGGAGAGTCGATAGGAAGCCGAGGGTCTCCCGGTCTGCAGCAACCGCACGAGCTAACGCCTCGTAGAGCGGCGAACGGCCGAGGGCTTCTGCATCGGCGAAGCGAACATACCGAGCTGAGATCTCAGCCAAGCCCTCCTCGTCCATATCAGCTGATCCTCGATTTCGACGTCGGGCACAGTACACGACCTTCGGATCTAATGGCAGTCAAACATGGACTACCGATACGCGGCGGTCGAATGACCAAGGCTCTTCTCGTGTGCCTAAAGCCGCAAGGAAGTGTTCGCGCTAAAAGGTGGAACCGCTATAAAGCCGTTCCACTGGGACAGGCCGCGCTGTCGGCTGACTCACCCACACCCCGACACGCGGCGGCATTGCGGCGGCGGCAGTGGGGAATTTTACTTTGGCACTTAGGAGGTGCGGACGAATTCTTGGACCAACAGGAGATAGTTCATGTATTCGTACGAAGACCGCATGAGGGCCGTGCAGCTCTACATCAATCTTGGTAAACACGTGAAGGCCACGATCCGTCAGTTTGGCTACCCGGCGAAGAATGCACTCAAGCATTGGTGTCGCGAGTACGAACGTGGTCACGACTTGCCGGCGGGCTATGTACGCACCAAACAACGGTATCCGGATGAGCAGAAGCGGATTGCCGTCGAGCACTATCTGAGCCATGGCCGTTGCCTGGCATGGACGATGAAGGCACTTGGCTACCCTTGCAGTCGTCGAACAATCTTGAAAGCGTAGTCTTGCCTGAGCCATTTTCGCCGAACACGACATGGAAGCGCTCGAACGCGGGTAGCCCGGCGTCCCAGGCGTAGTCCGAGAAGACACCCAGGTTTTTGACGCGGTTGATTTTTAAAAACACTTCGCCCCTCAGCTTATTCTTTTCGTATTGCGGCTTCTCGGCATCTTCTTCATCACGCGTGGCTTAGTACTCGCCGATTCCCAATACTGTTGCCAGTCGTTCGGTCAGGCTCGCTCTTGTCCTACCATTGAGCTTATCAAGATTCTGTTGCTTAAATCTCACCGCCGGCAAGTCTGCCGCCCCGGCCAGTCCGAGTTTGTCCCAGTCTGGCGCGCCCTTTTTGAATCCGACCAAAAACTCGCGGTGCGGCATCGGCATTGCGCCGATTAGGGTTTCAACGAGTTGCGCGCGCGCATCGAGAAGGTCGGCGAGCGGAACATCATTCACGGCCATGCCTTCAAAATTCTTCTCGTATTCAGCCGTGATGTCCTTCTGGCCAGACGTGATCACTTCGGCGATGGGTCTCCCATGGCTGATGAGATAGACAATAAAGCCTTGGCGCAGTTCGTCGCTGATCCCTTCATTGACCAGCAAATCCCTGATATCGAAAAGATCGCGCGGATGCTGCCGGTCGAGAGCCGCCATTATCTTGCCGGCGTATAAGTCAGCGAACGAAACGACCTGGATTTCCGCAAAACCGAACTCCTCTTCGACTGCCGCTGACACAGTCCTCATCCCGGGCGCAAAGACGCAGCCGCGCAGAACGGGCGTGACTTCGATCTTGATCTGCGTACGGTTCCTGTCCTGAACGACAAGGCGCGTCAGGCTGCCGTCGTTCTGGCGGCTTTCAAAGACGCGCACGCTTGCAACCGAATCTTCGACCCGTTTCTTGATCCGCAGGAGCGCGGATTCGATGGCGGCCAGCGATTCATCGCGCGGCATGACCGGCAGGAATGTAAGGTCGATATCGACCGAGAGGCGCGGCATATCGCGGACAAACAGATTGATGGCGGTGCCGCCCTTGAGGGCAAAGTCCTTTTCCTCGGCGACAGCAGGGATCGTCTGTACCAGCAGAGCGACCTGCTGGCGGTACCGTTCATTGACCGGCATACAATTCCTCCGGAACGGTGATTAGATAGGTCGGATCCAGGCGTCCGCCCGGCACGAGCATCCGCTTGCCGGTTCCCAGATTGACGGCCTCCTTATTGAGGTGCTTTCGCCACGGATGGTTATGGCGGTCCGCGAAGAAGAAGAACAGGCGCTTCACCTTGATGCTCTTGCAGTCAAGCAGCAGCTTTTGCAGTCTCCGGGGGCTGAGGGTTGTGAGCCCTTCCATGATTTTGTCGGCCTGATCAAAACTCTCGTGGCTTGGCAGTCCGTCCAGCATTTCAAGGACGGCCCGCTCGGGGGTTGATAGCGTCAGTGGCCAGTCCCACTGCCCCCACGGCATGACGCGGAATGACCCGCCCTGCGGGCTTTCGTCGCCGGTTTGGCTGCTGTCTTTCAGATTCCAGCCAAGACTTGTCAGTCCAAAATGGATCGGTTCATTGCGAAACAGCGCGCCACTATTGTGAGAGACGAATGCGATCTGCAGCGGCAGCTTGTTGAGCCAGGTGGGCGCGTCTTCCGGGCCGTATAGATGGACCGCTTTCTCGTCCCGTCTGAGATAATGGGAGAAGCCGTGAAGCGTGAGTGCCGTCCCACCGCCGACCAGGAGAGGCTTCATGAGCAGGGTTTGCAGCGATATGACGACGTGCTCCCACAGGAGTTTGCCGCCGGGCTTGCGATAGACGCCGTGCGTCAATCGCTCCAGCCAGCCATTCGTGACGTACTTGCGGCACAGCTGTGCGGAGTAGCCCCGTGCCTTCAGCCACGCCGAGTCCACGACAAGCCCCTCGGGTAACTCGCGCTGCAGATGGTTTAGCTTTCCTGGAAAATCTTCACTCATGGTTTATATTATAGGCAACGTCCAAACCATCAGTCAAGTTTAGATTTTCCATGATTTATAAACCAAAAGGCGACATCTATAGCCTTCTCCAAACCTCCCAACTTTATGGGAATTTGAGCCTGCTTCGTCTGGAGCCGTCCGTCACCCTCAGGCCGGGGAGGGGTGACGGCGGAAACAGCGAAGCGAAGGTCTGCGATGGCTTCAGGTCAGTACCTGACAGGAACTTCCTATCTACCAAGTAGCGGGATAACGCCTCCAGGCGTTCAGGAGTCGGCGTCTGCGTCCCCTGCCGCAAAGCGCCTGAGCGCTTTGGCGAGCGCCTTGCGGGGATCCGCGTCGTCTTCATCCCCGTCGGGCAGCTCAAGGAATTCGTCGTACAGCGCGTCGGCAAGGGCGTACCAGGAGCGCTTGCCGTTCACGCGCGTGGCCGAGCGGTACTCCCGCAGCGCCGCCCTGACTGTCCTCAATATCGGGGCCTTCACCTTGACGTCGATCTCCTCGCACAGCCGCGACACCTAGTCGGACCGGTATCGCTATTACACCTGCGCGACTTGCGCGCAGTTCCGGTCAGGCGCATCGCGACATGGAGTTCAAGCTGCCGACGGGCAGGGTGACGAGTTCGCCCATGGTGGCGGGCCGGATCCACGCGACAACCCGATGGGCCTGCGGTTCAGCTTCGCGACATCTTCATGCAATGGCACTACCGAAGGAGGCCGTCGATCCCGAACTCGTCCCATCCGCTTAACCCGGTTGCGGCTTCATCGGGTCGTTCGGTTTTTTCTTTTTTCTTCAGCGAGCGCGTCAGCTTCGCCTGATACGCGGCCCGTCTGCGATTTTCCGCTTTAGCCGCGGCGTCGTCCTCGCGCCATTCGTCCACAGCGCCACGGTCGAGAAGATCTTCGACAACATGGGGGTCGAATACGTGAAAGGTGATCTTCCTTGCCCGCCCTTGCAGCCTGACCGTTCGCGTTCCAGCGCTGGGCAGGCGGCCGTCTTCGAGCCAACGCTTCCGCTCTGATGCCGTGATCATCAGGATATCCTCGATCTCCCTGGGAATGACCAGAAGGTCTGCGATGTCGTCGAGCGCCTTGGAGACGGCCGATGCCGTCGCTCTGAATGCAGTCTTCGAAGTCTCTGGCATGACAAGGATGAGCCCGCTTGCCTGCATATCCAGCGATTTCCGGACTGGGGATGGTAGCCGGGAGCGGATTTCCTGTAGGATCCCCTTCACCCTGACACCAGATCCGAGGGTCGCCTCCACGGGAAGCGGCCACTCCCTGATCAGCTCGGGATCGTCGCTTTCCTTGCTTTTCGTCTTCGTTTTGGGCATCTCGCAGCAGATGGTGTCGAAAGGGGCGCGCGTCAACGGAACTTGGGATGATTTCCCACGTTCTCGAACGCGTCGCGATTGTCCCCACCTGCTGTCAAATCTCCGGCAGGCCGGCCTTACGGAAGCCGTCGACAAAGTGGTCTCGTACCGATGCATCGCGCAGCGGCTGGGAGCTGAGCCAATGGCTGATGGTGAAATGAGGGTGGGCGATCAGGAACAATTCTGCTTCTCGCCGTGCCTCCTCACTGTGGCCCAACTGCGCAAGCGCAGCAGCCAGGAATTTGCGTGAGTTGGTACGATACGTGTCTTCCCTGCGGAGTGTAGCGGCTGCCGCCTCATAGTCACGCGCGGCGTATTGCGCCTGCCCAAGATGACAAAGATACCAGCAGGTTGGGTAGGGATTGAGCCGCAGAGCTTTTTCGATCTGCGCTAGTCCGTCGGCAATCCTGCCGTCCAGCACGGACATGTCCGACATGGCGGCCCAGGTGTCGGCGTGGTTGGGGTCCAGCTCCAGGGCCTTGGCGAAGGCGGCCTCCGTTTCCTCCCATCGCCGCTCATAAGCCAAAATGGTCCCCAGAACGTAACGGCCGCCGGCATCGTCGGGATCTAGGTCGACCGCCTTCTGCGCGAACGCCACCGCCATCCGACGGTTGGGATCTTCGGGCTCGCCGAAATGAGTCCAGGCAAGCCAGCGGTTATAGGCGAGCAGACCGAGCGCCTCGGCATATGATGGCTCGAGCTGAACCGCGCGTTGGAGCAGCATATGGGCCTCACGCTCAGTTTGCGGCGACTCTTCCGTCAGACGGCGGGCGCGCACACACAGATCGTACGCCTCGATGTTCTTCGGCCGATTGCGCTGCTTCGGGGTGGTCAGCCGGCCGACGAGGGCTTCAACAATCTTGGCGTTAACTTCATCTTGCAACTCGAAAACATCTTCCACCGTCCTGTCAAACCGGTCGGCCCACAAGTGCTGGCCGCCAAGCGCATCGATCAATTGGGCCTTGATGCGGACACGGCCCCTCGCGCGTCTGGCGCTCCCCTCGAGGATGTAGCGGACGCCGAGTTCCTGGGCGACCAGCCGTACGTCAACCGGCCTGCCCTTGTAGCCGTTCACAGAATTGCGCGCGATGACGAACAGGCCAGCCGTACGGGAAAGGTCGATGATCAGATCTTCGGTCAAGCCGTCGACGAAAGGCGCGTCAGCTTCATCCCCACTCACATTCGTGAACGGCAATACAGCGATCGAGGGACATTCGGGCAGCGGCAATATGCTCTGCAGCGCATCCGGCCAATGCCACACGTGGACAGGGCGAGCCAGGTTCTCCAGGTAGCGTTCGCCTGCATCAATGAACCGGTCGCCGATCTTGCCAACGATCTCGTCGTGAACTTTGGCTGAAATGCAGATACCTCCCGGTGCGGCCAGCGTCTCGAGGCGCGCCGCGACATTGACGCCGTCGCCGAGAACGTCTGAACCGTCGTCAACGACATCTCCCAAATTGACGCCCACACGCAAAAGTAGACGCCGGTCTCCGGAAACAGCAGAGGCGGCCCGTTGCATTTCCAATGCTGCTGAGACCGCGTGCACCGCGCTACGGAATTCGATTAAGAATCCGTCACCCATGACCTTGAAGACGCGACCATTGTTGCGCATCACTGCCGGCTCGATAACGCCAGAACGGAGTTCTTTGAGGTTCGCCAGCGTTGCGATTTCATCAGCCTCCATCAGGCGTGAATATCCCACCACGTCGGCAACGACGATGGCAGCAAGGCGACGCTGAAGAGATTGATCCGTCATAAGAGGACAAGCCTAACGACTGAGTTAGCAAGTTATTGTTCAACCGCGGGTGAGTCAACAAGTGCTAAGAGGTAACGCCCTGGCGATCTCCATCTCCATCGAGCCGGAGGATGCATCTCATCGTGTCATCACCCTTGATGAGCGCAATGCGTGGATCACCAGGTTGCGCAGAGCCCGGAGGGATAGCAGGCTCTCACTGAGCCAGGCTGAAGCCATGTCACGTGGAATCTCATGACCAGTGAATGCAAGAGGCTCGATCGAAACCTGCGCATGAGGTGCGTTCGCGAAGTAGCGGTGCTGCCGGATTGCGCCGGGCTCGTTTCACGTCGCGCCGACGTGGTCGGTGGAAACTGCCCGAACCTGCAGGATGCGGTCGATAAGGCCCCATTCCAATGCCTCTTCCGCCGTCATGAAGCGGTCGCGATCCATCGCTTGCTCGAATTCTTCGTAGGTGCGGCCGCAATGCTCGGCGTAGAGCCTTGTCATGCGATGCTTGGTCTTCTGCATTTCCTCGGCATGGATCAGCATGTCCGATGCCTGTCCTTGGAATCCGCCCAGCGGCTGATGAATATGGATGCTGGCATTGGGAAGCGCAGTGCGCTCGCCCGGCTGCCCGGACATCAAAAGGAACGAGCCCATCGAGCGGGCGGTTCCCATGCACAGCGTATGCACCGGGGCGTGAATGTAACGCATCGTATCGTACATCGCGAGACCGCTGGTTACGACGCCACCTGGCGAATTGATGTAGAGATGGATTGGCCTTTTGGGGCTTTCGGCTTCTAGAAACAGCAGTTGTGCGCAGACAAGCGCCGAGACCGTGTCGTTTACCTCCCCGTTGAGGAAGATGATCCGCTCACGAAGCAGACGGGAATAGATGTCGAAAGACCGCTCTCCTCTGCTGGATTGTTCGACGACCATAGGGACGAGTTGCATTGCTTCGCGCATCGGCGAACTCCAATCATTCGAGATTTTTCGGGGGCTTGCCGCGTCAGGCGGCGAGCATGAGGGGCGGGCTGTTGCCGTTGGCTACCGTTTTCGCCAGCCGCTCCAAGGTCGCGCCGGTCAGCTCGTGGACGATCCGCAGGCTGGTTCCGCCCGATCCATTCGGGGCGATCGTGAAGGTGACGGTGCTTTCGAGATGGGGCGGGGTATCGTCGCGCAATTTGTAGCGGATTTCCTTGCCCGGCGTTTCAGAGAGCGACTGTGGCTCGGCAAGCGCCTCCCTCGGCAGCCACTTCTCCCGGAATTCCGCGATGCTGATCGCCCGCCAGACTTTCTCCGGCGACGCGTCCAGTTCGTATCTCTGCTCGAAACCGCTTTCCGGCACCTTCGCCTGCATCTTGGCCTTCACGTCGTTCATTGATCCATATCCTTCAGCAAGAGCTTCAGAGCGTCGATGCGAGCCGGCCAGTAGGCGCGGTATTTCGCCAGCCATTGCGCGATGAGGGCCAGCCCGTCCGGATCGACTTCATAGTTCACGAAGCGGCCCTCCTTTTGTTCGCGCACCAGCCTTGCCGCTCGCAAGACCGCGAGATGCTGGGACATCGCCGGCTGGCTAATATCCATGCCCTGGCGCAGCGTGCTGGCATTCATGCTGCCGTTCGCGAGTTTTTCAAAAATCGTGCGGCGGGTCGGATCCGCCAGAGCGCGGAAAATATCATGTTCGATCATGACAACACATAAGCACATACTTATTCGATTCGCAAGCCTGCCTGCAGCCGGTTTGCGGATTTATGGCAGGCATGTCCGTCTGGCCCATGCCGAGTGATGATACTCAAACGCTTGGGATTCCTGAGCGGCGGGCCAGTGAACAACTGTGTTGCTGGGGTTTCGTTATGATGGACAGGAGGAAGGGACACTCCTTCACGTCAAACCTGTCAAACTTGGATCCGCCTGTACCATTGCGACAAGCTCTAGGCCTCGTTTGTATTTCACGGGATCTGATCCGACCGCGTTGGCCTGCTGCAAATTGTCTTGGAGATCGGCGACCTTTACAGGGCAGGCGATCTTGTTTTCGACTGCTCGAATAACAAACTGATCGTCGGTTTCGTCCTTGCGGCGGGTTAGAGCGTTCACCGCATCGACGACGCCGTCGCTGAAGCCCAATTGTTGAAGACGTTCGAGGTTCCACCCGTCGCACTTCTCCACGATATCGTGAAGGAAAGCGACTGTCTTTTCTTTTGCACCTTCGACGCGATCGGCCACTCGCTCGCAGTGGCTGACGTACGGATTGCCTGTCTTGTCCGTCTGCCCCTCATGAGCTTCGGACGAAACCCGTTGCGCCAACTCGAGTTCAGATACCTCGTCTTTTGAAATCTCGCCACGTTTGGACATCGAGCAGTTCCTCCGCAGCGAAAACGTAACGGGTGCCTTCGCGGTTCCACCAGCAGCCCCGACATCGTCGCAGTCCACAAACAGTCAGATGACAGTTTGAAGCCCGAGTTCCACTACTCTGCCACTGGGAAGGCCGAAGTAATCGGTGGCGTTGCCTGCGTTCTGGGAGAGAACGATGAACAGCCGATCCTGCCAGAAGGGCATTCCGCCTTTCTTCGAAGGAAGGATGGTCCGGCGTGACAGGAAGAACGACGTCGACATGATATCGAACTTCAGTCCGAGCTTGCGCCCAAGCACCAAGGCGCGCGGAATGTTCGGCGTCTCCATGTATCCGAAGGTAATCACCAGTCGGCTGAACAGAGGACTGAAACTCTCGAGAAAGATCTTCTCCTCGTCCGGTACGAACGGTTCCGTTGCTGTGACGACGCTGAGGATGACATTGTGCTCATGGAGGACCTTGTAGTGCTTCAGGCTGTGCAGCAACGCCGTCGGCGCGCCTTCGACGTCACTCGTCAGAAAGACGGCCGTTCCGTGCACAGTCGGAGGCGGCTTCTTGGCGAGCCTGTGGATGACACCCGCGAGCGGAACTTCGTCAGCACGCGTGCGGGCGGCCAACAGTCGGCGTCCCGCCATCCACGTCTGCATGATAAGGCCCATGCTGCATGCCACGGTGACCGGAACCCATCCTCCCTCAGGAAACTTGGCGATATTCGCGACGAAGAACCCGGCGTCTATAAGAAACAGCGGGACGATGACGGCTGCAGTAGTCGCGGTCGTCCATTTCCAGATGTGCTTCATCACGACGAAGAGCAGGACGCTGGTGATGAGCATCTCCCCCGTAACCGCGATACCGTATGCGGCGGAAAGTCCGCTCGAACTCCTGAAATACAGAACGAGTGCTACGACGAATACGAAAAGGAACGCGTTCACTTGCGGCATGAAGATCTGACCGGAGTGTGTTTCCGAGGTGTGCAGGATCTGGAGACGCGGTAGCACATTGAGGTGCATGGCCTGGCGAACAAGGGAATATGCTCCCGAGATAACAGCTTGGCTCGCAATTACCGTGGCCGCGGTTGCCATACACACGATCGGCACCCGCGCCCATTCCGGATGCATGTCAAAAAAGGGATGTTGCGTCATATTCGGGTTCGCAAGCACGAACGCGCCCTGTCCGAAGTAGTTCAGAAGCAGGCAGGGGAAGACGAGAAAAAACCATGCCGTCACGATTGGCCGTCGGCCGAAATGGCCGAGGTCCACATAGAGCGCCTCCGCCCCTGTGACCGCAAGAAACACTGCTCCGAGGACAGCGATCGCGTGCCCGACATTGCTCGAGGCATATTGAATGCCATGAAGCGGGTTGAGGGCACTGAAGATTTCTAGGTCGTCGAGAATATGGATGCCGCCGCTTATTCCGAGAATCAGAAACCAGACCGCCATGATGGGGCCGAACACCGATGCAACCCCGCTCGTCCCGAAGCGCTGCACGAAGAACAGCGCGGCAATGATGGTGACGGTGATCGGCACGATCCATCCGGAGAGCCCAGGAGCGACGACCTGGATCCCTTCGACGGCCGACAATACGGAGATTGCAGGCGTTATGATCGCGTCGCCGAGAAACAGGGAAGCGCCAGCGACGCCCAGAACGAGGATCCATGCTGGCTTCCCAACGAAACTCTGGCGTGCAAGCGTCATTAAGGAGAGCGTCCCGCCTTCGCCTCGATTGTCGGCCCTCAGAACGAACGTTACGTACTTCACCGTGACGACGATCGTCAGTGCCCACACAATCAGCGAAAGAATGCCGAGCACGTTCTCCCGGTGCGATCCCGATCCTGCTGTCGCATGCAGAGCCTCGCGAAACGCATAGAGCGGGCTGGTCCCGATATCGCCGTAAACGACACCCAGTGCTGCCAAAACCAAAGCGGGTAACCCGCTTCGTGTTTCAGTCGCCAGTTCCGGGTCTTCGGATCGGAGTTGCGGATAGGTCACCGGGCAGTCCTGATGGGAGTGAGTATCTTTTCGAGGTTACAGCTAATGATCTCGTTGAACGTTCGACAGTTCGATTGGTTCGAGGGCGCGAACTCCTGGGAGCATCCCCTGAATTTCGGGTCCCCCGGTGTTACCGGATCCGCGTGAGCCAACGAACTCTGCGCTTCGGCCAACCTCATCATCGGGGTGGGGGCACGCTTCCAGGACTTCACAACTGGTAGTTGGGCGCTCTTCCGCAATCCGGCTCGAAAGCTCATTTCGATCAATGTGGCGGGATATGACGCCCTGAAGCACTCGGCGCTGCCATGTGAAGGCATTCCGGAGTGACCCTGGACTACCTGAGCGCCGCCCTCGGCAACGTCAAGGCCCCGGAAGTGAACGCGTCGAGCCGCAGGGAATGGCATGATGCGGTAGCTGCAGTCACGGCGGCTCCGGGCGCCGGATCGACGGCCCTCCCGACAGAGGTGCAGGTGATCGGGCCGTGCAGCGTGCCTCGACGGAAAAGTCGGTCGCCATGTGCGCCGCGGGCACGATGCCTGGTGCGCTCCAGGTGTTCTGCCAGGCTGCGCAAGGCGGCTACGACATGGAATAAGGTTTCTCATGGATGGGCTACGAGTTAGCGGGCGCCATGGGCATCAAGCTAGCCCGTCGCGACAAGGAAGTCATCTGCTTCGTGTGTGACGAGACCCAATTCAGTTGCGAGAGTAATTGTATAGTTCCGACAACTCGAAAGCGTGTAAACTTCGCCCAATTGCAGTGATCCGAAGTTTTCGAGGAAGCCAACTTGCGGCGAAAAGGAATTCTAGCGATTGCGTTCGGGCTGGCAATTTGCGCCGGAGCTTTACCGCTATTGGCGGCCTTCTATATTTCTCGGGAACGCGCATTCGCACTGGAGCGCCAACACTTGGCCGATTACGCCGACTGGACGCTTCAGCGCGGTGACCTGAATATTTCTCGGGCTCGTGCAGCCTTGGACCTCCTCGCCTCTGAGCAGCGACAGACCTGCTCGCCTGATGACATCGCCCGCCTGCAGCAGTTGACGACTGATGCCCTGTCGGTAGAGGAAATCGCCATAACAAGCGGCGGGCGCGTGATCTGCAACACCTGGGGACTTGTTCGCAACGAGATGCGGCTCAGTGAAAAGAGCATCCCACTGTCGGACGGATATTCCTTGCGTCTGAATGGAGGAGGCATTTCGACACCCTCGAATGGCATGGTTGTGGTCAGCCACGGTGACTATCACGCGCTGCTGAAGCGGGCACGGCTGGTCGATGTCCTCCACGACACTCCCATGCTGCTGGGTATCGCATCCCTGGACGGACAACCGATCGCTCTTTCCGGCGATGCAGACCCTGAACTTGTCTCGCGGCTGGTCGGAGAAGAAACCAGCGGCCTTAACGAAAGCGAAGTCTTCGCCTCCCGTCGAGGAAAGGATTTTGCCGCGTTCGCAATATCCAACCGGAGCGTCGCCGACTGGCGTACCGACAGCGAACTCTGGAAGATGATCCCGATCGGCGTCGGAATATCACTTGCCTTGATTGCTCTGATCGTTTGGGTATCGCGCCAGCGATTGTCACTTGCAGGCGAGCTTGCGACGGGTCTGCACAAGAAGGAGCTCCTCGCGCACTATCAGCCAATCATCGAACTATCAACGGGTCGATGCATCGGCGCTGAAGCCCTGATACGGTGGCAAAAACCCGATGGCACGTGGATCAGACCTGACCTCTTCATTCCTTTCGCAGAACAGAACGGCATGATCGGTCAAGTCACGGCGATCATGATCCAAAACGTCATATCGAACATGAAAAGTGCGCTCGCCGAGCATCGCGACATGCATGTTGCGATCAACATATCGCCGCAGGACCTTGAGAGCGGTCAGTTCCTGGCGCTGATCACCGACGCGATTGAGGCGGCCGACGTGCAAGCTTCGCAGGTCTGGCTGGAGGTGACGGAGCGCGGCTTCATCCACGCCGACATCGCCCGAACCACCCTCGCAAAAGCGCGCGACGCCGGCCATGTGATCGCGATCGATGATTTCGGGACGGGATACTCCAGTCTGTCATTGCTTGAGAGCTTGCCCATCACGGCCCTTAAGATTGACAAGTCGTTTGTCGATGCTATCGGCCGGAATGCCGCGACAAGCCTGGTGACACCTCACATCATCGAGATGGCCCATAGCCTGAAACTCAAGATGGTCGCGGAAGGGATCGAAACAGCCGAACAGGAAACGATCCTGCGTCAGTCCGGCGTTCAGTTCGGGCAAGGTTGGCTATACTCGAAAGCCCTCCCGTTCCAAGAATTCATTGCATTCTATGAAAAGCGCAATGCCGGGCAAAAACGCTGAGGAGATAAGTCACACGCGGCCGAGCGCGCTTCGGCAGTAGATGTTTCGCAGGCTGGAAAACCAAATCTGGGCATTTGAGTACCGCCGGCGGGTCAACTCCACCACATTTTTAGGATCGACTTAAAGTACGGCAAAGATTTGCGCTGTTCATCGCGAGGGCTCGCTCAATGCAGCTGCCGGCGAAGGTACCCAACAAGCTACCCATGCCCCAGCCCGATGAGCCCTTCGGCATGGCCGTATGTTGGTTAGTGATCTCAGCCTCGAGCCACCTCTATCCAAGCGCTGCACCCCGATCCTGATTCGACTACGAAAAGTTGTGACGAAATTGTCACTCTGGCTGCAGATCGGCACTGCGGCCGCTCGACAACTATTGGCGCGATTGGGTCCTGCCGGCATCCTGTCATGAGGGCGAGAGATTTGCGCGAGGTGTAATACGCATGCGCTGGAGAAGTAACCTCCCTGTAGCTGCCAAGCTGGCGCCAGGCGCCGGGACATCACCGTTGACTGCCGGCGTCATCTGCGGACTTGCCATACTGGCTCACGCCACACCCTCCCTGGCGCAGGTCAAAACCTGGGATGCCGCTACGGGTAACTGGGCCATCGGTCCCAATTGGTCTCCAGGAGGCGCGCCGACCGCTAGCAACGATGCAGTCATCAACAACGGCGGCACTGCCCAGGTCACGAGCAGCGCCACGGCAGCGAGTCTCACGCTTGGTCAAAACGCCGGAAACAGTGGCACGGTGGCCATTGGCACCGGTGGAACGCTTGCGACAGGGGCAGGGGGAGCCGTTATTGGCTCCCGTGGCTCGGGGACGCTGAGCCTCTCAGGCGGAGGCCATTATGACTTCGGGAGCGGCAGTTTTATCGTGGGCCTTGGTGCAGGGAGTAGTGGGACCGTCACCATTGACGGCGCGGGCTCTCGCTTGTTCGGCACTGGTGCCGCATTCGTCGCCACCCAGGGCACAGGCGTGATGACCCTAACCAATGGCGCGGCATTCGCGGCTGCCAGTCTTCGTCTCAGCGATAACACCAATGCGCAGACCGGCACGCTGAACGTCTTCAGCGCAAGTCAGGTCACGCTCACGGGCAGCCTGACCGCTGGAGCGAACAGCGGCACCAACGGAATTATCAACGTGGACGGGCAAGGCTCCCGGATAACGAGCAATGGCGCGATTATCGGCTCGTCCGGCACTGGCATCTTAACCCTGACCAACGGCGGAACCTTCGATGCCGGTGGCACCATGACGTTAGGAAGGGGCCATTCGGGGGCCCTCAATATCGGCTCAGGCGGTGCTCCCGGGATCATGATCGGCAACGTTGCAGGCGGCGTCGGGACGGCGACAGTCAATTTCAATCACAACGATCCCACATATGTGTTCTCATCGTTGATCTCCGGGGGGACGCTGGCCGTTAATCACATCGGGACCGGCACGACGATCCTCACTGCCGACAACACCTATTTGGGCGGGACCACGATCTCGGCAGGTACCTTGCGGCTCGGCAATGGAGGGACGAGCGGGAGAATAATCGGCAACGTCGTCGACAATGGCACGCTGGCGTTCAATCGCTCGAACACGCTTGATTTCGGCGGCGTCATTTCCGGCAGCGGCGCCGTCAGCCAGATCGGCACCGGCACGACCGTGCTCGGCGGTGCCAACACCTATTCGGGTCCCACCACAGTTTCAGCGGGAACCCTGCAGGCCGGTGCCAAGAATACCTTCAGTCCCAATTCGGTCCATACGGTGGAAAGTGCCGGAACCCTCGATCTGGCGGGGTTTGACCAGACGATTCCGGGCCTCTTCAACTTTGGAACGGTCATCACCGGTGGCGCGCCGAATGCCGGCGCTGCCACGACATTGACGGTCGCCGGCGACTACACCGCCCACAGCACCCTGGAACTGACCACGGTGCTGGCCGGCGATGGCTCGCCTTCGGATCTGCTGGTCATCGACGCAGGCACTGCAACCGGCCATACTAACCTAATCGTCAACAATGCCGGGGGGATAGGTGCAGTCACAGCCGGCGACGGCATATTGGTGGTCAACACGACCAATGGCGGTACCACGTCTCCCGGCGCCTTTGTTGTTGGTGCGCCCGTCGTGGCGGGGCCATACGAGTACGCGCTCGAACGTGGCAGTGTTACCGGCGGCAACGCGCAAGCCTGGTTCCTGCGCTCCGCGCTCGACTGCGCGCTCGTGCCCTCGCTTCCGGAATGTGTCGGCCCCACGCCACCGACAACGATCCCGGTTCCACCGACGCCCCACTACCGGCCGCAGGTGTCGCTCTACACTGCAATCCCCCCGATGGCCGCGATCTATGGCCGCCATCTCATCGGAACGCTGCACGAGCGGATCGGCGAGGAAGAGCAGCTCAATGGCCGCACCGACCTTGGTGCAGACCCGAACTTCAACGGTGCCTGGGGCCGCGTGATCGGTCAATGGGGTCATGCGGACGGCGATGCGCTCGGCATCTACCGCGGCGGCCCGGAATACGACTACGGATTTGGCGCCCTGCAATTGGGCACCGACGTCTTCGGCAAGGAGTACACCAACGGTGCGAGCGACCATGCCGGGCTCTACGCCGCCTTCGGGCACGGTGAGGCTGATGTAACCCACAACCTGCTGGGCCGCTCGTTCGATGCCGGCTCCAACGACTTCAACGCCATTACCGCAGGTGGCTACTGGACGCGCTTCTGGGAGAGCAACGCCTATCTCGACCTCGTCGTGCAGGGCACCTGGTACGACGTGACGTCGACGTCACAGCGCAACACGCTCCTGAGCTTTCCCGACCAGCAGATCGACGGTTTCGGCTTTGCGGCCTCCCTGGAGGGCGGCTATCCCCTCTACTTCGGCGATGGCTGGCAGCTCGAGCCGCAAGCGCAGATCATCTATCAGGCGATCAATTTCGATTCCTTCAACGACGGTGCCGCCGACGTGCGTTTCGACGACACCAATTCACTGCCCAGCCGCATTGGAGCGCGACTGGCACGCACCTGGGCCGTCGAGGAGGCGTCGGGCCAGACGCCGGCGCGGCTTGCCACGGTCTGGGGCCGGGTCAACTACTGGCACAATTTTCTCGACAGCGACGTCACCACGTCTTTCTCCTCGGCAAACGGTTTCGTTCCGTTCACGGCCGAACTGGAAGATAGCTGGATCGAGGCCGATCTTGGCGGCACGGTCGAACTCAGTGCGACAACCTCGGTTTATGGCAATCTTGCCCTGGCGACATCCTTCGATGGGGACGCCTACAGCATCGGAGGGAAGGTCGGCCTGCGGATGAAATGGTAAAGCAAAGCGGCTTTTTGAACCGGTATCGGCTTTTCAGACCCCGTGGGAGCAGCCTTCGAACCCATCTGGCGGGGCTGCTTTAGCGTCTGCGAGTAAGGTGAAGGCGTTGACCTCGAGCCGGTCGTTGCTCGCAAGAGCGGCGACGTCGCAGTTGGGTCAGATCACATCGATGTCCCCAACGAGCCTGAACGTCCGCTTCTGATGGTTCGAGCCTCGGGGCTGCCAGTCCACTCTTGGCCCACAAAATCATTCGTGCCGGCATGGTCAAGTTCCTATGGCCTGACGCATCCGCCTCGAATCTCGCGCGAATGTCTCCCGAATTTCCATCGAAGCAGGAAAATGCTTGTGGAGTAGAGCCCCACATCCCAGTTGGGCATGACCAGAAACTCCAGACTCCTAAAGCGCGTCGCTTTAGATTCCGGTCTGCGCTACAGGCTGCAACCCGGATATTTGTAGAGGTCGGCTTGAGACAGATCGGGCGGGCATTTCATGGCGCCTTTGGCCTTCTGGCCGCATGACGATGCCTTAATCTGCGATATCGATGCATAACGCCCCTGAGAGACGCGAACCTTGACGCACTGCTTCTTGTCGGCGTTCCACCAGGTATTGTTGCCGCCCACGTCAACATAGCCCCGCGCCTGCATTTCGCTCTCGGCGCCAGCGGCTCGCGAGCCCACGAGGTCGGCGATATCGGATGGCGATTTGGCGAACGCGGCCAAAGGCACCAGGACTACGAGGCTGATTGCTATTGTCAGGCGCATGACGATTTCTCCATGGCATACGTACCGTGACGTTAGTAGAACCCAGTATAGTTGGGCAAGGCTGTGCCTAGACGACCGCTTGCTGCCGAAGACCCGCGGGCTTGGAGTCCCCAAGCACCGCCCACCGCCAATCAGCCGGCGCCTCCCATAAAACTGTAGATAACGTCGGTCACGCGATTTATTAGCAAAGACTAACTCTGCTACGGTTATTCGATCTTAGCAGTTAACGGCTCTATCGAATGACACGGAGGCTGATGTGCGAAAGACGGCTGTGAACAAAGAACACCCCGGAGCAGGCGCTCGGGTTCAGAGCAGCATCCTTCTGCGAAGTGCGCCATTCGACGCCCGCAATATTCCTCCATATTACCTGGACTTCTCATTCATCAAGCATGCTCTCAAGAGCATCTGTCGCGAGAACGGAATTGAGCGCGACCGCAGGGCAAGGGTCGAGGTCGCTGCTATGGTGATCGCCTTGTTTCAGGAAGGGGCACGTTCCGAAGGTGAAATCGTGGAACGCGCCCGCCAGAGGTGGTCGGAGGCAAGTATGCAATAGACCCGCAGATCGTTGCTCAGGCGCATGCGGCGGCAAAACAGCCAACTGTTGCCTAAACAATATTCGCAAGCTGCAGCCATTCCGCTAGCCGCCGAGCCAAGCGGGCATCTCAATTTTTGATGTTATTCGCTGACACGTACAATCAGCTTCCCGAAATTCTTGCCCTGCAGCAGGCCGATGAAGGCTTCGGGGGCATTCTCCAGGCCATCGACGATGTCCTCGCGGAATTTCAGGCGGCCGTCGGCCAGCCATGCCGACGCCTCGCTGAGAAAATCGGGCCGCTGGTCGGCGAATTCGCGCTGAATGAAGCCACGCACCGTCAGGCTCTTGCGAAGCACGTCTCGCATGAAGCCGGGGAGGCGATCGACGCCTTCTGCCGGTTCGTTGTTATAGTGGGCAATCAGGCCACAGACGGGTATGCGTGCGAAATCATTGAGAAGCGGAAAGACCGCTTCGGCAACGGGGCCGCCGACATTCTCGAAATAGACGTCAATTCCATCGGGGCACGCTGACGCGAGTTGGGCGTTGAAATCCTTGGCGCGGTGATCGATTGCAACATCGAAACCCAGTTCGTCGCGGACGAATGCGCATTTCTCCGGGCCGCCGGCAATGCCGACAGCCCTTGCTCCTTCAATTTTCGCAATCTGGCCGACGACCGATCCGACGGCGCCGCTTGCCGCGGCGACAACAACGGTCTCGCCGGGCTTTGGCCTGCCGATATTGCGAAGTCCGGCATAGGCGGTGAAGCCTGGCATGCCGAGCACGCCGAGCGCCGCGGTCAGGGGTGCCTGCCTGGCGTCAAGCCTTCTCACACCGTCGCCGCTCGATGTTGCGTAGGTCTGCCAGCCCGAATGGGACAGGACGATGTCGCCGGGCGCAAAATTGCTGTTGCGGCTGCGGATGACGCGGGCAACCGTGCCGCCTTCCATGACCCCGCCGATAGCAACGGGCGGAGCATAGGATTTCGCGTCATCCATGCGTCCGCGCATATAGGGATCGAGTGATAGATAAAGAACCTGCAGAAGGACCTCACCCTCTGCGGCCATCGGCAGGGGGCCGCGCTCGGTTCGGAAGTTCTCAGGCGCCGGCAGTCCTTTGGGCCTTGATGCCAGCGCTACCCTTACATTTTCCAAGGCTTCGGGCATCGGATTCACTCCATAATCAAGATTGTTCATCTCCGCCTGAGGGTAACGTCATCCCACCTCAGCCGCACGGTGCTTTTTTCCTTTCTTTCAACTCCAAAGAGAAAGCGGTTTCTTATCGAGCTACTCATCAACTGATTTGATAGGCAATATAGAAATATGGTGAGGCGATGTGATGACCTATCTTCTCAGCTTGCTGGACAAGGCCCCGGTCGAAGCTGGTGCGACCGCGGCAGATGTGCTTGCGGCGGCCGTCAAGCTGGCCGTTGCGGCCGAGGAATTCGGTTATCACGACGTCCCCGCGACGATCTGACAGACTCAACGCATGTCGTCAAATGCTGCGCCGGAGCTTTGCTCTCTCATCGAAGCGGTGTGCCGTTCAATCTTGATCGAGCTAGGATCGCCACTACCGCCAAAGCGGTACATCGACGGATTGCTCAAAGCCGTGCAGGATCGATTGGGCGTCGCACCAGGCCGCACCGATCTGCCTGCGGAGATCGAGCAAGTGTCCGCCAGGGGCGGCCTTACGTCTGTCACGAAAGGCATCAGCGCGCTGCGCACCAGCACCGACATCGGCTTCCGATTCGGGCGCTGACCTGTTCATCAATTGGACCTGGTCAAACGATAGGGAAACGGAAATCGCAATCGCAGCGGGCGAAATCGAGTCTCCACACTTGAAACCGCCATTGCGCCATGCGACATGACAAAAAAGATAAAGGCAGCGCCCGTGGGCCTGCCCTTGATTCTTGTCCGCAGTAGATATGCCAAAAGCAGTGATCTGCTCCGCAGCGCACGTAAAATAACTAGGGTATACGGTAGCTCAATGCAACCCCTATTTTCCTGCGTCCCTTCCGTATATGCCGAAATTGAAGGTGCTTTGACCCAGGTGCGAATATCTCGTTATCTCGCCGCCGCAAAAAATGACAAGCAATTGGCGCTCAGACTTTACGTTTGGAACGCACGACTATGCGAATGCCTCTACCTTCCGGTCCAGTTCACCGAGGTTGCCGTTCGTAACGCTGTTATGCGGCGGTACTGCGGCGTTTCAAGGCTGACTGGTTCGAAAGACCCGCGTTCCAGAATATTTCGCCACCCCGCCTTGCGGAAGAGCTGAGTACCGCTGTCGCGAAGGAGCGACGTCGGCATGGCTTAAGTCTGACGGGCGGACACGTGGTTTTGGCACTTTCGCTCGGGTTTTGGGTCGCCCTTCTCGGCGTATCCTATGAAAATCACCTTTGGCACAACGGAATGGCGGACTCGTTTCCCAATGCACGAAATTCGGCGGACCGAGAAACAATCTACCTCTGCGTCGAGGAACTTCGAAAAGTCCGCAATGAAATCATGCATCATGCTGCGATCTTCGATCGGGGGCCGAAGGGAAAGCTCGCAACAGTCATGGATTTGCTCGGAATGGTTTCTGTGGAAACTAGGGACTATGTCGCCCGACTTGACACTCTAAGTAAGGTAATCAACGAGAGACCGCGATGCTAACTAGTCGGCCGTGAAGAACACGGAAGCTGCTGATTAGACATAGGAATCGAAGGATCTGCAGATCTTCTAATTGCCGGAAACAGCCACCGAACGGGCTGTTTCCTTGCAAAATCAGTTTGAGGTTTCCCTG
>NZ_JACUZZ010000023.1:0-113595 GCF_014851595.1 Rhizobium sp. RHZ01
CGGCTGCCACATTGCCATTTTCGTCGCGGCTGCCGCTCTTCCAGACGGAATCCCAGCTGCCGAGATCGGACCACTTGAAGGGCGAGGGGACGACGGCGGCGTTGCTCGTCTTTTCCATGATGGCATAATCGATCGAGATGTTCGGGCTGGTTGCGAACGCTGCCTTGTCGAGGCGGATGAAGTCGAGATCTCTGACACCTTTTGCAATGGCGTCGGCCGCAGCTTTGAGGACCGGCGCGGCATAGCTTCGCATCTCGGCAAGCACGCCTGAGACCGAGAACATGAACATCCCGGAGTTCCAGTAAAAACCTCCAGTCGCGACCATGTCTTCGGCCTTGGCAAGCGGCGGTTTCTCAATGAAGCGCGCGACCGTTCGTGCGCCCGTCGGGAGTGTCTTCCCACCTTCGATGTAGCCGTAGCCGGTTGCTGGCTCGGTAGGCTGGATGCCGAAGGTTACCAGCTTACCCTGGGCGGCGGTGGCGGCAGCGATGCGAACGCACTCAAAATAGGTGTCGTCAGCGACGATCTCGTAGTCGGAGCCGAGCACATGCATGACCGTGTCTTCATCAAAGCGATCACGCACGAGCGTTGCGGCCGCCGCAACTGCCGCCGCGGTGTTTCGAGCAACCGGTTCGAGCAGGATTGCCGCAAGGCCGATGTCCAACTCACGCGCCTGCTCGGCAACGAGGAAGCGAAACTCCTCGTTGGTCAGGATGACGGGTGCTTCGTAAAGCGCGGGATCGGACACGCGCAGCAGCGTTTCCTGGAACAATGTCTTGTCGCCGATAAAGCGGATGAACTGCTTAGGCGCTGCGGCGCGTGACAGCGGCCAGAGACGAGTGCCCTTGCCGCCAGCCATTATCACGGGAACGATCTTCTGTGTCATATGGAGTGTCCTCGAATATCTGTCTTGCTTCGCCGATCAACCCACCTGCGCCCACCAGCGGATTCGCTCCAGACCAGTGTGCAGCAACGTCGCGGCGGCTTCTTCGGTTTCCGCCTCGGCGTAGCAGCGCATTTCGGGGGCATTGCCGGACGGGCGGAAATGGATGATGCGGCGATCCGCCAGCGTAACACGAAGGCCGTCAATATCGCTGGCGCTGCCAACCTCGCCGATCGGCTGCAGGAACGCCGCGAGATTGGTGGGTGCGGCGCGAAGATAGGCCATCAACCGGGCACTGGTCTCAACCGGAAAATTCTCAAGCCGGTCGGCCGCGGCAAATGGCAGATTGAAGGACGCGGCGACCACCGAAAGAGGCTGCCGTTTGGAGGCAGCAAGGGAAAGCGCCGCCAGGATGGGGACGAAGCAGTCGCGTGTCGGCAGGGCCTTCAGCGTGTGACCGTTGACCTCGAATTCACTCGCGGTGAGCAGGCCGCCGTTCGCTTCGAAGCCTGCCACGCGAGTCCGGCCAGCCGCGAGTGCTTCTTGCATCCCTGATATGACGAACGGAGAGCCAACACGCGTGCGAATGACGCTGAAGCGACCGGCGGCTTCGATGCCGGAATTCGATGTCACGGGTGTCACAACCGATGTCGCACCGAGAAAGTTCGCGGCGATCAGGCCGAGCAAATCGCCACGCAGCGGCGTCCCGGTTTCGTCCGCCACCAACGGGCGATCGCCATCACCATCCGCAGAGACCATGGCGTCGAGGCCATGCTGTCTTGCGACCTGCTTGAGGTTGGCGATCGTCTCCTCCGAAACCGCCTCGGTGTCGACCGGAACGAATGTTTCCGAGCGGCCAAACGGCACGACCGTTGCGCCGTAATGTTCCAAAAGTTCCACGAGCAGGTCACGGGCGACCGTGCTGTGCTGGTAGACGCCGACTTTCAAGCTTGAGAGCGCTTCCGTGGGAAGAATATTGGCATTCCGTTCGCGGAAGAGCGCCAGGCATTCGACGGATTGGCTTTGCATCCCGGCACTGCGGGGGACAAACGTAAAGCCGGCACGATCGAGTTCTGTCGCGACAGTCGTGATCGCTGCTTCGTCCGTTTTGTCGATTTCTCCGTCCGACCGATAGAACTTGATGCCATTGCGATCGGCGGGGATGTGCGAGCCTGTCACCATGAGACCCGCAGCTTTTTTCTGAAGTCCGTAAAGCGCCAGCGCCGGTGTTGGCACCGTGCCGCAGTCGCGGACCTTGAATCCAAGGCGATCAAGTGCATCGGCACAGTTTGCAACGATCTCCGGGCTGGAATCCCTGAAGTCATGACCGATCAGGATAGTGTCACCGGGGCGGGTCATTCCACGGTCGAGCAGATAGCGGCCAAAGGCTGTGGCATAAAGCGCCGAAGCCCGGCCCTTAAGGTCGACAGACAGGCCGCGAAGCCCACTGGTTCCGAATTTCATTCTGAATAAGCCCCGGATGCGCTTGAATTCGCCAGCGATTCGACCTCAATCTACTAGGTGTTCGTAGATAGTGAACTCCGGTGAACAATAAAATGTTTGCCAATTCCCGGCTCGAGACAAGCCGAAGGCGCCCACGCGCCGATGAGGATCGTCGATGAATGAACAATCAATCGCACTGGAGGAGGGCTGGAGGGACGCTCTCGCCGGCGAATTTTCCAGCCCCTATATGCAGCAGCTCAAGGCGTTCCTCGTCGCACAGAAGCAGGGAGGCAAACGGATATTTCCCAAGGGATCGGAATATTTCCGTGCGCTCGATCTGACGCCGCTGGCAAACGTCAAGGTCGTGATTCTGGGCCAGGATCCCTATCACGGGCTAGGGCAGGCGCACGGCCTGTGTTTCAGTGTTCGACCAGGCGTTCGCATTCCGCCTTCACTCGTCAACATCTACAAGGAGATGCAGAGCGATCTGGGGATTACACCGGCGCGACACGGATTTCTGGAGCATTGGGCACGGCAGGGCGTCCTGTTGCTGAACAGCGTGCTCACTGTGGAGGAGGCCCAGGCCGCGTCGCACCAGGGCAAGGGCTGGGAGCGATTCACCGACGCCGTCATTGGCAAGGTCAACAATGAATGCGATGCCGTCGTCTTCATGCTCTGGGGCTCCTATGCCCAGCGCAAGGCAGCCTTCGTGGATATAAGGCGTCACCTCGTGCTGAAGGCGCCACACCCCTCTCCGCTCTCTGCTCATAACGGCTTTTTCGGTTGCGGCCATTTCTCCAAGGCCAATGCGTTTTTGCAGACGCACGGTCGAGGGCCAATCGACTGGCAATTGCCGACGAACCCCGGCGACGCCCAACTCTTCTGAACGATTGTCTTCTGTCGTTCACTAAAAAGAGACAATGCGTTCCGGTCCTCGGGGCTATTCCAATTGGTCCGGAGCGATCATCTATACCCCATACGAAGCCCGCGAGGCGGGCAAGAAAGGGGTCTTAAATGCTCGATCAAATCAAGGGTCTGCACCACGTCACGTCCATGGCGGAGGATGCCCGCACAAACAACCAATTCTTCACTAACGCCCTCGGTCTGCGTCGCGTCAAGAAGACCGTGAATTTCGACGCGCCCGACGTTTATCACCTCTATTATGGTGACGAAACCGGTGCACCCGGCACGATCATGACGTACTTCCCATTTCCGAAGATGGCGCAAGGTCGTCCGGGAACCGGTGAAGTTGGAACCACCGTTTTCTCGGTCCCGCAGGGCTCGATCGGCTTCTGGAGCGATCGCTTGAACAAGTTGAATGTCACCGGCCTGAAGACTGAGGAGACATTCGGCGAGAAGCGTCTGAATTTTGCCGGTCCCGATGGTGATGGCTTTGCCCTTGTCGAAGTCAAGGATGACAGCCGCCAGCCTTGGACACACGGTGGTATCAGCGAGGATAACGCGATTCGTGGCTTCCATTCGGTGGCCATGCGTTTGCGTGACGATGGCGCCACGTCAGAACTGCTCAAGTTCATGGGCTACGAAGTCCAGGAAGAGCGTGATGGTGTCAAGCGCCTGACTATTCCGGGTGGGAATGGCGCGCATCTCGTCGATCTGGAAACCATGCCGAACGTTTCACGCGCTTTGCCAGGTGCAGGGTCCGTGCATCACGTGGCCTTTGCCGTAGAAAATCGTGCGAAACAGCTTGAGGTCCGCAAGGCGCTGATGGATACCGGCTACCAGGTCACGCCCGTCATCGACCGTGACTATTTCTGGGCGATCTACTTCCGGACCCCGGGCGGCATCCTGTTCGAGATTGCGACCAACGAGCCCGGCTTCAACCGGGACGAAGACACTGCGCATCTTGGCGAGGCACTGAAGCTGCCACAGCAGCACCAGCACTTGCGCGCTCTCATCGAGCAGCACTTGCAGCCGCTTGAGGCTTAAAGGGGACGCACAAATGACCGATAACAGCTATGTGCACCGGCTGCAGGCCGGTGCACCCGGAAAGCCCATTCTGTTCGTGCTGCACGGAACGGGCGGGGATGAAAACCAATTCTTTGATTTCGGGCGGCGCCTGCTGCCGGAGGCGACGATTGTCTCTCCGCGTGGGGACGTCTCGGAGTTTGGTGCCGCACGCTTCTTCAAGCGTACCGGCGAGGGCGTCTACGACATGGCGGACCTCGCCCGTGCAACCGAGAAGCTTGCATCCTTTGTCGCGGCGCTGGCGAAGCAACATGAGGCAAGCGACGTGCTCGGCCTGGGTTTCTCAAATGGGGCAAATATCCTCGCCAATGTGTTGATCGAGAAGGGATTGTTCGATGCATCGGTTCTGATGCATCCGTTGATCCCGTTCCAACCGATGGCAAACCCCGCCTTGAGCGGGCGCGAGATACTGATCACGGCAGGCGAACGCGACCCGATCAGCCCTGCGCCCGTGACGAAGGCCCTGGCGGATTACTTCGAGAGCCAACACGCTTCCGTCAAGACGGAATGGCATGCAGGTGGTCACGATATCAGGCAGAATGAAATCGACGCCATCCACAGGCTCTTCGAGCCGTACCGGTAAGCCACTGCTGTCGGATGGTCATCGGCCATCCGACAGGGCTCCTTCGAATGCAGAGGGTGATAATCCAATAGGCTTATTTTTGGTTGTGAAGCCTTTTTGTTGTGATGATTGTTCGCGCGACGAAACCTTAGCGAGTATTTTGCTGTAACGAGTTGAAGGGTTGCATTCGCATGAACGATGTCGCAGACGTTCGAATGCTGATTGGATTGGCCCACCGACAGGCTCGGACAATATTGCTGGTGGGATTGCCGATCTTCCTGCTGAGCCTCGTCATCGTCTTCTCGTTCACACCTCGCTACACCGCCCAATCGTTGGTTCTTGTCGATACAAGTTCGAAGAATCTGCTCGACCCGGACGCTGCCACGAGTAGCGGCCTTACCGATAATTCCCGGGTGGAAGGCGAGGTTCATATCATTCAATCCGATGCGGTGCTGCTGGAGGCAATCAGGAACGGCAATCTTCTCTCCGATCCAGAGTTTGCTCTCAACCGTTTCAACGGCCGATTACTCTCCGCCGCTGGGCTCGCTGCCGACACGCCCTCAGGCGATGCGGCGCCGGGTGAAGTGCTGTCGGCTTTCAAGGATGCCGTTCGGGTTCGCCGCGAAGGCTTGACCTATCTTATCAGTGTGGGCGTGACATCGGATGATGCGGACAAAGCCGCGCGTCTCGCGAATCTTGGAACGACCGTCTACATCAGGAAGCAGGTCGAAGCCAAAGTGGCGAACACCGTTTCAGCCGGGAAGATCCTTGAACATCAGGTGACGGCCGCCAGAGATGTGCTTGCGCAGAATGAACGCAATCTCTACCTTTTCGTCACATCCCATAGTGATCTCCAGGCAGCCGGTTCTCTCTCGCAACTGCGGCTTGCGGATGCGCAGTTTGGCGAGACGACATCCGATGCGCACCAGAGGGGTACGGGCGCGGTCTATCGGCGGAGGTCCTGACAAAATTCTACGCGCTCCAGCAGTCGGCACAGGTCGCGAGGGTGCAATACCAGAACCTTTTGACGCGATTGCAGGACTTTGAAGCCCAAGCCAGCCTCCAGGTGGCTGACGGTCGCGTGGTTTCCGCAGCCCTTGCCCCGATCGAGCCGTCCTATCCGCGGAAAGGTCTGGTGCTCGGCATCATGGCCATCATGGCCATCGTGGCGTTGGGTGCGGGCGTCGGGGGGTGCCCTGCTACGAGAGTTTTCCATCGGCGGCTTCACGAGCGAAGATCAGGTGAGTGCGGTCCTGAATGTCCCGCTGGCCTCGGTCACGCCCGATCAGGCGGGGAGTGAAGTTGAGAAGCCGCACGGTCGCGGTCTCTCCGACACGATCATCTCCGCCCCGCTCTCGGTCTGACGCGCCCGCGCCTGCTGTCAGGCTGTCCCCGAAGGCGACGATAGAACGCCGCTTTGGTATGGCGCGACGCGCTGCTTGCGTTGGATTGACACTGAGACCGAGAAACATAAAAGGCTCCACAGTAATGAATGGGAATGTGATCCTATTTCGGCTGGAGAAAGCGGGGATAATTCCACTCGGCGACCGACTAGTCTGCGGAAATCGACCGGGCGGTTTGTGGCAATCACTGGCTCAAATGGCTTGTTTGGAAGGGCGAAGGGCAGTCGCTCTTCAAGTGCGGCTGTGACCAGTGGAAGAGATGGTATAAGATCGACCGCGGTGGCGACCCATCGCCTATGCGCTGCGAGACCAGAGACCACAAAGCGGAGTTTTGAAATTGAGTGTAGCCTTCGTCAAAGAAGAAAGTGCCGAAGCTGCTTCGGAAACACTTTTGCCGGACCGTCCAATTTCGCCGCATCCGAACCTCGTTACGGAAGCGGGCTTCAAGGCCCTGGAATTGCAGCTGCAGCAAGCGCGCGAGGCCTACGATGCCGCGAACTCCATTGAAGACGTGAACGAACGGCGGCGACAGGCGGCAAATCCGTTGCGGGATCTGCGCTACTTTGCTGCCCGAGTCCGTACGGCGCAGGTCATCCCTGAGCCGATTTCGCTTGATGTCGTCGCCTTTGGAACCAGCGTGACCTTCAGCCGGGACGACGGACGCGTGCAGACCTACCGTATCGTCGGAGAGGATGAAGCCGATCCGAAAACCGGATCGATTTCCTTCGTATCCCCGGTGGCCAGGGCTCTCACCGGCAAGACGGTTGGAGATGTCGTCAGCGTCGGCGGTCAAGAACTCGAGGTCATCGCCATCGGTTAGGCGCTTTTTCCTTAGCTGATGCGAAAGCGATGGCTGTCCGATTTTCGAACAGCTTATGGCTCTTAACCCGTCTTCATGCTCTATTAAGTAATTATCTTGAGATTGTAATCTCCCTGTTCCATGATGATTGCGATGCAAAGAATTTCGGCTCGTACTTCATGACGATCGCTGCAGATCGCTTCAGCCATGAACATGTTTCTTTGCCGTCGGGTGGCTTTACGGCTGTTAGACTTTGATCTTTATTTATCCCGCAGGCTCTCAACTGCGGTCGATCTGATTAGGGACGTTGCATGAATTCGGAGTTTACCGTTCGTCCGATGCGACCCGGTGAGTTGGAGCTAGTGCTCGAGTGGGCACGTCAGGAGGGATGGAATCCCGGCCTCGACGATTCGGTTGCCTTTCACGATGCGGACCCGTCGGGATTTTTCGTGGGCGTGATCGGGGAGGTGCCCGTCGCCTCGATCTCAGTCGTCAAATATGGCGAGGATTTTGCTTTCCTCGGTCTTTTTATCGTCCATCCGGATTTTCGGGGCAGGGGCTACGGCAAGGCCATTTGGAATGCCGGGATGATGTCGGCTGAGGGCCGTAGCATCGGTCTGGATGGTGTGCCCGCACAACAGGACAATTACCGAAAGGCCGGGTTCGAAGAGGCCTATCGGACGGTTCGCTATGGTGGCGTGATCTCTGCCTTGCCGGAATCAACACTGGTTGCCCACGCTGTCTCGGATAGACTCGACGGATTGCTGCGCTATGACGCGATGATCTTTCCGGCGCCGCGGCCAACCTTCGTGGCGTCATGGTGTGCTACTCGCAAGGACAGGCACTCGGCCGTGGTGCGCAAGCGTGGCAAGATTCGCGGCTACGGAACCATCCGCCGTTGCTACGAGGGCTACAAGATCGGCCCGCTGTTTGCAGGCGACAGGGATAGCGCGGCGGCTCTGATTTCGGTTCTGGCGCAGCATGCCAAGGGAGCGAAGGTCTTCATCGATGTTCCCACCAACAATGGCGAGGCCATTGAACTTGCCGAGAGCCTGGGCTTGGCGCCCGTCTTCGAAACGGCGCGGATGTATCGGGGCACAGCGCCGGTCGTTCCGCTCAGGAGCATTTTCGGCGTGACGACCCTGGAACTCGGCTAGCGCCTTTCGGGGTTAAATCGAAGCGTTCTGTTGGCTCAAACGGAGTCGGTCGGTCGATCAGGCGGCCCGTTTCAGCCAGCCCGTGAGGCCGGGCATCGTTCCGCCAGGAACAGCGGCGACCGGCTCGGACGTACCTTGGGGTATGTCCTTCATCAATCGTTCCTGCCCTGTCGAAAACCTGCTCCGGCAGAACGTTTCAATTTTCTGAAAGCTCTAGTCCATAGGCGAGGCGGGGACGGTCGAGACTGCGCGCTGGGGACGGCCTTTTTCGGCGATGGCAATGCCGCCCAAAGCGAGCGCAAGCGCGATCACATGGAACGGCTGAAGATGCTCGCCAAGCAGCGCCACGGACAACAGCGTTCCGAAGACCGGCACGAGGTTGATGAAGAGCCCGGCGCGATTTGCGCCGATCGCCTCGACGCCCTTGATATAGAGGATCTGGGCAAGCAGGGACGCGAAGATGGCAGTGTAGAAGGCAATCAGCCAGCCCTTGTTGTCTGGCAATTGCACAGCACCTTGCGTGCCCTCCCAGATGAGAAGTGGCACTGCTGTCAGCGTCGCGCCGAGGGCGGGGATCGCCATCAGCGTGCGCCAATCAAGGGGCGGTTTCCAGCGTAGAAAAATCGTGTAGACAGAATAGGCGGCTACGGCGATCAGCATGAGGCCGTCGCCACGGTTGAGACCGAGCTGCAGCAGGGTCGTCAGGTCACCATGCGCGGCGGTCAATGCGACGCCGCCGAGCGTCATGGCGAAGCCGACTATCTGTGCTGTAGAAACGCCTGTGCGGAAGAAGACGAAGTTCAGCAGGAAGATCAGCATCGGGATCCCGGCCTGCTCGATCGCAACATTGATCACGGTTGTGTACTGGACGGCCGAGTAAAGCATCGCGTTGAAAAGCGTATAGCCGATGATGCCGTAGAAGAAGAGCAGCGGCAGGTTCTTGCGGACGATCGGCCAGTCGCGCTTCAATTGCGGTACGGAAACGGCGGCAATGAGTGCCGTCGCAAGGCACCAGCGCAGAAACGTCAGCGTCATCGGGCTGACGTGCCCGAGCGCGAGCTTGCCCGCCACCGCGTTTCCGCCCCAGCATAGTGCCGCGACGACGAGAGAAATATAAGCGGCGACCTGCACAGGCGATTCTTCCAGATGACGGCGATGTGGTTCTCAACCTTGGGACATGATCGGCCAATAGCCCGATGATGGCTGATTTGTCACGTAAAAAGCCGATTTCGGCGGCATAACAGGGTCGATTTCCCGGTGACAAAGCTTTATAGATGCGCGGGTTTGAGAAGGGTGCGGTTAAATCCGCCTTTAACAGGAAGACGTGAATGACGAACGTAGTTGTAGTCGGTTCGCAATGGGGTGACGAAGGCAAAGGCAAGATTGTCGATTGGCTTTCGGAACGCGCCGATGTGATCGTGCGCTATCAGGGCGGACACAATGCGGGCCACACGCTGGTCATCGACGGTGTCAGCTACAAGCTTGCCCTTCTGCCATCCGGCCTCGTGCGCGGCAAACTCAGTGTCATCGGCAATGGCGTCGTCGTCGATCCGCATCATTTCGTCGCCGAAGTCGCGAAGCTGCGCGCGCAGGGTGTCAATGTAACGCCCGAGGTGCTGCGCATCGCGGACAACGCACCGCTGATCCTGTCGCTGCACCGCGACCTCGATGGCTTCCGCGAAGACGCGGCTTCCAACAGCGGAACCAAGATCGGTACCACTCGCCGCGGCATCGGCCCGGCTTATGAAGACAAGGTCGGTCGCCGCGCGATCCGCGCCATCGACCTGGCCGACAAGGAAGCGCTGCCGGCCAAGATCGACCGTCTGCTGACGCACCACAATGCGCTGCGCCGCGGCCTCGGACTGCCGGAGATTTCGGTGGAATCGCTCGAGAAGGAACTGAACGAGGTCGCCGACCAGGTTCTGCCTTATGTCGACCAGGTCTGGCGTATCCTCGACGACCAGCGCAAGGCCGGTGCCCGCATCCTGTTCGAAGGTGCGCAGGGTGCGCTGCTCGACAACGACCACGGCACCTATCCCTTCGTCACCTCGTCGAACACGGTTGCCGGTCAGGCCGCCGCCGGCTCGGGTCTCGGCCCGACGGCAATCGGCTATGTTCTCGGCATCACCAAGGCTTACACGACGCGCGTGGGCGAAGGTCCGTTCCCGTGCGAACTGAACGATGAGATCGGCAAGCATCTTTCGACAGTTGGTCGCGAAGTCGGCGTCAATACCGGTCGTCCGCGCCGCTGCGGCTGGTTCGATTCGGTTCTGGTCCGCCAGACGGTGAAGACATCGGGCATCACGGGCATCGCGCTAACCAAGCTCGACGTTCTCGACGGTCTCGACGAACTGAAGATCTGCGTCGCCTACAAGCTTGACGGCAAAGAGATCGATTATCTTCCGGCTAGCCAGGCTGCCCAGGCCCGCGTAGAGCCGATCTACATCACGCTGGAAGGCTGGAAGGAATCGACTGTCGGTGCACGCAGCTGGGCTGATCTGCCGGCCCAGGCAATCAAGTATGTTCGCCAGGTCGAAGAACTGATCGGGGCGCCCGTCGCTCTCTTGTCTACAAGTCCTGAGCGCGACGACACGATACTTGTGACCGATCCGTTTGAGGACTAAGGTCGCGGGTCATTATTTGTGCGGTTCGCAGGGCGGACCGCACTCTTAGAGAAAGTACGAATGGCGGATTTTATCGCAGTTATCCGGCGGGCGGTTGACGGCCTGTCTGAAAATACTCCCGAGATGCGGGTGAAAGTCTACGAGCGTGCTCGCGGTGCTGTTCAGCGGCAGCTCGAGAATATGAAGCCGCGCCCACCGGAAGCGATGCTGCAACGGCAGCTTGAAAAACTCGAAGCTGCAATCCGCGAAGTCGAAGCCGAACACGCAGAAGCCGTTCTGGTCGACGATGCAGCGCTAGCCGCCGAGCCTGAGGTTGAGGCAAGCGCCGAAGCGGCCAACGAGCCGGAAGCGGCCGTTCCCGAACCGGTTGCCAGCGAAGCTGTGGTCGAGGAGCCGGCGCATGAAACGCCGGTTCACGAAGAGCAGATGGCAGCCGAAGAACCTGCGCCTGCCTACGAAGAGCCGGTCGAAGAGCCTGCGCCCTATCACGAAGAACCTACGCCTCATTATGAGGAGCCTGTCGCTGCCGAACAGGAACACACCGCGCAGCAGGACGCACATTGGGAGCATGAAGAGCCGCGCGCTCCTGTCGGGGAAGCCGAGCCTGTCGAGCATTGGCAGGCCGCTCATGAAGACGACGTCGCTCGCGAGGAGCAGTACGGTCACGAGGAGTATGTTGGCGCAGTCGAGGAGCCTGTTGTCGAGCCGCCCGAGCCGCCCGACGAAGAGCCGGTTCTGCAGCCAATTGCTCGCGACTACGACCTGACCAATCGCCTTGTCGAGCCCGTCTATGGGCTGGATCGTCCGCCGGAAGAATTCGTGGATCGCAGCCAGGAGGAGCCGCTCCAAGCGGATGCCGCTGCGCATTTCGATCCGGTGTGGGCAGAGCCAGTAGAGGAAACGCCTGCACCTCCGGCCAAGGATGCGCAGACGGATTGGGCGCTCGAAGAACTCAGGCAGTTTTCGGAATCTGCGCCGGTTGCTCCGGCCAACGAAGCGGCGCGCGCGTTTGAAGACGTCATCACGGGATTCGACCATACGCCGGGCGGCGTGAAGATGCCCGCCGCGAATGAGGGCTTCTCCTGGGAGGCCGCAGCCTTCGACGATCTGCCACCGATCGAAAACGGCAAGAAAGTTCCGATCAACGCTCATTTCGATGACGGCGATCTCTTCTCCGAAATTCATGGGACGCCGGCAAAAGCTGTACCGGAAACCAATTGGCAGGAGGCAAAGCCGCTTCGCGGATACGACAACCGCGGCGTGGTTGCCGAAGATGATGATGGCATTCCGGCCGCCGATCTCGACAGTGCTGTTGCTGCTAAGTTCCAGGGTAAGAACCTGCGCATGGAGCCGAAGCGCCGTCGCTTCGGCATTGGCTCCATCGTGACGATCCTCATTGCGCTTGGCGTGGTCGGTGGTGGCGGATACGCTGCCTGGATCAATCGGGACGCGCTGTCGTCAATGGTGAAAAACCTCGTCAGCGCTGCTCCCTCGCAGAGCGCGAAGAACGAGCAGACGCCTGCCAAGCCGGATGCGGCGCCCCAGAGGAGCGATGCGAAGCCAGCTGAGGCAAACAAGGAAGTTGCGTCCTTGAATGACGGGGCTTCCGTCAACAACAAGTTCAACCAGCGGCTTCTTGCCGATGGCACCGAAGTCGACAACGGTCCGGCCTCCGTTCCGGGAACGCCTACGGCGGAAGGAAAGTCGGTAGCCGAGCAGAACGTTGCTGCAGCGGATCCGACGCCGCCCGCGACCTCGACGACACCTGCCGTCCCGGCTGCCACCGCACCCGCGACGACGCCGCCGGCGGCTGGAGCCACGCAAGCTGCGCCGGTCGGCTCCTCCGAGAAGATGTTCCTGTACGAAGAGCGGATCGGTCAGAGTTCACCGACCGCCATCCAGGGCTCGGTCGTCTGGAGTCTTCAGCACGAGACAGGCCCGGATGGCAGGCAGGAAGCGACCGTACAGGGGACCGTGACTGTTCCAGAACGCAATCTGTCGGCGCAGCTTACCTTCAAGCGCAATTCCGATGCGTCGCTGCCGGCCAGCCACATCGTCGAGGTGGTTTTCTCGCTGCCGCCGAACTTTGAAGGTGGCGCTATCGAGAGCGTTCAGCGTATCTCGATGAAGCGAACCGAACAGGATCGGGGCGACGCCCTGATTGCCGTTCCGGCAAAGATCACCGACGATTTCCACATGATCGCGCTGAACGACTATCCGGATGCGCGCAAGGCGAACCTCGATCTCCTTTCAAGCCGCGACTGGATCGATATGCCGATCACCTACCGCAATGGTCGCCGCGCGCTTCTGACGATGCAGAAGGGTACTACGGGCGGCGAGGCGTTCAACGCCGCGATCAAGGAATGGGCTGCTTTTGGCGATGTATCGACCAGCCAATAAGCGCCTGTCGAATGGATAAAAGAAAGGGCGGGACCATCGGTCCCGCCCTTTTTGATTTGAAATTGCAATGGCGTTACGCGGTCGCTTCGACCACGCGAACGGCCTTGGCGCGTTCGAGAGCGTCCTTGCGGACGGCATCCTGGACCTTTTCGAAGGCGCGGACCTCGATCTGACGAACGCGTTCGCGGCTAATGTCGAATTCGGACGAGAGGTCTTCCAGGGTCACCGGATCTTCCGCGAGGCGACGTGCCTCGAAGATACGGCGCTCGCGGTCGTTCAGAACGCTCATCGCCTTCGCCAGCATGCGGCGGCGCGTGTCGAGCTCATCCTGTTCGATAAGAACCTCTTCCTGGCTGTCATGGTCGTCGACGAGCCAATCCTGCCATTGACCGGATTCGCCTTCCGAGGCCTTGATCGGTGCGTTCAACGAGGCATCGCCGGAAAGGCGACGGTTCATCGAAACGACCTCCTCCTCGGAGACGTTCAGCTTGGTGGCGATCTCAGCAACGTGTTCCGGCTTCAGGTCGCCATCGTCAATGGCCTGGATACGGCCCTTGAGGCGACGCAGATTGAAGAACAGCCGCTTCTGGTTGGCGGTCGTACCCATCTTCACCAGAGACCACGAACGCAGGATGTATTCCTGGATTGAGGCCTTGATCCACCACATGGCATAGGTGGCAAGACGGAAGCCGCGCTCCGGATCGAACTTCTTGACGGCCTGCATCAGGCCGACATTGCCTTCAGAGACGACTTCGCCGATTGGTAGGCCATAGCCGCGGTAGCCCATTGCGATCTTCGCAACGAGGCGCAGGTGGCTGGTGACGAGTTTGTGTGCCGCTTCGCGATCGCCGTGTTCCGCATAGCGCTTCGCCAGCATGTATTCCTGCTGCGGCTCCAGCATCGGAAATTTGCGGATTTCGTCGAGATAGCGATTGAGACCGTTTTCGCCGGCGGTAATGGACGGCAAGTTATTTCGGGCCATAAAGCACCCTCCTATCTGAATTCCGGTTCCCAATGGAACGCGCCCCTGCGTCGAAAGGCAAACCGGGACATGCGGCTTTATCCAAGCCCGCACTAAGTCAATATACAGATAAGTATGGCGGAACAGGGGTTCAAGACCATACACCGCTTCACGAAGGCGTTACTCTCGCTCCGCACGCAGGGCGTCTGCCAACTCTTCCATGTCCTCGGGCAGAGGCACCTCGAAGTGCATGACCTCGCCGGTGCGAGGGTGCTCGAATTGCAGCATGTAGGCGTGGAGCGCCTGTCTTCCGAAGGCATTCACGGTCTTCCTGGCGGCAACCGGAAGCAGGTTTGCCTTTGTTTTGAAACCTGCTCCGTAGACGGTGTCGCCGAGTAGCGGATGGCCGATATGTGCCATGTGGACGCGGATCTGATGGGTGCGGCCGGTTTCGAGATGGCACTCGACCAGCGAGGCTAGCGACGTGGCATCAGGATTCTCATGGAAGCGTTCGAGCACTTCGTAGTGGGTGATCGCCTCGTCGGCATCCTGCGTCTCGGATCGCTTGACGGCGCGACGCGTGCGGTCGCCGACGGCGCGGCCGAGCGGTGCATCGATCGTTCCAGTCAGCGTGCGAGGGCGGCCCCAGACAATCGCTTGGTAAGCCCGCTCCAGCGGCATGGTCCGCCCATGGTCGGCGAATTGCAGCGACAGATGGCGATGGGAGATGTCGTTCTTGGCGACGACCATGACACCTGTGGTGTCCTTGTCCAGCCTGTGGACGATGCCCGGACGGCGCACACCGCCGATACCGGAAAGACTGTCGCCGCAATGATAGATCAACGCGTTGACGAGCGTGCCCGTCCAATTGCCAGCCGCGGGGTGCACCACGAGACCGGCCGGCTTGGAAATGACGATGAGGTCATCGTCTTCATAAAGAATATCGAGCGGGATATTCTCGCCCTTGGGCGTCGGATCCTCCGGCTCGGGCAGCAGGATCTCGAAGGTGTCGCCTGGACGAACCTTTTTCTGCGGATCGGCGAGGATCTTGCCGCCCACGGAGACCTGGCCCTCCTTGATTAGCGCCTTCACGCGGCTGCGCGAAAACTCCTCGCCGAGCTGTCCGGTCATCCACGCGTCAAGACGGCCTTCGGCGTTCTCGTCGGCGGTGAGGACTTTTCTAATGCCGGCAGCTTGTTTAAAGGGGTCGCTCAAGACGCTTCTTCTCCGAATTACTTAAAGAACGGAACGCCACATATGACGAATATCCAGCCAGAAGACGATCAGGACGAAAAGCCCCTGGATCCGGCGATGGAACGTGTCCGGCGCAAGATGATCCGCCTGCAGATCGTCTCAGGCGTCATCATGTTCGTGAGCCTTATGGCTGTCTTCGGCGCGGTTGTCTACAAAGCGATGCGCGCGCCCGCGAAGGAACCGACAGCCGTAACTTCTGCCGGTGTACCATCCGATGCGCCGGTATCGGTCACGGCAACTTTGCCGTCGGGCTTCGTCATCCAGTCGTCGTCGCTCTCGGGAGGCCAGATCATGTTCTTTGGCGCGACAGCCGATGGAATCAAGAAGTCGCTCATCTTCGATATCAAGTCGGGGCGCATTGTTGCCGATGTGACGGTCAGCGGCGGCTAGGACAATGGCCTCTCGCCTCGTTGCCATCGAGAGCGCGGACGATCCTCGTATCGCTGACTTTCGCGACATCCGCGAGCGCGATCTGACCGGCCGGCAGAACCGCTTCATCGCGGAGGGCACGGTAGTCCTTCGCGTGCTTGTGGAAGCGAGCCACGGCGGTCGCTTTGCGACCGAAAAAGTGCTGCTTCTCAGGAACCGTGTCGACGGCGTCGCTCCAATCCTCGAGAGACTGCCTGATGACGTGCCGGTCTATGTCGCAGAGGCGGACGTCCTAGATCGGATCGTCGGGTTTCATCTCCATCGAGGCGTGTTGGCCCTTGGCAGGCGAGAGGTGGTCGGAACCGAGCTTGTCGACCGATTGCCCGATCGTTCGCTTGTCCTTGTCGGCTGCGGTATTTCCAACCATGACAATGCCGGGTCGATGTTCCGCAATGCGGCCGCCTTCAAGGCGGATGCCATCTTTCTCGATGAGACTTCGTGTGACCCGCTTTATCGCAAGGCGCTACGTGTTTCTGTCGGCTCCGTACTCAGTGTTCCCTATGAGCGGAAGGGCACGGCGCTCGACGTTCTAACACGGCTTGCTGCGAGTGGCTTTGCAATCTGGACGCTCTCGCCGCGCGGGGAGACCGACATTCGAGCCATACCGCCAACCGATCGCATGGCGCTGGTCGTGGGTACGGAAGGCGAGGGGCTGCCGCCTGCACTCCTGGAACGTTTTCAAAGCGCGCGGATCCCGCAGTCGGAGGGACTGGACAGCCTCAATGTGGCGACGGCGACCGGCATCGCCCTCTTTGCCATGTCATCGGCAGCGAAGCTGATCTGAGTTCAGCCCGGTTCGGACAGGATTGTCGCGGCGCGTTGCGCGAGGTTGATACGCTCTCCGTCCTGATTGTCGGTGCCATCCGGCAGAAGGTCGCGGATCGGTGAGGAGGGTCCTTCGTTGATAGCGGTCAATGCAACCATGCTTGCAGCAATGCCGGCGATCTCTTCACGTATCGCACCGTCGTGGCTGGTGTCGGATTTCGCTTTCAGAAGTTGTTCCGAGACCGCGGCGCTGCGCTTGCGCACTTCGTCGCTCAGGCGCGCTGCAATCGCTGCTGTGTCGAGCTCAGTCGGCATTGTTTCCTCGGTTGCCCGCTCCTCTGAAACCGCATCTGCGACCACGGGCTGAAGTCCAGCGTTGCGCAATGCACGGTTTGCCTTGCGCAGCTCGGCATTCGCCGCCTTGATCTGTTCCTTCAGCTTGGTAATTTCCTGCTGGCGGCGTCCGAGAAGCGTATCCTTGTCGGCCGTTGACGCCGCATCGCGCCCCGCTTTGTCCTCGAGCCGGATGACTGCGTGCTCATGCTGGGCGAGCGCCTGCTCCGCATCCTTGGCGCGCTTCTGCAGCAGGTTCACGTCCTGGCGAAGATTGTCGCGCTCGATGCGGACTGCGTTCGCCTTGAACGTCAGGCTCTCGATTTCGGTATCGCGCGCTGCGAGATCGATCTTGAGATTGTCGGTCTGCTCCGCAAGCTTGTTAAGGCGCGTGCGAAGAGCGTCGAGCTCGCCTTCCTTGGCGGCGCTTGCTTGCTCGGCGATGTGGAGGCTCGTCTTAAGCTGGCTGATGTAGTTCTCGTCCTTGCGCAGGTGCGAGCGCTGTTCCGCGGCCTCGACACTCATGTCGCTGATTTGCGCCTGTAGCCCCTCGATCTCGGCGGCAAACCGTCCTGCGTCGAGCGCCAGCGAGTCATGCTTCAGTTGCAGCGCCAGCGACTTTTCGCGCTCGCGCACGAGGTCCTGTGTCGTCTTGGCGTTCTCGGCAGCATAGAGGGCCCGGACCATATCCTTCTGCGCGCGCACTTCCTGCGGGCTGAGTGGCATGGTCGCGCGCATACGGTTTTCCGTATACCAGACGATGCGGCGGTGGACGGCAGGCGACACGAGAAAGACGAGAAACGCTGCCGCCAGGAAGCCCAATCCGAACAAGAGAGCATATTCGATCACGGCGCGGCCACGGCTTCCAGAAGTTGAGTTGCGTCAGGACCAATGATTAAGCGGACCTGACGCGTAGAGCAAGTGGCGGATAGGTCACGGCGAGCGAGAGTTCGCTGCGCCGATGGGAATCAGAAGGGATTCCAGGTCGGATTAGGGGTGACCTTGAGGTAGCCGACATTCAATCCGAGGCGAGCACCGACGCCTGTGCGGATCGGCACCACCAGTACGTTGTCGTTCTTGAGAAGCGTCATGCCGAAGCCGGCGATAACGAAGGCTTGACCACTGACGCCACCGAAGCGCGCGTAGATGGCGTCGGTCGAGGGCAGGTCGTAGACGAGCATCATGACGCGCGTGCCCTGACCGCCATAGTCGATCCCGAGCGACGGACCCTGCCAGTAGAGCGGATGCTCACCGGCATTCTTTGTATTCAACTGGCCTTCGCCGTAGGTGAGACCGGCGATGAAAGCTCCGGAACCTTCCTGGCCGAGGACATAGCCGTTGGGAAGGCCGTATTTCTGAAAGGCGGCTTCGATCACCTTGGCCAGCCCGCCGCTGGTCGAGCCGAAGAACGAGTGCCCAGCGTCGACGATTTCCTGCATCGAATACTGGCCGCCGTTAGACTGCTGCGCCGATGCCTGCATTGGGACAAGCGCGAGGGGCGAAAATGTCAGCGCAACGAGAAGCCGCCAGATGGCGGAGAGTCTTCCGAAAAAATGGGCGCGCATGGTGTTATCCGTTCATCATGGTCGGTACGATGAGCCGTTTCCGGCGTTTCGTTCATTTTGCGCGTATGGTCTTAACAATCGGTTTACCAAATATGGTGTCATTATGGCGCTGAGTACGGCCGCAAACTTCGCGCAATTTAAATGACGCAAAAGAGGCGGCGGAATGACCCTGCCGCCCTCCTGGAGACTATGATGTCGAAGAATCCAAACCTCACCCTTGCTGGCCCCGACCTGGCCGCGCTTCTGTGCAGCCGCGTCTGCCATGACGTCATCTCGCCGGTTGGCGCAATCAACAATGGTCTGGAGCTTCTGGACGAGGGCGGCGCCGATGCCGACGCGATGGATCTTATCAGGACAAGCGCGCTCAACGCCTCTGTCCGTCTGAAGTTCGCCCGGCTTGCCTTCGGGGCCTCGGGATCGGTCGGGGCTTCGATCGATACCGGCGAAGCCGAACGTGCGGCGAAGGATTTTGCTGCCGCGGAGAAGAAGACCGAGGTTGTCTGGACTGGTCCGCGCGCGATTATCGCCAAGAACCGCGTCAAGTTGCTGCTCAATCTCTTCCTGGTAGCCTATTCGTCAATTCCACGTGGCGGTGTCATCGAAGTCACGCTTGAGAACCCCGAACTGGACGCAAAATTCAAGATCGTTGCGAAGGGCAAGCTGATGCGCCTGCCGCCGAAATTCGTGGAGATCTCTACGGGGGAAATCGAGGAAGCCATCGACGCCCACTCGATCCAGCCCTACTACACCGTGCTGCTTGCCGATGAATGCGGTATGGCGCTCGGGCATAGCGCGACCGCCGAAGAACTTACGTTTACCGCTGACGTCATCGCAGCTTGATGCAGGGACCTCGACGGCGATCCGACCGTCGAGGTAATAAATCCTTAGCCTAATGTTTCTATTCTTGGCCGATAACACGCCAGCCGCATTAGAAGCTGGGGCAAGGAGCAGCCATGCAGAGGTTTATGATCGCCGACTCATCTGACGTCGTTCGGAAGGTGGGGAAGCGCATCCTTTCCGAACTCGACTTCATGGTCATCGAAGCCTCCAACGTTGTCGAAGCTCTCTCCAGTTGCCAGGTGGAACTTCCAGAATACCTGATCGTCGATTCTGGCATGGACCGCGCGCTCGAGTTGATTTCGGCGATCCGCGGCATGGAAGGCGGCAAGGACGTCAAAATCTACTATTGCGTGGTTGAGGCCGACCTCAAGAAGCTGATGATGGGCAAGCGGGCAGGGGCGACTGATTTCCTCCTCAAACCCTTCGATCGCAAGATTCTGACGGCCGTATTCGGCCACCGCGCTATCGCAGCATAATTGCGACTACCCGCCAACGATCGAAGCCGCCACGGGCGGCTTTTTCTATGTCACAACGAAAAAATCCCGCCACAGAGGACGGGATTTTCTCAGTCTTGGCAAAGGGGCTGACGTATCAGGCGGTCTCGGCGTACTCGGCGCCGTCCGGCTCGCGCAGAACATAGCCGCGGCCCCAGACGGTTTCGATGTAGTTTGCGCCACCGGCAGCATTTGCGAGCTTCTTGCGCAGTTTGCAGATGAAGACGTCGATGATCTTCAGTTCCGGCTCGTCCATGCCGCCATAGAGATGGTTCAGGAACATTTCCTTGGTGAGCGTGGTGCCCTTGCGGAGCGAAAGAAGCTCCAGCATCTGGTATTCCTTGCCCGTCAGGTGCACGCGCTGGCCACCAACTTCGACCGTCTTGGCGTCGAGGTTGACGATCAGTTCGCCGGTCATGATGACCGACTGGGCATGACCCTTGGAACGACGAACGATTGCATGTATGCGCGCAACCAGTTCGTCCTTGTGGAACGGCTTGGTCATGTAGTCGTCGGCGCCAAAGCCGAGACCGCGAACCTTGTCCTCGATACCGGCCATGCCCGAGAGAATCAGGATGGGTGTCTTGACCTTGGACAGGCGGAGAGTGCGGAGCACTTCATATCCGGACATGTCGGGAAGGTTCAAATCGAGAAGGATGATGTCGTAATCATACAACTTCCCTAGGTCCACGCCTTCTTCACCCAGATCGGTGGTGTAGACGTTAAAACTTTCTGATTTGAGCATCAATTCGATGCTCTGCGCTGTCGCGCTGTCGTCTTCAATGAGTAGTACCCGCATTATTATCCCCTTTACCGCCGCCGAAAGGTGGTCTGGCCCCTACGCGATACCGAATACATCATTGCGTGATTTGGAAGCTGCCACGAAATGGTTAACAAATTCTGATTCACTCTGGCAAGAGGTAACGAATTTATTAAATATTTTGTCCATTCCGCTGTTTTCCAACGAGAATTCGCAAAGCCAGATCTTAACTTTTACATTAAGAACGGCCGGTAAGCGATTCATTCGACTCACCAATGAAACAGTATCGGAAATCGCGTAGTTGTGTTTACCGACCCTTAAATCATCGGCACTATCATTAACGATGCCCGTAAACGAAAGGTTACCAGCGGTAGGTTTTTGTTAATACCGACGGAAATTTTTTAGCAGGCCGCGTCAAAGCGGCCGGCAAGGGCGATTTAAAGTGGAGCAGGGGTCTCGCATCACTGGAGTAATGCGTATGAAGTCGCGTGAGAGCCTAGTTCGCCTGAAGGAGTTTCAGGTGAACGAAAAACGTCGCCAACTGCAGCAATTGCAGATGATGATGTCCGAATTTGATAGGATGACGAAGGATCTGGAGAGCCAGATCGTCGTCGAGGAAAAGAAGTCCGGCATTTCCGACCCGAATCACTTCGCCTATCCGACCTTCGCAAAGGCAGCTCGCCAGCGCGCGGACAATCTTCAGGTCTCGATCAAGGAACTGAAGATGCAGGAAGAGGCGCTTGAACAGGCGCTGGAAGAGATACAGGCGGAATATGCACGTGCAGCCGCGCTCGAAGAGCGCGACGGCGCAGTCCGGGCAAGAGCCTAAGGCGGGAAACGGGTGCTGTCGGCACCTTGGGATCGCCTCGAAAAAAGCCATGCATGATGGGCCGTCACGTCCGTCATACATGGCTTTTGGCGTTATTGGGCTAACCGTTAATGACGTCGCGCCACTCCTCGTGGCGTTGCGCTTGCGCTTTGAAGAAGGGACATAACGGGAAGATCTTCCATCCCCCTTTGCGTGCCTCCTCGACGGCATGAAGAGCAAGTGCCTGGCCAACGCCCTTGCCGCGCAGCGCATCGGGTACGCCGGTGTGGTCAATAATGACAAGCGCCGGCGATGCGCGGGAATAGGTCATTTCGGCCTGATGGCCCTCGACCTCTGCAACGTAGCGGCCGCCGGAGGGATTCTCTTCATTCCTGATGTTCATTGCCATTCCTCGTCAACATTCAGCTGTCGGTCGGAAATTGGCATGTCATCCCGGCCGCGCCAAGGCGGGCGATGTGGACACAGTGTTCGATGAGAAGAGGCGGGGACAATTGCTGCCGGTACGAGGCCGGCAGCAATTCCGGCTCACCGACCGATTTTCCTGCCGAGTGGTCTATGGAGCAGGGAACTCGTGGTGAGGCTTGTCGCAGCATAAAAGCAGGGCGTCTGCAGGCTGCGTTAATGATTGCGGGCCGTCTGTATATCCCCCTCAGGACATGCAAGCGGCCCGAATCTGAAAATCGTTGCCCAGGATGGGCGTGTCAGTGGCGATACTGCTGAATACGCGTGGTGCGCAAACCGGCAAGGCCATGGCTGTTAATGGAAGACTGCCAGGACAAGAACTCTTCGACAGTCAGCGTGTAACGCTCGCACGCTTCTTCCAAGCTCAACAGGCCACCGCGAACCGCCGCTACAACCTCTGCTTTGCGACGGATAACCCAGCGCCTGGTATTCGGCGGTGGCAAATCCGCAATCGTCAGCGGGCTGCCATCGGGGCCGATGACATATTTTACTCGGGGACGTATCATTTCGGTCATTGGACTCTCTACACAACTCAAGACCACGGCCGTCACTCTAGCTTGTCACATTTAAGAATTGCCTAAGCGCATAGTAACACTTTGATAAGAAGTTTAGGCGTCGACTTCCTGGAAGCAATTTGCGCGCCCTCGTAGCCTTCCCCTGCGTAAATTTGTGATGAGCGCATAGGAGCCATGCGCAATGGCTAGTGGGCAATTGACGAACGTCAATTTATAAGCGCCGCAACGTAGTTGTTAGTGCAAGACCGCGTCTCCGTTCTTTTCGTGGTGCCCGGAATAACTAAGGTTTGCTTCGTGTCCTTTTGATACGTGCCTTTGCTTTTCCTCTGCGGCGCGTGGCCATTCTGGTCGACGAAATGAAGAAGCTGAGGCGAAGCTAGCCGCCGAGGGACAGGAAAATGAAGAAGCAAGAACGCGCCGTCCGCGACGGCGTGGGGGATGCTGTTTTTTCGCGGATCGCGTCCGCGCAGAAAATGTCCTCGGAACGATTCAACGATTGCGTGGCTGAGATGGCAGTCGAGGCGGGATTCAACCACTACTTGTTTGCGGAGTTTCCGCGCGGGGACCGCAGTGGCTTCGCCAGCAACTATCTCGCTAGCAACTGGCCGCAAGAGCTCATTGATCTCTATGAGGAGGTTGACCTCTTCTATTGCAGCAAGCTGGTCTCGGCTCTCAAGACGACAGCGATGCCTGTCTTCTGTGACAAGGCGCCATTCGAAAGCGCGGCTGCAAACCAGGGAAACGACCGGCTGACGGCGCACTTCAGGGGCCATGGCCTCAAGGACACATTTGCCTTTGCCTTGCATGACATGTATTTGCGGCACTTCATATTCGCATTCTCGGGTGAGCGCGTGCGTCTCGCTCGCGAAGAGGCAATGCAGCAGGTTTTCCGGGCGATGGAGTTTCTGGAGCTGTTTGCGCAGCAGAACCCTGTTGAGCAACCGATGGAGAACCTCAGCAGCCGGGAAATCGAGTGCCTGCGTTGGTCGGCCGCCGGAAAGAGCAGTGAAGAGATCGCGATTATTCTCGATCTCTCCGCACATACGGTCATCGGCTACCTGAAGAGCGCGATGCGAAAGCTCGACTCTGTTAACCGCATGCAGGCAATCGCTCGCGCACTTCGCTATCGGCTGCTCTAGGCGTTTATCGAACCGATCTAGAGCATTATTGCCGAAAGCCCGGTCTCTGCGGCTCCAAACTCATATTGTGCGCTTCCGTGATGCAGGAGCGCCAGCCAGTCTCCCTCGTTCAATGCGGCCACGGTGCAGGCAATATCGCGTGCTGCGCTGGTCGACGCGGAACCGACGAGAGAGGCGAGTTCCGTCGTACCATTTACCTCGATCGCAGTTTCGTGCCCGGAGGAGGAGAGGGTGCTTGCCGTCAATTGCAGGAGATAAAAGCCGGTCTCCGGGATAAGCAAGCGATTGCCAGCGCCTGTGGGCAGAGCCGAGCCAAGAGAAAAGCCGCCCTATGAGACGTGGACAGCGAAAGCCGCATCCCGCTGATTTTGCGTGTTTTTCCGACGAGGTTATGCCCGCTCCAAAGCGGATCTGGCGCCGCCCCAGGAAATGAAGTTCGGGTTGGCGAAGTCGCTGTCATGCATTTGAGACGTCTTGCCGTAGGTCAGCGGCAACCCGTCCAGCGTTACGGTGGAGCCGCCCGCAGCGCGCAGCACGGCATCCCCCGCGGCTGTATCCCACTCCATTGTCCGCGTGAAGCGCGGATAAACGTCGGCCAGGCCTTCAGCCAGCATGCAGAATTTCAGCGAGGAGCCGATGTTGGTGCAGTGGGAGATCGCGTTTGCGGCGAGAAAAACATCTGTCTGGGGGCTGTTGTGGGATCGGCTTGCCAAAGCCGTCCGGTCGGCCGGTTGCGGACGCACCTGGATGGGCGTCCGCCGTGTCACCTGAAAACGGTCGTCGACAAGGAGTTTCTCGGCCTTGCTGTCCTCGCCAGCGAAGGCGACGCCGAGGGCGGGGGCATAAACGATCCCTGCGAGAGGGCGTCCCCCGCTGATATAGGCAATGTTCACGGTGAACTCGCGTCGTCGCTCGACGAATTCCCGTGTGCCGTCGAGCGGATCCACAAGGAAGAAGGATCTGCCGATCGCAGGCACGTTTCCTGCTGCCACTGATTCTTCCGCGATAATCGGCGTATCGGGGAACGCGGCTTTAAGCTGTGCAATGATAATGCGCTCGGCGCGCTCGTCGGCGATGGTGACCGGGCTGTTGTCTGCTTTCCTGGCGGTCGGGCATCCCTCCCGATAGACCTTCATAATCGCTTTGCCCGCTTCGAGAGCGGCGCGCTCAAATGTTTCGAGCATTGCTCGCCTTCCGGATCTTTTTGTTGCGCTCACCTGAAGCGTTTCACCTTTATATAAGCAATTCCCTCGGCCAAGTGAAACTTGCCAAATTCAAGCGACAGTTTCTGGGACAGAATCCAGCCTGCCCCGTGCCGCGGCATTGTCCGAAAGCGGGATGGTGTTGCAGTTTGCACCATTCTAAAGTCAAAAAGCGCTTTCTGGGGCTTCACATGTTAAAAAAAGCGAATTGTTAGTCGCAAAAAAGTCATTTTCACCAAAACGGCAAAGAACTTTGGAGCTTTGCGATTTTGCGCTTCCCTTTTGGTTTGAAAGCGGTATGAAATCCTTAATCAAGGGCGCATCAAAAGCTCTAATAACAAGAGATGTTGGCTAAACCGGCTTGCATCCAGGGGAAATGGTATATGGAATATTTTGTCCAGCAGCTCGTTAATGGGCTGACTCTTGGATCCATCTATGGCCTTGTGGCTATTGGCTATACGATGGTTTACGGCATTATCGGCATGATCAACTTCGCCCATGGCGATATTTTCATGCTTGGCGGTTTCGCCGGCCTCATCGTTTTTCTCGTCCTCACCTCCATGTTTGCGGGTCTTCCGGTTGCAGTTTTGCTGCTGGTTATGCTCCTTATCGCAATGTTGATGACGAGCTTGTGGAACTGGACGATCGAGCGTGTTGCTTATCGTCCGCTACGCGGATCGTTCCGCCTGGCGCCGCTGATCACTGCGATCGGCATGTCGATCACGCTGTCGAACTTCATCCAGGTGACCCAGGGGCCGCGCAACAAGCCGATCCCGCCGCTGGTCAGCACTGTATACAACGTCGCCGGCATCTCCATCTCGCTGAAGCAGATCGTCATCATCCTTATCACGGTGGTGCTGCTGACGGTGTTCTGGTACCTCGTCAATCATACGTCGCTTGGGCGCGCTCAGCGTGCAACTGAGCAGGACCGCAAGATGGCGGCGCTGCTGGGCGTCAATGTCGATCAGACGATTTCCATCACCTTCATCATGGGCGCGGCGCTGGCTGCTGTCGCAGGTACCATGTATCTGATGTATTATGGTGTCGTGAACTTCAACGACGGCTTCGTACCGGGTGTGAAGGCGTTCACCGCGGCCGTTCTCGGCGGCATCGGTTCGCTTCCAGGCGCTGTCCTGGGTGGGCTGATGATCGGTTTGATCGAGTCGTTGTGGTCGGCTTACTTCACCATCGCGTACAAGGATGTGGCGACATTCGCCATCCTCGCTTTCGTGCTGATCTTCAAGCCGACAGGCATCCTGGGCCGGCCGGAAGTCGAGAAGGTTTAACGTCATGGAAAATGTTGTACGTTCCGCTGACAAGCCCGCCAAAGCCGGACTTGTTCAGACGGGTATTAAAGAAGCTCTGTTTGCTGCCCTGATCGCGTTCGGCATGTTCGTGCTGTACGTTGGCCTGAAGACCGATCAGAATATCAGCAACGAACTCATCATTGTTCAGCGCTGGGGCCTCCTGGCTATATTCGTAGCGATTGCAGCCGTCGGTCGCTTCCTGACCGTCGTCTTCCTGCGGCCGCACCTTGATGCACGCAAGTTGGCGAAGGCGCGTAGTGGCGAGCTGGATATCTCGGCCGAAAAGGGCTTTTTCCACACACATTTCTTGAAGATCGCGCTCGTCGCACTGCTGCTCTATCCGGTGTTCATCTACGCCGTCGCGGGTCCGCAGGGTTCGCTGAAGTGGGTGGATAACTTCGGTATCCAGATTCTGATCTACGTGATGCTGGCCTGGGGGCTGAACATCGTCGTTGGCCTCGCTGGCTTGCTCGATCTTGGCTACGTGGCGTTCTACGCGATCGGCGCCTACTCTTACGCGCTCCTGTCCAGCTATTTCGGCCTGTCGTTCTGGGTGCTCCTGCCTCTGTCCGGTATTCTGGCAGCGCTGTGGGGTGTGATTCTGGGCTTCCCGGTCCTGCGACTGCGCGGCGACTACCTCGCGATTGTCACGCTGGCCTTCGGTGAAATCATTCGCCTGGTCATCATCAACTGGACGGATCTCACCAAAGGCACGTTCGGTATCTCGGGCATTCCGAAGGCGACGCTTTTCGGCATCCCGTTCGATGCGAGCGCCGGTGGCTTTGCGAAGCTGTTCCACCTGCCGATGTCGTCGGCGTACTACAAGATCTTCCTTTTCTACCTGATCCTTGCCCTCTGCATGTTGACCGCCTATGTGACGATCCGCCTGCGCCGGATGCCGATCGGCCGTGCATGGGAGGCCATGCGCGAAGACGAAATTGCCTGCCGCTCGCTCGGGATCAATACGGTGACGACGAAACTCACGGCCTTTGCGACGGGCGCTATGTTCGGTGGTTTCGCAGGCTCCTTCTTTGCCGCTCGTCAGGGCTTCGTTTCCCCGGAATCGTTCGTCTTCCTGGAATCGGCTGTTATCCTCGCCATCGTCGTTCTCGGCGGCATGGGCTCGCTGACCGGTATCGCGATCGCTGCGATCGTCATGGTTGGCGGCACGGAAATGCTGCGTGAGATGGCCTTCCTGAAGATGATTTTCGGACCGGACTTCACGCCTGAGCTTTACCGCATGCTGCTGTTCGGCCTGGCGATGGTCGTCGTGATGCTGATCAAGCCGCGCGGCTTCGTGGGGTCGCGTGAACCGACAGCCTTCCTCAAGGAGCGCAAGGCAGTTTCCGGCAGCTTTACCAAGGAGGGCCACGGTTGATGAGCCCTCAGGAAACAAACATGACCAGCGATACTTTGCTGAAGGTCGAGCATCTGTCGATGAAGTTCGGTGGCCTGATGGCGATCAACGACTTCTCATTTGAAGCCAAGCGTGGCGACATTACCGCACTCATCGGCCCGAACGGCGCCGGCAAGACGACGGTCTTCAACTGCATCACCGGCTTCTATAAGCCGACGATGGGCATGATCACGCTGAAGCAGAAGGACGGCAAGGAGTTCTTGCTGGAGCGCCTTCCGGACTTCCGGATCACCAAGGAAGCCAAGGTTGCCCGCACGTTCCAGAACATCCGGCTGTTTTCCGGCCTGACGGTTCTCGAAAACCTGCTCGTCGCCCAGCACAACAAGCTGATGAAGGCGTCCGGGTTCACCGTGATGGGTCTCGTGGGCATCGGGCCGTATCGGGCAGAGGCGAAGAATGCCGTTGAACTGGCACGCCACTGGCTAGAGAAGGCTGATCTGATTGATCGCGCCGATGACCCGGCTGGTGATCTGCCTTATGGCGCACAGCGCCGGCTTGAGATCGCGCGCGCCATGTGTACGGAGCCGGAACTTCTGTGCCTGGACGAGCCTGCTGCTGGCCTCAATCCCCGCGAGTCGGCCGCGCTGAACGCGCTGCTGCGCAGCATTCGCAGCGAAAGCGGCACGTCGATCCTGCTGATTGAGCACGATATGTCGGTGGTCATGGAAATTTCCGACCATGTCGTCGTGCTGGAATATGGTCAGAAGATTTCCGATGGCACGCCTGATGAAGTGAAGCAGGACCCGCGGGTTATCGCGGCCTATCTCGGTGTCGAGGACGAGGAAGTGGAAGAAGTGATTGCAGCCGTAGAGAACCTCGAAGGAGGCTCGCACTAATGACTGGCCAGCCACTTCTGAACGTTCAGGGCGTTGAAACCTACTATGGCAACATCCGGGCCCTGGCCGGAATCGATATCGAGGTCCATCGCGGCGAGATCGTCAGCCTGATCGGTGCCAACGGCGCCGGCAAGTCGACGCTGATGATGACGATTTGCGGAAGTCCGCAGGCGCGCAAGGGCTCGGTGGTTTTCGATGGCCAAGATATCACGCGTCTGCCGACGCATGAGATCGCCCGCCTCCGCATCGCGCAGTCGCCTGAAGGACGCCGTATCTTCCCGCGCATGACCGTCATGGAAAATCTCCAGATGGGCGCGGGCCTCGACAACCTGAAATATTTCAACGAGGACGTCGAGAAGGTCTTTGCGATGTTCCCGCGCCTCAAGGAGCGCCAGGGTCAACGCGGCGGTACGCTCTCGGGCGGCGAACAGCAGATGCTGTCGATCGGTCGCGCGCTTATGGCGCGTCCGAAGCTGCTGCTACTCGACGAGCCCTCGCTTGGTCTGGCACCGCTGATCGTTAAGGGCATTTTCGAGGCGATCAAGAAACTCAACAAGGAAGAAGGGCTGACCGTCTTCCTCGTAGAGCAGAACGCCTTCGCAGCTCTGCGCTTGTCGGACCGTGCCTATGTCATGGTCAACGGCAAGGTCACCATGAGCGGTTCCGGTATGGAACTTCTCGCGAATCCGGAAGTGCGTGCCGCTTATCTTGAAGGCGGACGTCATTGAGCATGACGAAGGGGAGACTTTGATATGCAGGGACTTTTCTTTGAGAGCGATACGGGCGTGCGCAGCGCCATTCGCTTGGTTGTCGTGCTGATTGGATTCTGGACGGCATGGAGGGCCGGCAGAGCCGCGGCCGAGAGCTGGAGCAACTATCCTCTGGTAATCGCCTATACGGTTCTGCTTGCTGGTGCGATGCAATTCCTGCATCACGCACTGTTCGATGGACCGGTTCTCAGCCTCTTTTACTATGTAATCGACCTGGTCTTGCTTCTGATCTTCTCGACGGCCGGCTATCGCTATCGCCGGACCAATCAGATGGTCAACAACTACTACTGGCTATACGAAAAGACGTCCCCCTTCTCTTGGAAGGCAAAACATTGACAGCCGGTTGAATCTAGGGACAGATGCCCCTCGGAGTGGAACAAGTTTCCTGGCGCAGTAAAGTGGGTAATGCGCTGGGTAGTGGAACGGAACCCGCTAAAAAATTGGGAGTAACAGAATGAAAAAGTCTCTCCTGTCGGCTGTGGCACTGACGGCGATGGTCGCCTTCAGCGGCAACGCATGGGCCGACATCATCGTTGGCGTTGCTGGTCCGCTGACTGGCCCGAACGCTGCGTTCGGCGCTCAGCTCCAGAAGGGCGCAGAGCAGGCGGCCGCTGACATCAACGCCGCTGGTGGCATCAACGGCGAGCAGGTCAAGATCGTGCTCGGCGACGACGTTTCCGACCCGAAGCAGGGCATCTCGGTTGCGAATAAGTTCGCTGCTGACGGCGTCAAGTTCGTAATCGGCCACTTCAACTCGGGCGTTTCGATCCCGGCTTCCGAAGTCTACGCTGAAAACGGCATGCTCGAAATCACCCCGGCCGCTACGAACCCGAAGTTCACCGAGCGCGGCCTCTGGAACACATTCCGTACTTGCGGCCGTGACGACCAGCAGGGTGCAATCGCCGGCAAGTATCTTGCTGACCACTTCAAGGACGCCAAGATCGCTGTCGTTCACGACAAGACGCCTTACGGCCAGGGTCTCGCTGACGAAACCAAGAAGGCTCTGAACGCTGCTGGCACGACGGAAGCCCTCTACGAAGGCATCAACGTTGGCGACAAGGACTTCTCGGCTCTCATCGCCAAGATGAAGGAAGCCGGCGTCACGATCATCTACTGGGGTGGCCTCCACACCGAAGCTGGTCTGATCATCCGTCAGGCTGCCGACCAGGGCCTCAAAGCTACGCTGGTTTCCGGTGACGGTATCGTTTCGAACGAACTGGCATCGATCGCTGGCGACGCAGTTGCCGGTACGCTGAACACCTTCGGCCCCGATCCGACGCTGAACCCGGCCAACAAGGACCTCGTTGCGAAGTTCAAGGCTGCCGGCTTCAACCCGGAGGCTTACACGCTCTACTCCTACGCTGCGCTGCAGTCGATCGCTGGCGGTGCAAAGGCTGCCGGTTCCAACGACGCTGAAGCCGTTGCTGCTGCAATGAAGGCAAAGGGCCCGTTCCCGACCGTTCTCGGCGACATGTCATTCGACGAAAAGGGCGACCCGAAGCTTCCCGGCTACATCATGTACGAGTGGAAGAAGGGTCCAGACGGCAAGTACAGCTACTTCCCGCAGGAAGCCAAGTAAGGGTTCATCCCCCGCTTGTGCGAAATTTGGAAGCCCGGTCGCAAGACCGGGCTTCTTCTGTTTGGCCCATCGGGCTTTTTGGGCTACTGGCTAGAAAGCCAACCAGCATTCGGAACAGGTCACCATGTCCAAACCACGCATTCTCGTTACGCGCCGCTGGCCGTCAGCCGTCGAACGCATCCTTTCGGAACGGTTCGATGTAACATTGAACCTGCGCGATGAAGCGATGAGCGTGGAGGCATTGCGCCAAGCGATGGATGAGTACGATGCCATCTTGCCGACGGTCTCCGACAAGTTGCCCGCAGCCGTTTTCGATGTCGTGACGCCGCGCACGCGCATACTCGGCAATTTCGGGGTCGGCTACAATCATATCGACACCAATGCCGCCAAGGGCCGCGGGATCGTCGTGACGAATACGCCCGACGTGCTGACCGATTGCACGGCTGACATCGCCATGCTGCTGCTACTGACAGTGGCCCGGCGCGGCGGCGAGGGCGAGCGTCAGGTCCGCTCCGGCGAGTGGGCCGGGTGGTGCCCGACGCACATGATCGGGACGAAGGTCACCGGCAAAACCGTCGGCATCATCGGCTTCGGGCGCATCGGCAGGGCGTTCGCACAACGTTGCCATTTCGGTTTTGGCATGGACGTGGTTTTCTACAACAGATCACCGGTCGATCCGTCGGAAGCGGCGCGCTACGGGGCACGGCAATTGCCGACGATTGAGGAGGTATTGGCGCTATCCGACTTCGTGTCCCTGCATTGCCCAGGTGGTGCGGTAAACCGACACCTGATGAATGTGGGTCGACTTGCGGCAATGAAGCCCGGCGCCTTCCTGATCAATACTGCACGCGGCGATGTCGTTGACGAGGTGGCTTTGATCGCCGCCCTGAAGGACGGCGTCATTCGTGGTGCCGGGCTCGACGTATATGCGGCCGAGCCGCACGTACCGGATGCGCTGAAAGTCATGGAGAATGTTGTTCTGCTGCCGCATCTCGGCAGCGCGACCGAGGAAACCCGCACGGCCATGGGGATAAAGGTGGTGGACAACGTCACTGCCTTCTTCGAGGGGCGGTCGCCGCCCGACCGCGTTGTTTGATCTGCCTCTTCCTCCGCGAGAGTTTTGCTAGAGGCTGAGTTCGAAGAGTAGCTCGCCGTCTCGATGGCCGATCAGGCGCCAGCCGGCGCGTCGGTAAAGCCTTTCGGCTCTCGTCGCGGGATCCGTCGTCAAGCGAATCCGCTCGAAGCCGGCGGATTTCAACGTTTGACACGCGCGTTCAAGCAGGGCACGCCCGATCCCGCGACCGCTGTACTGCTCGTCCACGAACAATGCCCAGATGAAGCCGTCGCGGGTGTCCGCCGCCGAGAAGCCGGCGACTTTGCCATTTTCTTCCCCGACAAAGATGCCGGGATTGGCAATGAACCAATTGATATCGTCCAGGGTAACCTTGGAGGGATCGGACAGGATGTTCTCCGATACCCCGGCGCGGATTTCGACGATCCGGGCAATATTCTGATTTGTCGCCCTACGGATCAATGCTGCGCTCTCCGACTCTAGATCGTTCACGTCTCATGCAAGACATGAGCGGCCTTGACCGCCGCCGAGGCACGGTTTTCGACGCCGAGCTTCACATAGATCTGTTCGAGATGCTTGTTCACGGTGCGCGCCGACAGGCCGAGAATCTCGCCGATATCGCGGTTGGCCTTGCCTTTGGCAATCCATAACAACACTTCGGATTCCCTCTGTGTCAGCGAGAAATGCCGGCGCAGCACCTCGTCGTCGGCCCGCGCGTTGTTTGCCGTCAGGCGAAACAGATATTCATCCGGACCGATCGCGCCCAGGAAGGCCAGCTGAAGCACGTCCTTGCCGGCATGCGAAAGCGAGATCGCGCCCTCGCGCGCCGAGGCCGGGCGGGTCTTCATCCACTCTGCAATCCTGCCGACCACCGTGTCCATGGCATCATCTCGGTTCATCGCAGCGTTGGCGAGGCGTGTTGCCTGTGGCGTCGACCAATGAATATCGCCGTCGCCCTTGACGGCGAGCAAATGTCGGCCGGCAGCGTCCAGCGCAACGCGCGCGCTCTGTGTGGAACGGGCGTTGCGCAGATGGACGCCGATCCGCGCTCGCAGCTCGTCGATATTGATCGGTTTCGTCAGGTAGTCGACGCCTCCGGATTCGAGTGCACGAACGACATGCTCGGTTTCTGTCAGGCCGGTCATGAAGATGACCGGTATCTGGCTGATTGCCGGGTTGGCTTTGAGTCTCCTACAAGTCTCAAAGCCGTCCATGGAGGGCATGACCGCATCCAGCAGAATGAGATCGGGCGTAATGCGCTCCACAATATTCAGGGCAGCCGAGCCTGACGTGGCGATCAGGACCGAGAATCCGGACTGCTCCAGAGCATCGGTCAGGAACCCCAAAGCCTCCGGCGAGTCATCCACCAGCAGAACAATGTCGCGCGGGAGCTCAGCCAAGGGTTTCTACCTTCTCGTCAAAACGGTGCAGGAAATTCATGAGGCCGTTCAGATCGAAGGAGGCCGCATAGGAGCGAAGTTCTTCTGTAAATGGCTGATTTGCTTCTACCTTGGCAAGGTCGCCGAGCTTTGCCTCGATGCCTCTGATGTAGCCGATTTCGGCGAGCCGCAACAATTCCTGAACATGGGAGTGTCCTGGACTGACCAGCGGCCGGTCGTGCTTGGCGGGGGCGGGCGGGATCGCCTCCGCATAGATCCACCTCAAACCCAGATGGAGCGCAAGCTTGTCACGCAGTTGCTTGATGTCGACAGGCTTGCCGATGGCATCATTGTGGCTGTCATCGCTATCGCGGTGTGCGGCGGCGTCGCCGATATTGGCGGACAGCATGACGATCGGGGCAGTCTGGCCGTTCGCGCGCAGGCGCGAAACGAGTTGCCAGCCATTCATGCCCGGCATCGAGATATCGACCAGGAAGAGATCGGGCTGGATGCCTTCGATCAAAGTCAGGCAATCGGCTCCGCTTGCCGCCGTCAGCACGACGAAATCAAGTGGGGCGAGCACCTCGCGCATCATCTCGCGGTGGTCCTCATTGTCGTCCACGACGACGATCGTGCGCCGAGGACCGTCGTAGCTGACGATCTTCTTCTCCTGTGGCGGGACCGTCATTTCGCGAGGCACGGCGGAAAGCATGAGGCGAACGCGGAAGACCGTTCCGCGATCCTTCTCGCTGCTCACCGAGATTTCGCCGCCCAGCGTGTTGGTCAAAAGCTGCGTGATCGTCAGACCGAGGCCAAGGCCCGGCATCGGCCGGACGCTGTCGGCTTCGCCACGCTGGAACGGCTCGTAGATACGGCTCAAGTCCTTCTCGGCAATGCCGCGACCGGTGTCGCTGACCGTGAAGGTGGCGACCTGGCTGCGATAGCCAACGTCGAAGGTGACCCTGCCTTCGTCAGTGAACTTGATGGCGTTGGAGAGCAGATTGACGAGGATCTGGCGCAACCGCTTCTCGTCGGTGCGTACGAAGTGGGGCAGGGCGGGTGAGCGGTCGTGATGGAACGTCAATCCCTTGGCCTGGGCCTGAGGGCGGAACATGTCGACGATTTGATCCAGGAAATCCTGAATGTTGATCTCGTTGGAATAGACCTGCAGGCGCCCGGCTTCGATCTTGGAGATATCGAGGAGACCGTCGATAAGACCGGAGAGATGCTCGGCGCTGCGGCGGATGACCTTGATCGACGACTGTCGTGGAGTGGGAATGGTTTCGTCGCGTTCGAGAATCTGCGCGTAGCCGAGCACGGCGTTCAGCGGCGTGCGCAATTCGTGACTAAGGCCGACGACATAACGGCTCTTCGCACGGTTGGCGGCTTCAGCTGTTTCCTTGGCGGTCTGAAGGGCGGCGTCGGTCTTCTTGTGCGCGGCGATTTCCTTCAGCAGCAGCGTATTCTGGCGAGAGGATTCTTCCTCGGCAACGACCCGGCTGTCATGCGCGAGCACGTAAAACCAGCAGACGACTCCCGCAATCACCGCGAAGACGAAGAAGACTACCAGGATCGTTCCGTTGACGACGTCGGCGGTTTCGGGTGACGCCGAGGAAACCTGATGGGCGATCATCGCGAGGATGGTTCCGACGGCCGTCAGGGCGAGCACGACGGCGATGCCATAGCGACCGAGGCGTGTGGTCAGCTTCTCAACGACGCTCCCCGGCAGTACTGCCTTGGCGACCGTGCCAACCTGTGCGTTGAAGCGCGCCTTCGGCTTGCACATGTCGTGGCAGCGGCTGTCGAGCGAACAGCAGAGCGAGCAGATCGGTGCCGCATAGGCCGGGCACCAGGCCATATCTTCAGGCTCGAATGGATGCTCGCAGACGGAACAGGTGATGTTGGTAAGGTTCTTCCAGCTGTGGCGCGGCTTGCGAGCGAGATAGAACCTGCCCTTCGTACTCCAGGCGATCAGCGGCGAGGCGATCAGCGCGACAACAAGCGTGATGTAAGGCGCGAGGGAGGCTGCGATGGAGCCGAAGACGCCGAAATGCGCGACCAGCGCGATGCCGGCCGATAGCGTCATGGCGCCGAGGCCGACGGGGTTGATGTCGTAGAGGTGAGCGCGCTTGAACTCAATGCCGGGAGGCGCAAGGCCGAGCGGCTTGTTGATGAAGAGGTCCGCCGAGATCGTGCAGAGCCAGGCCATGGCGATGATCGAGAAGATGCCGAGCGTTTCCTCGAGCAGCCTATAGATGCCAAGTTCCATCAGCAGAAGGGCGATCGCCACGTTGAAGACGAGCCAGATGACGCGGCCGGGATGGCTATGAGTGAGGCGGGAGAAGAAGTTCGACCAGGCGAGCGAGCCTGCATAGGCGTTCATCACATTGATCTTCAACTGCGATACGACCACGAAGGCAGCCATCAGCAGCAGGGCGGCGTTGTGCCAGGGGATCATGTATCCAAAGGCGGTCAGATACATCTGGGCGGGATCGGCGGCACGATCAACCGGCACGCCGGACGCGAACGTCAGCACGACGAGGAAGGAGCCGGCTAGCAGCTTCGGCGCCCCGATGATCACCCAGCCTGGGCCGGCGAGGAAGACCGCGAGGCGGTGGCGCCATTTCGTCTGCTTCTCCGGGGGTAGAAAGCGCAGAAAGTCGGCCTGTTCGCCGATCTGCGACATCAGCGCCAATATGACGGCTGAGGCGGCGCCGAATTCGACGAGATCGAAAGGTGCGACCGTGCCCGGCGGCCCCGAAGCATGGCGAATGCCGGCAAAGGCGCGCCACAGATCGAATTTCTCCCAGTCCATCACGGCGATGAAGAGGAAGGGCAGGACATTGAGGACGATCCAGAAAGGCTGGGTCAGCAACTGGAATCGGCTGATCAGCCGGACGCCGTGCGTCACCAGCGGAATGACCATGACGGCGCTGATGATGTAGCCGATCCACAGAGGGATGCCGAGCGTCAGCTCCAGCGCGCCGGACATGATCGAGGCTTCGATCGCAAACAGCATGAAGGTGAAACTGGCATAGATCAGGGACGTGACCGTGGAGCCGATATAGCCGAAGCTCGCACCGCGGGTCAGCAGGTCGATATCGACGCCGTGGCGGATCGCGTAGCGGCTGATCGGCAGGCCGATGGCGAGCATGGCGATCGAGGCGACGATGATGGCGTAGAAGGCGTTGGTCGTGCCGTAGGAGAGCGTGATGGCGCCACCGATCGCTTCCAGCGCCAGGAAGGAGATGGCACCGATTGCCGTCTGCGAGATGCGCTGCGAGGAGAACTGCCGGGCGCTCTTGGCGGTGAACCGCAGCGCATAGTCCTCCAGCGTCTGGTTCGCCACCCAGCGATTGTATTCGCGCCTGACCGGAATGATGCGTTGCCGCGCTGCCATGCGTTAGTGCCAGCCCCTTTGTTCCCCTTGTCATGCGTTCGTAACATGGAACCACGCGAGGCTTAAGAGTGCGGCGCAGCACAGAACTGCACATTTCGCCCCGTCACCTACGTCATATCACGTATACGCTTTCGCAGTGCAGCACCGGATAGTCCTTTAAGCAACAGTTAACTTCCGTTTTCGGCCTGTTGTCTAACAAGAAGAGGGGATCAACCAGATGAATCTCAAGTCCTATATCACGGGCGCCGCACTCGGCGCCGTCATGTCGGCCACGGCCGCATTCCACGGAGCCGTTGCGGCTGACGACACCATCAAGGTCGGCGTTCTGCACTCGCTGTCCGGCACGATGGCGATCTCCGAAACGACGCTGAAAGACGCCATGCTGATGCTCATCGACGAGCAGAACAAGAAGGGCGGCCTTCTCGGCAAGAAGCTCGAAGCTGTCGTCGTCGACCCGGCCTCCGACTGGCCGCTGTTTGCCGAAAAGGCACGCGAGCTGATCGAAAAGGACAAGGTCGCCGCCGTCTTCGGTTGCTGGACGTCCTCGTCGCGCAAGTCGGTCCTGCCGGTCTTCGAAGAGCTCAACTCGATCCTCTTCTACCCGGTTCAGTATGAAGGCGAAGAGTCCTCGCGCAACATCTTCTACACGGGTGCCGCTCCGAACCAGCAGGCGATTCCGGCCGTCGACTACCTGATGGAAAAGGAAGGCGTTAAGCGCTTCGTTCTCGAAGGCACCGACTACGTCTATCCGCGCACCACCAACAAGATCCTGGAAGCCTATCTCGTCTCGAAGGGCATTCCGAAGGAAGACATCATCATCAACTACACGCCGTTCGGCTTCTCCGACTGGCAGACGGAAGTGAAGAAGATCAAGGAATTCGGCGCGGCCGGCAAGAAGACGGCGGTGGTCTCGACCATCAACGGTGACGCCAACGTTCCGTTCTACAAGGAACTCGGCAACCAGGGCGTCAAGGCAACCGACATTCCCGTCGTCGCCTTCTCGGTCGGTGAAGAAGAGCTTGCCGGTCTCGACACCAAGCCGCTCGTCGGTCACCTCGCTGCCTGGAACTACTTCGAGTCGGTCGAAAGCCCGGCGAACAAGAAGTTCATCAAGCAGTGGCACGAGTTCACCAAGAACGACAAGCGCGTGACCAACGACCCGATGGAAGCTGCCTATATCGGCTTCAACGCATGGGTTAAGGCTGTTCAGGCTGCCGGCACGACCGACACGGACAAGGTTCTCGACACGATCATCGGCACCACGGTTCCGAACCTGTCGGGCGGCTATGCGACCGTCATGCCGAACCACCACATCACCAAGCCGGTTCTGATCGGTGAAATCCAGGCGAACGGCCAGTTCGAAATCGTTCAGCAGACCCCGGCGGTCGTTGGCGACGAATGGTCCGACTTCCTGCCGGACTCCAAGGACCTGATCTCCGATTGGCGCAAGCCCATGAACTGCGGCAACTTCAACGTTGCCTCGGGCAAGTGCGGCGGCAAGGGCTCCTGAGTGCGAACCACCCCGTCACTCTGACGCCTGAAGACTTCCGCCCGGTCTCTCCTGTCCGGGCGGAAGGTCCATCTCCGGAGCGCAGCCTTGATGCTTCGGACGGCGGCGGTTCCATGGTGGATCGATGCCGATTTAAGGGCTTATTTTTCCCGATTGCGCCGGAAGGCCAACGATAACCGAGGCAAGAGAGCCGATGTATCGCGCCATCAAGATTTTGCTTTTGACCCTATGCCTGGCCATGCCGGCTTTTGCGACCGCGCTCAAGGCACAGCAAGACATTCACCCCCTTATCGATGCGCTTGGCGTCGGCGATTTCCCTGAGCGCGAAGCCGCGATCAAGGCACTGGTCGCCTCCAAGGACCCGCGTGTCGGCGAGATCCTGCAGTTGCTGAGCGATGGTCAGCTTTACGTGAATTCCGAGACCGGCGGTCCTGTGCTGGTGCAGGGCGGCACCGAGGATGAGCCGACCTATGCCGACCCGATATCAGGCGCGGTCGTTTCCGACGTCGATCCGGACTATATGTCCAAGGTCAAGATCAACAACTCGCTGCGTACGGTGATTGCCACCGCCACCAGCCAGCTGACGCTCCTGAGCGCGGATCGGGGCGCGCGGCTTGCGGCAGCCCAAGGACTGCTCAAGGACGCCGATCCGGCAAATCTTGACCTCCTCACGTCGGCGCTGGCTGAAGAAAACGACGCCGAGGTCAAAAATGCGATGGAAGCGGCGCGCGCTGTCATGGTGCTGAAGAGCGATGTCAGCGCCGAAGAGAAGAAGGCCGCGATCGATACGGTCGCTGCGCGCGGCGGGCGCGATGCGCTGACCATCCTGAATTCCGCGATGGCGACCGCGCCTGAGGAACTGAAGGGTGCTATCCAGACCCATGTCAACGCGATCAACCGCAGCCTGGCGCTTTGGGATGTCGGGCAGAACATCTGGTACGGGCTGTCGCTTGGCTCGGTGCTGCTGCTGGCCGCGATCGGCCTTGCCATTACCTTCGGCGTCATGGGCGTCATCAACATGGCGCATGGCGAAATGGTGATGATCGGCGCTTACACGACGTACGTCGTGCAGGAGTACATCAGCTCCGCATTTCCCGAACTCGGAAACTATTCGCTGGCCTTCTCCGTGCCGGTGGCTTTCGTCTTCACCGGCTTTGTCGGTCTTGTCATCGAGCGGGTCGTCATCCGTTATCTCTATGGCCGGCCGCTCGAAACGCTGCTCGCCACCTGGGGCGCGTCGCTGATCCTGCAGCAGGCGGTTCGCACGATCTTCGGCCCGACGAATCGCGAGGTGCGCAATCCAAGCTGGATGTCCGGCGCATTTGAACTGGGCGGGCTCTCGATCACCTGGAACCGCCTCTGGATCATCGTTTTCTCGATGGCTGTGTTCTTCGCGCTGCTCGTTCTCCTGAAGCGCTCGGCCTTCGGCCTGCAGATGCGCGCGGTTACGCAGAACCGCCGCATGGCCTCGTCGATGGGCATCCGCACCGGCTGGGTCGATGCATTCACCTTCGCGCTCGGCTCCGGCATTGCCGGCATAGCGGGCGTCGCGCTCAGCCAGATCGACAACGTGTCGCCTAACCTCGGGCAGAGCTACATCATCGACAGCTTCATGGTCGTGGTCTTCGGTGGCGTGGGCAATCTCTGGGGCACGCTCGTCGGTGCGCTGTCGCTCGGTGTCCTCAACAAGTTCCTCGAGCCCTTCGCCGGCGCCGTGCTCGGCAAGATCCTGGTGCTCGTCCTCATCATTCTGTTCATCCAGAAGCGTCCGCGTGGGCTCTTCGCACTCAAAGGAAGGGCGGTGGAAGCATGATTACGGCCTTCCTGCTTCGGTCTCTCGACCATAAGATCGTCGCTGCGATCGTCATTCTGCTTGCAGTCGCCGTGCTGGTGCCGGTTCTCAACCTGATGACCGCGCCGACCAATCCGCTGCATATCCCGACCTATATCATGGCGCTATTCGGCAAGTATCTCACCTACGCCCTGCTGGCGCTGGCGCTCGACCTTGTCTGGGGCTTCTGCGGCATTCTCTCACTTGGCCACGGCGCCTTTTTCGCGCTCGGCGGCTATGCGATGGGCATGTATCTGATGCGACAGATCGGCTCGCGCGGCGTCTATGGAGACCCGATCCTTCCGGATTTCATGGTGTTCCTGAACTGGAAGGAACTGCCGTGGTTCTGGTACGGCTTTGACAAGTTCTGGTTCGCGGCGCTGATGGTTCTGCTGGTGCCGGGACTGCTGGCCTTCGTGTTCGGCTGGTTCGCCTTCCGCTCACGCGTCAACGGCGTCTACCTGTCGATCATCACGCAGGCGATGACCTACGCGCTGCTGCTAGCCTTCTTCAGAAACGACATGGGCTTCGGCGGCAACAACGGCATGACCGACTTCAAGGAAATTCTCGGCTTCAACGTTCAGGCTGATGGCACGCGTGCTGCGCTGTTTGCAGCGACCGCCATCTTCCTTGCACTGTCGCTCATGATTGCCTCGGCCATCGTCCGCTCGAAGTTCGGCAAGGTGCTGGTCGGCGTGCGTGATGCGGAAAGCCGCACGCGCTTCCTCGGCTACCGCGTCGAGCACTTCAAGCTCTTCACCTTTGTCGTCTCCGCGATGATGGCGGGCATTGCCGGTGCGCTTTACGTGCCGCAGGTCGGCATCATCAACCCCGGCGAATTCGCGCCGGCCAACTCGATCGAAGTGGTCATCTGGACGGCAGTCGGCGGACGCTCGACGCTGATCGGGCCGATCATCGGCGCCATTCTGGTCAACGGCGGCAAGACGATCTTCACGGGCCTTTTCCCCGAGTTCTGGCTGTTCGCGCTTGGCGGTCTCTTCGTGCTCGTCACGCTGTTCCTGCCAAAGGGGATCGTCGGGACCATCGGCCAGTACTTCACGCGCCGCAAGCCGAAGACGGAGGCGATCCCGCCCGCGCTTCAGGAAGAGGGTGTCGATGCAAAAATCCAGCCGGCGGAGTAAGCGATCATGATCCCTGACGTCAAACCAAACAGCGTTCTCTATCTCAACAACGTCTCGGTTTCCTTCGACGGCTTCAAGGCACTGAACTCGCTCTCGATCGTCATCGAGCCCGGCGAACTTCGGGCCATCATCGGCCCGAATGGTGCCGGCAAGACAACGATGATGGACATCATCACCGGCAAGACGCGACCGGATGAAGGCGAGGTGTTCTTCAACGGGCAGACCGATCTCACCAAACTCGACGAGGCAGACATCGCGCAGCTCGGGATTGGTCGCAAGTTCCAGAAACCGACGGTCTTCGAAAGTCACACGGTGTGGGACAACCTCGAACTCGCCTTGAACCGCAAGCGCGATGTCTTCTCGACGCTGTTCTACCGGCTCTCCGCGGAAGACAGGGCGCGCATCGAGGAGATCCTTGAGACCGTGCGGCTGACGCATCGGCGCGACGAACTCGCCGCCAACCTCTCGCACGGCCAGAAGCAGTGGCTGGAGATCGGCATGCTTCTGGCGCAGGAACCGAAGCTTTTGTTGATCGATGAGCCGGTCGCCGGCATGACGGACGCCGAAACCGCGGAAACGGCGATCCTCCTCAAGGAGATCGCCAAGACCCGCTCGGTCGTCGTCGTGGAGCATGACATGGGCTTCATCCGCGATCTCGGCGTCAAGGTGACCTGCCTTGCCGAAGGTTCGGTGCTGGCCGAAGGATCGATCGATTTTGTGAGCTCCGATCCGAAGGTGATCGAGAATTATCTGGGGCGCTGAGATGCTGACAGTCGAAAATGCAAACCTTCACTATGGCGCCGCTCAGGCGCTGCGCGGCATTTCCATCAAGGCGGAAATGGGCAAGATCACTTGCGTGCTGGGGCGTAACGGCGTGGGCAAGAGTTCTCTTCTCCGCGCCGTTACCGGCCAGCATCCGCTGTCGGCGGGAACGGTGACGTTCAACGACACCAGGCTCAACGGCCTGCCGCCCTATGCGCGCGCCAAGCAGGGCATCGGCTATGTGCCGCAGGGGCGTGAGATCTTTCCGTTGCTGACGGTAAAAGAAAATCTCGAGACCGGCTTTGCGCCGCTTTCACGGGGCAGCAAGAATATTCCCGACGATATCTTCAGCCTGTTTCCTGTGCTGCAGACCATGCTTGGACGTCGCGGCGGCGACCTTTCCGGCGGACAGCAGCAGCAGCTGGCGATCGGCCGGGCGATGGTAACGCGGCCGAAGATCCTCGTGCTCGACGAGCCGACCGAGGGCATCCAGCCGTCGATCATCAAGGATATCGGCCGGGCAATCCGGTATCTGCGCGACAGTGCCGGGATGGCGATCCTGCTGGTGGAACAGTATCTCGATTTCTGCCGCGAACTTGCCGACTACGTCTACATCATGGATCGCGGCGAGATCGTTCACGAGGGGCTTGCGGAAACGCTCGATACGCCGGAAGCGCGTCGTCATTTGACTGTATGATCCAGTGGTAATCTGTTGGGCAGATGCTGTTTTCCTCGGCAGTTTCTGAGGGATCTCGTTGCCGCCGGTCCGATCGTGGTGAGTGTGTCGGAGCGGCACGGGAATTGCTTGCTTTCTGCAAGTTAGTGACTTCAATGAAAACGGCCGGGGTCAACCGGCGGTCCATTGGGAAGGGACGGAATGACGAACGCGGGGGCAGCTACGAGACCGCAGAGAGCCGAGGGGCGCGGGCATCTGGCTGCGAGGATGCTCGACGGGCGTACGCGCCTGCAGGAACTCTACCAGGAAGGAGCGGGCAAGATCCGGCTTCCGGATACGTTCGATTCCTCCATGGAAGCCGTCATCATCAATACCGCGGGCGGCCTCACCGGCGGCGACCGAATGAACTGGAGCGTTGCGGCTGGTCCCGGCGCCCGCATCGACGTCACCACGCAGGCCTGCGAGAAGATCTACAAGGCATCGGCAGGAACGGCTGAGGTCAACACCAGCATTACCGTGGGCGCAAACGCCCGGGTGGACTGGTTGCCGCAGGAAACCATCCTGTTCGATCGTTCATCGCTGTTTCGAAAGCTCGACGTTGATCTCGATGATGATGCCGAATTCCTGGCCGTCGAGGCCATCCTGCTTGGCCGGAAGGCGATGGGGGAGGCGGTGGAGAGCGGCCTCTTTCGCGACCGCTGGCGTATTCGCAAGGCAGGCCGGCTCTGCCACGCCGAGGACCTGGCGCTGCAGGGAAATGTTGCAATGTTCGCCGGTGCCGATGCCGTGCTGTCAGGCAAGGTCGCGTTTGCAACGCTGCTGTATGTCGGGCCGCGCGCCGAAGCCTACCTCGGTGCAGTGCGCCCGCTGCTTGAGGGCCATATGGGCGGCGCCAGCAGCTGGGCCGGCAAGCTTGTCGTGCGCCTTTCAGCGCCCGATGGTTTTGCCTTGAGAAAAATTCTCATCCCGATCATTTCGGCCTTGCGCGATGGAGCGCCGGTGCCGAAAGTCTGGAATCTCTAGTTGAAGCAGATGGATGCATGATGAACCTCACACCGAGAGAAAAAGACAAGCTGTTGATTTCGATGGCGGCGATGGTCGCGCGGCGGCGGCTGGAACGGGGCGTCAAGCTCAACCATCCCGAAGCGATCGCGTTGATCACCGATTTCGTCGTCGAAGGCGCGCGTGACGGGCGTCCGGTCGCCGAACTGATGGAGGCGGGGGCTCATGTCGTCGGCCGTGACCAAGTGATGGAAGGCATCGCGGAGATGATCCATGACGTCCAGGTCGAGGCAACCTTTCCTGATGGCACCAAGCTCGTCACCGTCCACGAACCGATCCGCTGAGGTTCCCATGCTGGAGCTGCGCCCCAATTGCGAATGCTGCGACAAGGATCTTCCGCCCGACAGTTCTGAGGCAATGATCTGCACATTCGAATGCACGTTCTGCGCCGATTGCGTTGCCGATGTTCTCGGCGGCATCTGCCCGAATTGCGGCGGCGAACTTGTGCGCCGCCCGGCGCGCCCCGCTGCCAAGCTTGCCAAGTACCCGGCGTCGACAAAGCGCGTTCTGAAAGCCGAGGGCTGCGGGCCCATCAAGGCTGCGTGAGGAGAAGATCATGATCCCAGGAGAAATCATTGCCGCAAGCGGCGACATCGAGCTGAACGTCGGCGCGCCGACAGTGACGCTTGAGGTCTCGAACACCGGCGATCGCCCCGTGCAGGTCGGCAGCCACTATCATTTCGCGGAAACGAATGCCGGTCTCTCTTTCGATCGGGAGAAGGCACACGGCATGCGGCTCGATATCCCGGCCGGCACGGCCGTACGTTTCGAGCCCGGTCAGACGCGCTCGGTGACGCTCATCCCTCTCTCCGGCAAGCGCGAAGTCTACGGTTTCCGCCAGCTGGTCATGGGCAAGCTCTAGAGTGGGCCGGGAGCAGATGATGCGTGCGAGCCTGCACCTTCTGGCCGCCGGTGCTGCGACGGTCTTTGCCTTCGGCGCCAACGCCGAGGATCTTGATTGCAAAAATCCGGTCACGCAAGCTGACATGACGGCTTGTGAACAGGCGCGCCAGCAGACCGCCGACAAGGCACTGAACGCACAATACAAGATCACGCGCGCGGCTCTCGCAGCACTCGACAAGGATCTCGATGCGGATATGCGGGGTGCCGAAGAGGCACTGGTGAAGGCGCAGCGCGCATGGGTGAATTTCCGTGATGCGGAGTGTGAGGCGGCAGGCTTTCAGGCGCGTGGCGGCACGATGGAGCCGATGCTCGTAGCAGGCTGCATTGCAGAGTTGACGGACGCGCGCACCAAGCAGCTCAAGGAATTCGCCGAGACGATGGGCAACTGACATGGTTGGCAGGATCATGGTCGTCGGCAACGGAGAGATCGGCGCACAGGCGGCGGCCGCAGTGGCGGATGCTGCGTTCGTTATCCGCTTTAACGAATGCCGCTCCTACGAAGCGAGCCCGGGGCGCACCGACGTCGTCGCCGTCTGCAATACCGGGCGGCCGGGCAAGGCAATGCTTGCTTCCGAGGCGTGGCGGGAGCATCCAGCCGTGCGTGAGGCGGCGGCGATCTGGAGCGTGCGCGATCCGCAAAAGTTCGCGGAACTGCGAGCGCCGCTGGCCGTATCGCATCCCGAGCTCGACGATTTCTGCGACGACTACACGAGTCAATTCAATGCGTTCTGTGCTGATGTTGGCAAGATGCATGTGGTCGTTGACAAAGTGATTCATGAAGCGGTGGACGAGGCGCTGGCTGCCTACCACCCGGCGCCCTACGTCGTGCCGAGCAGCGGCATGATCGTGATATCAGAAGTGATGAACAGATTTCCCGAGGCGACCATCGATCTCGCAGGCTTCGGCCACGCGGGATGGGAATGGCATCCTTTTGCTGCCGAGCGGCAGCTTGTCGATAGTTATGTCGCCGCTGGCCGCGTCACGCGGCTGCCGGCAAGCGCATCCCTTTCTTCCTCCCAAGGAGCCTGACATATGCCCTACAAGATTTCCCGCGCCGCCTATGCCGGCATGTTCGGCCCGACCACCGGCGACAAGGTGCGCCTTGCCGATACCGAGCTCTTCATCGAGATCGAGAAGGATTTCACCACATATGGCGAAGAGGTGAAATTTGGCGGCGGCAAGGTCATTCGCGACGGCATGGGCCAGAGCCAGGCGACGCGGGCGCAGGGTGCTGTCGATACCGTCATCACCAATGTCGTCATCATCGACCATACGGGCGTCGTCAAGGCCGATATAGGCCTAAAGAACGGCCGCATCGCGGCGATCGGCAAAGCCGGCAATCCGGACACGCAACCCGGCGTCAACATCATCGTCGGCCCCTCGACCGAGGCGATCGCTGGCGAAGGCAAGATCATCACTGCCGGCGGTATGGATGCGCATATTCACTACATCTGCCCGCAGCAGATCGAGGAAGCGCTGATGTCGGGCGTAACCTGCATGCTGGGCGGCGGCACCGGCCCGGCGCATGGCACGCTCGCCACGACCTGCACCGGTGCCTGGCACATCGAGCGGATGATCGAGAGCTTCGACGGCTTCCCGATGAACCTTGCGCTTGCCGGCAAGGGAAACGCCTCGCTGCCCGCCGCACTCGAAGAGATGGTGCTTGCGGGCGCATCGTCGCTGAAGCTCCACGAGGACTGGGGCACGACGCCGGCTGCGGTCGACTGCTGCCTTTCGGTCGCCGACGACTATGACATCCAGGTGATGATCCACACCGACACGCTGAATGAAAGCGGCTTTGTCGAGGATACGATCGGCGCCATTAAGGGCCGCACCATCCACGCCTTCCACACGGAAGGAGCGGGCGGTGGCCACGCTCCTGACATTATCAAGATCTGCGGTCAGTCGAACGTCATCCCGTCGTCGACCAACCCGACGCGGCCCTACACGGTCAATACCGTCGCCGAGCATCTCGACATGCTGATGGTCTGCCACCATCTGTCACCGTCTATCCCCGAGGACATCGCATTTGCCGAAAGCCGCATCCGCAAGGAGACGATCGCGGCGGAAGACATCCTGCATGACATCGGCGCCTTCTCGATCATTTCGTCCGACAGCCAGGCCATGGGTCGTGTCGGGGAGGTAGCAATCCGTACTTGGCAGACTGCCGACAAGATGAAGCGTCAGCGCGGCCGCCTGAAGGAAGAGAAGGGCGAGAACGACAACTTCCGCGTCCGCCGCTATATTGCGAAATACACGATCAACCCGGCGATCGCGCAAGGTCTTTCACACGAAATCGGCTCGATCGAAGTCGGCAAGCGCGCCGATCTGGTTCTGTGGAACCCTGCCTTCTTCGGCGTCAAGCCTGAGATGGTATTGCTCGGCGGTTCGATTGCTGCGGCTCCCATGGGAGATCCGAATGCTTCGATCCCGACGCCGCAGCCGATGCATTACCGGCCGATGTTTGCCGCCCACGGCAAGCTGCGAACCAGTTCGTCTGTCACCTTCGTCTCGCAAGCGTCGCTCGATGCGGGTCTGAAGAGCCGTCTCGGCGTCGCTAAAAATCTTGTCGCTGTGAAGAACACCCGCGGCGGCCTTTCCAAGGCGTCGATGATTCACAACAGCCTGACGCCGCACATCGAGGTCGATCCGGAGACCTATGAGGTGCGGGCTGATGGCGAGTTGCTGACCTGCGAGCCGGCCACCGTCCTGCCGATGGCGCAACGCTATTTCTTGTTTTGAGTGTTTGGGGCGGCCGCATGCGAGGTGGCGGCTCCTAAAGCCGCGCGTTAAGACTGAGTCTCCTGTGGGTTGTTTTTTATTTTTGTATGTTCCACCTTGAGGCGTTCCTTCCGTAATAGGACATTCTCCTTGTTGGTGGTTATAAAACACAAGTAAAAACAAATTGTTACGCTTCAAACCTCGCTGGATGATTGATCGCGGAAAGCGTCACGTTTTTGGGCAGCTTTCAACCGCCGCTCAATTCACCAAACTCGTTCGAACTTTAACAGTTCACTTAAGAACTCAGCAGGAGGTGACCTCTAAGCAATGTGCCTAGCGGCGGGCAAGAAGGTCGATTCGCATGAGAATTTCACTCCAGGCGGAGCTTGGCGATTTTCGTGATCGCCGCGCAATTTATGTGTTTGCTCTCAAGATGAGCTTCCTTGCGGTGACGCTCTCGTCGATCGTCATTGTCCTGCTATTGCCGCCGCTCGACTGGGCGGGACTGATGCCTGTTCCGCTCGCTCATGGTGTTGTCTACGGCGTGTTACTGTCGTGGCTTATTGGCGGGGCGGTCTCAAGCGTGCTGTCGCTGATAGCCGGTCACGCGATGCACCAGCTCAGCGTCTCGCGCGCGGAGTTCGAGCAGTTGAGCCGCACCGATGTGCTTTCAGGTCTTCTCAACCGACGTGCCTTTACAGAGGCATTGGAGCAGGTCGATGGAAATGCCTGTCTCGCGATCTTCGACGTCGACCGGTTCAAGGCCATAAACGATCGCTTCGGCCATGCCTGCGGCGATTCCGTCATCGTGGCGGTCTCCGCCATCCTCGCGGCTGCCTTCGGCGGGCACTCCGTCGCGGCGAGGCTGGGCGGTGAAGAGTTCGGCGCGATCGTTGTCGGTGGCTCACAAGAGCAGCGGATCGAGAGAGTGCAGTCGGTCTGCGCCCGCCTGGCCGGGCATCCGGTCGTTGCCGACGATTGCGTGGTCGCACTGACTGTGTCGGCCGGTATTGCGGAGTTCGAGCCCGCACGGAGCAACGAGGCTGTTTATTCGGCGGCCGACAAGGCGCTCTACCTGGCAAAGGCGCTCGGTCGAAATCGCGTGGTGCATGAGAATGACGGGCTGCATCCTGGTTGGCGCAGACGTTTGCCGGAGGAGGCCGTGGCCGCGCACGCAATGAACATGGATTGCGATGAGGCGCGGCTGGCCTGACGAATTCGCGGAATTACACAGCGAATGCCTGCAACGACAAGTTGGAGCCGGCGGATAAGCGCCACGCGGCCTCGTTGATCCCACGCGACGGCGGAAATCATGCTTCGCCGCGTAGTTCTGTGTTACGCTTGTCATTGTCACTCATGCGATCGCTGGTTACTTGGAGAGCTTATGGCAAGGACGCCCCTCAAGCGACGGCTGGCAGCAATCATGGCCACCGACGTAGTCGGCTATTCTCGTCTCATGGAGGCTGACGAGGAGGCGACGCTAGCTTCAGTCAAAGCGATGCAGGAAGAGCTGATAAGGCCGAATGTCGAGCGCGAAGGCGGCAGGGTTTTCAAACTCATGGGCGACGGCACCTTGGCCGTATTTGATTCCGTGAACGGTGCAGTGGAGTGCGCGATTGCAATCCAGGGCGAACTTATGCGCCAGCCGGAAGGGTCGCGCCTAATTCTTCGCATTGGAATCAATCTGGCCGATGTTTTGGTCGATGGTACCGACTTATTCGGCGACGGAGTGAACGTTGCCTCTCGCATTGAAGCAAGCGCATTCCCCGGCGGCATAAGCATCACCGATGGCGTCTATCACCAGATCGCCAAGAGGACTGGGACGGATTTTGTGGATGGCGGCGAAAGGGTTCTAAAGAATATCGATCGACCCGTGCGCGTTTGGCACTGGCAGCCACGTTACAACGGTTTCGTGGAAGAGGAGCGACCGCGCCCTGCTGACGGAGCAATCGCAAAGACCGCAGTTAGAATCACCGCCGCGCCGTCAACGGCCCCGCAGCAGCTGGACTTGGCGGAACTGGTTGTATCCTCCCTTGAAGACCTTCTTACCGAGCAGCGTTGGCTCGATGTCTCGCGTGTTGGATCCGCTTCCGCCGCACTGGATGGACATGCCACTCGCCCGTATGACTACACGGTCAAGATTGGTATTCATGGCGCAGGCCCGTTCCGGGTAAACGCCAAATTCCTGCATACGAACGTCACGCCTGTGATGTGGTCGCGAGCTTTCGATCTTCCGGAAAGTTACCATTTCGATGTCGTTGAACTGGTGGCGGCGGAGATAGGCTCGCTGGTTCAGGACAAGGTGCTGCTTGCAGCATCCGAGATGATCGCCAAGAAACCACAGTCGTCCTGGTCGGCCGACGAAAACTTCCTCTATGGCAGGATGCTTGATAGCAAGCATATGCTTCCCGAGGCAGAGGTTTTCTTCTTGAGGGCAACGGAACTGGATCCGGGGATGATTTATGCCCAGGCCAGCTATGCCATTGCCCGACTTACAGTTTTGCCCAAACAGGCGACTTCGAGCACCTGCGCCGCGCCGACGAGATCGTACGGATCGCCTTGCGTATCGACAACAATGACGCCCTTTCCCACTATGCGGCAGCGCTGGTCCATCTGCTTTCACGCGACTACGACGGGGCCAGATCGCATTATGGCAAGGCGCGCGACCTTGCGCCCAGCGATCTGCAGATTCGCGCCGATCACGCGGAAATGCTCCACTACCTCGGCGACCTGGAACAAGCGGACGCCGAAATCGGTGAATGCTTCAGGTTGGCAAAATATCCCCCGGTGTGGTTCTGGGTGATCAGGGGAATTATCCGACTCCACCAGGGCCGCTTTGGTTCTGCAATTGAGGATTTTGAGAACATTCCATGGAGGTCGTGGCGAACGCTTATCTTGCTTGCTGCGGCCTATGCCCTGCACGGTGACGAAGTTCGACGTCGGCAGTACCAGACTGAGGCCTTGAGCCTTCAGCCCGCACTCGGACCTGAGCTTGTGCGAAACACTTTTCCCTATCGCGACCAGGACGCGCTTTCAAAACTTCTCTGTGCCTTTGTAGGAACTGCATAGGAATTCCGGGCGCAAACATCTGCTGCATATGCCTTTCCGGCAGGTTCCTTCTTGCATCGCATCAGGCTATTTTGCATGGTCGCAGTCTCAAGCGAATTGGACACGTCATGCAACGCGTTACTTCCTACCTGCCTGCGGGCACGCCTTCCTCGAACCCCATCGGAAAAGTGGTTTTGCCGCACGACCTGAGGCATTTGCGGCGAAAGCTGCTTCACCTCGACAACGGCGAGATGGTCATGCTCGACCTCAAGGAGCCGGTGCTTTTTGCCAGTGGTGATATGTTGGTTCTCGAGGATGGCGAGCTCATCGAAATTGTAGCCGCAGACGAGAAGCTCTTCGAGGTGAGGGGCAGGGATCGCGTGCACCTGATCGAGCTCGCGTGGCATCTCGGCAATCGGCATCTCGGCGCCCAGATCGAGGAAGACCGCATCCTTATCCTTCGTGATCATGTGATCCGCTCCATGCTCGAAGGGCTCGGTGCGACGATCCGCGAAGTTGCAGAGCCGTTCCAGCCGGCACGCGGTGCGTATCATTCACATGGCCATGCGCACGGTCATGACCAAGCGCATCATCATCACTCGCACGACTGATCCGATATGACTGATGATGCCGACCTGCAGGCGTTGTTGAGGATGATGACCTGGCTGTCGCCAGCTTTCCCCGTCGGGTCCTTCGCCTATTCAGGCGGTCTGGAGCGCGCCGTTCATGATCGGCTGGTCCCCGATGCTCATTCGCTTACTGCGTGGGCGTCGAACCTGATGGAGCGTGGGCCTGTATGGAACGACGTGGTTCTCCTTGCCGAGAGCCACCGCTGTCACCGACAGTCGGAGCGGCTCGGCGAACTGGCGGAGCTCGCCGAAGCGCTTGCCGGCTCGCGCGAGCGTCATCAGGAGACGATGCTGCTCGGCGATGCGTTCCTGTCCGCCGCCGGTGCGTGGCCAGACGAGGTTTTCGATCGATTGCCGCGACATGTGGCCTACCCGGTGGCGATCGGTGCCGTGGCGGGTGCCCATGGGGTGGCGTTGGAGAAGGCGATTGCGGCATTCCTGCATGCCTATCTCTCGCAGGCAGTTTCCGCAGGTATCCGTCTCGGCGTGGCCGGGCAGAAGGATGGCGTTGCCATTCTGTCGCGGCTTGAAGGCGACATAACCTCGGTTGTGAAACGGGCGGCAGCTTCAACACTCGACGATCTCGGATCGGCGACCATCCAGGCCGACATCATGTCGCTGCGCCATGAAACGCAGTCGACCAGGCTCTTTCGATCGTGACTTGTCCGCAGACGCGCGGCCAGCCGTCGCGACCTGCGTCATTTGCCGGTGGTCGCCCTTCAGGCGGCACGCTATCATCGGCCGTTATTGGAGTTCAGAATATGAAATCAGGAAACGGACCCTTGCGCGTGGGCATCGGTGGGCCGGTCGGCTCCGGCAAGACGGCGCTGACCGAGAAGCTCTGCAAGGCCATGCGCGACGACTATTCGGTGGCTGTCGTCACGAACGACATCTACACGACCGAGGATGCCGAGGCGCTCATGCGCATGCAAGCTTTGCCATCGGATCGGATCGTTGGCGTGGAGACCGGCGGTTGCCCGCACACGGCGATCCGTGAGGACGCGACGATCAATCTGCAGGCCATCGCGGGCCTGAATGAGCGGATTCCCGATCTCGATGTAGTTTTCATCGAGTCGGGCGGTGACAATCTGGCCGCCACCTTCTCCCCTGATCTGGCTGATATCACGATCTACGTCATCTCGGTTTGCCAGGGCGAAGAAATCCCGCGCAAGGGGGGCCCAGGCATTACCAAATCGGACCTTCTCGTCATCAACAAGAAGGATCTGGCTCCCTATGTCGGCGCGGACCTCGAGGTCATGGACCGCGACGCGACGCGGATGCGCCAGGCACGCCCCTTCGTATTCTCCGACATGAAGCGTGGCGACGGCGTTAGCTCCATCGTCAGCTTCCTGAAGGAACATGGCGGCCTGTAGTCAAACCTGCCTCAGCGCGTTGACATCCTCGATCGCGATGGCGCGGCCGCTGACGCGTACGCCTGATGTGCGCAAGGCGGAGAAGGCACGTGACAGCGCTTCCGGCGCAAGGCCGAGCTTTCGTGCCAGCAGGCGCTTTTGGAACGGCAGGCGCAGGGAAGCCCGCGCACCCTCACTCGTACAATGCGTCAGCAGATAGTGGGCGACGCGCTGCTGGCTGGTCTGCATGCGATCGCGCGCCAGACACTCCATGGTCGACAGCAAATGCCGCGAGAGGCTGCGCGCGATCGCGCTGCCAATCCGCGGGTGTTGAGCGAGCAACGCCTTGACCTCAGCGAGATCAAAGCGGGCGAGGATGACGTGCTCCATCGCCTGTGCGCTATAATTGTATGCGTCGCCGGCAAGCACCAGGCATTCACCGAAGCTGTCGCCCGGCTCGCAGATGCTGACATCCGCTTCGCGTTCCTCAGAGCCGCGATAGAGCCTGACGTAGCCACTTAGCACGCAATAGAAGTAGTGCGCCTTCTCGTGTTCACGGAAGAGAACATCCTGTGGACCGTAGCGCACCGCCACCGCGCAGGACAGCAGAGCGTCTCGCTCGTGTCGGTCAAGATTGGAGGTGATCAACGCACCGCCAAGCATCGCCTGCTGCGCGCTGCTCAGTTTAAAAGCTCCGGACATCTGTTTCTCCCTGTGGCGCGGCGGGTGCCGTTCCCTACCTGATATTTGGAAGGATAACCGGGAGATGCGGTTCAGAACTTGAGCTTGATCAAATGTCAGCTAATAAAAAAGCCGGGGTGTTGCCCCGGCTCTTGGCTCGAGCGGCTACTCTGCCGCGAACGGCGGCAGGCGTACGACATTGCCAGATTTGCCGCGCTTGCTTTCCGGGGTCTCGATTGCCGTTACCCGGCCCTCGAGCGCACCCAGCGCTTGTGTGAGTTCTTCGCGGGACATGGCCAGATCTTCCTTGTCCTTCTTGCCCACGAGACGACCGAACATCCAGGCAAGCAAGCGGGACAGATCGTCCATGATCAGGAAGAACGAAGGCACGACGACCAGCGAAAGCACGGTCGACACGATAATGCCGCCGATCACCGCAATCGCCATCGGCGCACGGAACGAACCGCCTTCGCCGACGCCGAGCGCTGATGGCAGCATACCTGCTGACATGGCGATAGACGTCATGATGATCGGCCGGGCGCGCTTGCGACCTGCTTCGACCATGGCTTCGACACGCTCCATGCCGCGATGACGCATCTCGATGGCGAAGTCGACGAGCAGGATCGCGTTCTTCGTCACGATGCCCATCAGCATCAGGATGCCGATCATCACGGGCATCGAGAGCGGATTCTGGGTGACCAGCAGCCCGACTGCCACGCCGCCGATCGCAAGCGGCAGCGAGAACAGGATGGTGAAGGGCTGGATCACGTCCTTGAAGAGGAGGATCAGCACCGTCAGCACCAGCATCAGGCCCATCAACATGGCGTTGACGAAGCTCTGCTGCATTTCGGTCTGCACCTTCGTGTCGCCACTTTCGGCAAGCTGTACCGTCGGCGGAATGTTGGCTTCCTTGACGATCTGGCGGAACCGTGCCGAGGCAGTGTCGAGTGCCACGCCCTGCGGCAGGTCCGAGCCGATCGATACGACGCGGTAGCGGTTGTTGCGCTTGATCGAGCTGACGCCTTCCGAATAGTCGATATCGGCGACAGTGGAGAGCGGTACGGTGCTGCCGCTTGCCGTCTGGATCTTCATTGCCCGCAAGGCGGCAAGATCGCGACGCATGTCGAGCGAGGCCTGCACGCGGATCGGGATCTGGCGATCGTCCAGGTTGATCTTGGCGAGCGCCGCATCAATATCGCCGATGGTGGCAACGCGGATGGTTTCGGAGATCTGCTGCGGCGTGATGCCGAGGCGAGCCGCCTGATCCTTGCGCGGACGGATCTGGAGTTCCGGACGGGGCAGGGCGCCTTCGGCGCTGACGTTCGCCAGCAGCGGATCGGCTCGCAGTTTGGCTTCCAGGATACCGACAGCATCGTTCAGATCCTTCTCGTTCTTGGAGAGGAAGTTGAACGACAGGTCACGTTCGCCGCGATCGTTGAGCTTCAGGATGCGAACGTCTGGGATATCATGGAGTTTGGCAAAGACCTCCTTTTCTATATCCCACTGCGGACGAACGCGTCCCTTTGGTTCCACCTTGGGCAGATAGGATCCAATGACCGGGACCTTAACGAGCATGTCGTCCAGCTTCTTTAAAAGCCTCTGGTCAAGCTTGTGGAGCGTGAGCGTTACCGTCGCACGGCGCAGTTCGAGGTCGCCCTTCGGAGACGCGCCACCAAGCACGAAGACGCTTTCGACGCCGTCGATATCCTTCACGTCCTTGTAGATCGCGTTCGTGGTCGCTTCCGTGTCGTCGAGCGTCGCATTCGGCGGTAGCTCGACGGACAGGACGATGCGCGATGCGTCCTCCGGCGGCAGGAAGCTGCCGGGCACCTGCGCAAGCAACATCACGGAGCCGACAAGGAAGGCGATCGCCGCAATCAGTGTCGCATAGCGGGTCCACCACCGGCGGGTCGTAGCGCGCACGAGGCGCGTATATCCGCGGAAGAAGAGGCCGTCGTTGTCGTGATGGTCTTCGATGCCGTCTTCCGCGCGCATCAGATATGCGGCCATCATCGGCGTGATGAGGCGCGCCACCATGAGCGAGAAGAAGACCGAGAAGGCAACTGTCAGGCCGAACTGAATGAAGTACTGACCGGGGATGCCAGGCATGAACGACACCGGCACGAACACAGCGATGATCGTGAAGGTCGTCGCGATAACCGCGAGGCCGATTTCGTCTGCCGCCTCGATCGCCGCGCGGTAGGGCGTCTTGCCCATCTTGATATGTCGGGCGATGTTCTCGATCTCGACGATCGCGTCATCGACGAGAATACCGGTCGCGAGCGTCAGGGCGAGGAAGCTGACAAGGTTCAGCGAGAAACCCATCAGGTCCATGATCCAGAAAGTCGGGATCGCCGACAACGGCAGCGCGATGGCCGAGATAAGCGTTGCACGCCAGTTCCGGAGGAAGAGGAAGACAACGATGATCGCAAGCAGCGCGCCCTCGATCAGCGTATCGATGGCCGCTTCATAGTTGCCATAGGTGAAATAAACGGAGTCGCTGATCAGCTCGATGCCGACGTTCGGGTTTTCCGCACGCACCTTGTCGAGGCTCTTTGCCACGGTTTCGGCGACGCTGACCTCACTGGCGCCCTTCGAGCGGAAGACGCCGAAGGTCACGACAGGGGTATCATCGAAGCGCGAGAAGGATTTCGGCTCCTGATAGGTGTCCTTGATGACGCCGAGATCGGAAACCTTGACGAAGCGGCCGTTCGGCAATGCGATCGTGGTGTTGGCAAGTTCGGCGACGTTGCGGGCGTCGCCGAGCACACGGATCGCCTGTTCGCTGCCTGCCACCTGGCCACGGCCGGAGCCGAGGTCGACGTTGGTGCCGCGCAGTTGTTGGTTCACGCTTGCCGCGGTAATGCCGTGGGCGTTCAGCTTGTCGGGATTGAGCTCGATACGCACTTCGCGGTCTGCACCGCCGTAACGGTCGACACGGCCGATGCCGGCCTGCCCCTGCAAGGCGCGCTTGACCGTATCATCGACGAACCAGGAGAGCTCTTCGAGCGTCATGTCGGGGGAGGAGACGGCAAAGGTCTGGATCGCCTGACCCTCGACGTCGATCTTCGAGACGATCGGTTCTTCGACGTTGGCAGGCAGGTCGCTGCGGATGCGGTCGATCGCGTCCTTGGTGTCCTGAACGGCCTGCTCGGTCGGCACTTCCATGCGGAACATGACGACCGTCTGCGACTGGCCGTCCGTCACCGTCGATTGGATTTCATCGATGCCGTTGATACTGGCGACGGCATCCTCGATCTCCTTCGTCACCTGCATCTCGAGCTCGGCCGGCGAAGCGCCGCTCTGCGTTACGACGATGGAGACGAGCGGAACGTCAATGTTCGGAAACCGCGTGATCGGCAGCCTATTGAAGGACTGGATGCCGACGAAAAGCAGAAGTGCGAACGCCAGAAGCGAGGCGACGGGATTTCGGATAGACCAGGCTGAAAAGTTCATCGGCCGTCTCTCAGTTGGAAACCGGTGGCTGTTCACGAACCGGCGTGATGCGGTCGCCGTCACGGACATAGGCGCCCGCTTTGGCTACGACCTCATCGCCAGCTTTCAATCCATTGACGATCTCGACATAGGCTCCGTCCTGAATGCCGGTTTCGACCTTGGCAAACTTGACGACGTTATTCTCGACCTTACGGGCCGAGGATCCTTCATTGCCCGACAGCACGGCCGAGACGGGGAGCGCTACGTTTTCCGTTGTGCGCACGACGATGTCGGCGCTGCCGTACATGCCCGAACGCGCCTTGCTGGAATCGTCGATCAAAATGTGGACCAAACCGAGGCGCGTGAGCGGATCGACTGTCGGCGAGACCAGACGCACGGAGCCGCTAATCTTTTCGCGACTACCAGAGAGCAAGATGGTGGCCTTCTGGCCGGGTTGAACCTTCACAATCTCGCTCTCACCCACTTCCGCCACAAGCTCGATCTCGTCATCGCGAATGACCGTGAAAAGCGGATCGCCGGTGGCGAGCGCAATTGCTCCGATCCTGGCGTTCTTGGCTGCGACAGTACCGGCGACCGGCGTCTTGACGTCGGTGCGTGCGAGCTTCAGATCAGCGTCCGCGATCTGGCTCTCCGTGACCTTGATCTCCGCGACGGCTACCTGGATTGCCTGCTTTGCCGAGTCGACACGGGCGTTGGCGGAAGCTGCAGCAGCATCCGCCTGTTCGACCGTTGCTGTCGAGACAGTGCCCTTCTTGCCCATTTCCTGGGCGCGGACCTGCTGCTGTCGTGCCTGCTCCGCATTTGCCTCTGCTTCAATCAGTTGTGCGCGAAGCTGGGCAAGGCTCGCCTCGTTCTTGGCCTTCGTGGCCTGCATCTGGCTCTTCTGCAGGATGATTGCGTCGTCGTTCAGGGTCGCCAGCGTGCTATCGGCCTGGACCCTGTCGCCGATATCCGCGTTGAGCGCACGGATCGACAAGCCTTCGACCTGCGGCTGGATATAGACTTCCTCGACTGGCTTAACCGTACCGGTCGCAACAACACGATCGACGAGCGTGCGGGTGGAGGCTTTCGTCACGACGATGGCCGGCAGGTTTTGTTGCGGCTTTGCGACCGGCTGTTCCTGCGCAAATGTCGTTGAAGCTACAACCGCCGCGATCAGCAGAGTTGAGGCGCGAAGTATCTTAACAGGCGTACGTGCCATGCGTCGTCATCCAGTTTTTGCTCGGCCTAGCTTGCGCGTTGTCATCAGCGCGCCCATGACCGGTTCCCGTATTGGTATTCTCAGAAGTATTTTCGTTCATTTGCCGACTCTTACTTAAGAAGTCCCTCATCCGGCAAACTCGGCTTGTACGTGGTAGCTATTTGCCCATCGCGCAAGTCCGGCAGAAAATAATTCCTCGTTCGAACACAATAATTACCAATGTGATGCAGATCAATCACTGTGCGGTTATGCAAGCATTCCGTTAGTTGATTCTGCGTCGTTGTTATGACGTGCGAGCACCGCTCGATGCGACATCGATCGCGAAATTTCTTCGATAAAAACAGCAAAAAAATGAAAAAACGCGCGGAGGGTCCGCGCGTTTCGTGTCTTGTCGTTACCGAATTACTTGGAAGCAGCGTCCGTTACGTCGTGCGTCCACGCTCCGGTCGGTTCCTTGTTGATGATCTTTTGGTCAAGGAGTGCCTTGGCCGTGCGATCATAGAGGGTCGTGTCGAGCTTGCCGGTGCCATCGCCGATCAACTTGGCAACTTCGCCCATCATACGCTTCTGGTGGTTTTCGTCCTGGCCGCCGGCGTCAACGACGATTCCGGCAGCTTCATCCGGGTTCTCGGTTGCGTACTTCCAGCCCTTCATCGAAGCCTTGACGAACTTGACCATCTTTTCCTTGAAGGCCGGGTCCTTGAGCTTGTCTTCCATGGCATAGAGGCCGTCTTCGAGAAGGTCGTTGCCCATGGCGGTATAGTTGAAGACGATCAGGTCTTCGGGCTTGAAGCCGGCATCGATCGCCTGCCAGTATTCGTTATAGGTCATGACGGAGATGCAGTCGGCCTGCTTCTGCAGCAGCGGCTGCACGTCGAAGCTCTGCTTCAACACGGTCACGCCATCGGCACCGCCTTCGGTCTTCAGGCCAAGCTTGTTCATCCAGGCGAAGAACGGATATTCGTTGCCGAAGAACCAGACGCCGAGCGTATGGCCCTTGAAATCGGCTTCGGTCTTGATCGGGCCGTCCTTGCGGCAGACCATTTCCATGCCTGATTTCTGGTAGGGCTGGGCGATGTTGACGAGCGGAACGCCCTTCTCACGAGCAACAAGCGCGCCGCCCATCCAGTCGACGATGACGTCAGCGCCGCCGCCGGCGATCACCTGTTCCGGCGCAATGTCAGGGCCGCCCGGCTTGATGGTGACGTCGAGGCCTTCTTCCTCGTAGTAGCCCTTATCCTTGGCGACGTAATAACCGGCGAACTGCGACTGCGTCACCCACTTGAGCTGCAGCGTCACCTTGTCGGCAGCCATCGCTTGGGTTGCCGCGAGCGACATCGCGCTCGCCATCATCGCAATAATCAGTTTTTTCATTTTCTTTTTTCCCTCTGAAGTTATGCCCTAATCCCATTCGCGGGAATAAAGCGACGCCTAGCCACCACGGATAGACGGATGCCAGAAAGTCACCGCCCTTTCGGCGAGGGCGACGACGCCATAGAAGACCGAGCCTACCAGCGCCGCAATGGCGATTTCGGCCCAGACCATGTCGACATTCATGCGCCCGATCTCGGTGGAGATACGGAAGCCCATGCCGACGATCGGCGTACCAAAGAACTCCGCAACGATGGCACCGATCAGCGCCAGCGTCGAGTTGATCTTCAATGCATTGAAAATGAAGGGCATCGCCGCCGGAAGCCGGAGCTTCAGCAGCGTCTGCCAATAGTTGGAGGCATACGTCTGCATCAGGTCGCGCTCCATCGCGCCGGATGCGGTGAGGCCGGCGACGGTGTTCACCAACATCGGGAAGAACGTCATGATGATGACGACGGCTGCCTTCGACTGCCAGTCGAAGCCGAACCACATCACCATGATCGGCGCGACGCCGATAATCGGGAGCGCCGACACCATATTGCCGATCGGCAGAAGGCCCCGGCGCAGGAAACCGACGCGATCGGCGAGGATCGCGACGGCAAAGCCTGCGCTACAGCCGATGATGTAACCGGCGAATACTGCCTTGAAGATCGTCTGACGTACGTCGTCGGCCAGGATCGGCAGCGAGCCGGCGATCCTGGCTCCAATGGCGCTAGGTGGCGGCAGCAGGACGAAGGGAATGCCGGCGCCGCGCGTCAGCGCCTCCCAGAGTATCAGGATCCAGGCACCGAAGATTGCCGGGATCAGCAGCCGCAGGCACGAGCGGCCCACATTCGAGGCCGGCGTCATGGCCGAAAGCTCGGTGACGCATCGCCAGGCAAGCAGCCAGCAGGCGGCCATCAGTAGGAAGAAGGATTTCGTCGCCAGGCCTTCGTTGCCGGTCACACCAGCGAGCAGGACCCATGCCGCCCAGTGCGCGCCGATCAGCAGAACGGCGGCGACATACAGCTTCGGCAATGGCGAGAAGGAAACGAGGGCGACCGCGACGATCAACGCGATCGTAAGGCCCGCGGTTATCGACGACACCGGGTCCGGTGCGCCCTCGGCCATGATCGGCAAGGTGATCATCGCAATCGCGGTCAGCACCAGGGCAAGAATACCCTGCCAGGAAAAGGCCATCTGCTTCATGCCGACCTCCCGCCCATCGAACGGTCGACGAACTTTGCGACAAGGCCGACGATGGCGACCAAGCTTGCGGCCAACACCGAGCCCGCGACAAGCGCTGCCCAGATGTCGATCGTCTGGCTGTAATAGGAGCCGGCGAGCAGTTTCGAGCCGATGCCGGCGACGGCGCCGGTCGGAAGCTCGCCGACAATGGCGCCGACAAGGCTTGCGGCGATCGCGACCTTCATCGAGGTGAAGAGGAACGGCACGGATGCCGGAACACGCAGCTTCCAGAATGTCTGGGCGGGTGTCGCGTTATAGGTTCGCATCAGGTCGAGGAACATGACCTCGGGCGACCGCAGGCCCTTCACCATGCCAACAGTGACCGGGAAGAAGGAGAGGTAGGTCGAGATCAGCGCCTTCGGGATCAGCCCGGTGATGTTGATGGCGCCGAGGACGACGATCACCATCGGTGCGATTGCCAGGATCGGTACGGTCTGCGAAGCAATGACCCACGGCATGAGGCTGCGGTCGAGCGCCTTGATATGAACGATCCCGACAGCGATCAGGATCCCGAGCAGCGTGCCGAAGCCGAAGCCAAGCAGCGTCGAGGAAAGCGTAACCCAGCTGTGGTAGACGAGGCTGCGGTTGCTCGAGAGCTTCCGCAGAAACGTGTTTTCGAAGACGTTTTGCACTACCTGATGGGGAGCGGGCAGCAACGGCTTCGGTTGCGAGAGCGTTTTCTCGATGAATTCGATGGTGTCAGGCGTCTGGTTGGCGCGCTGATCCATGTCCCGCTGGAAGGAGGCGTTCATCAGGACCGCCGCAACGTACCAGATCGCGATCAGGACCACGAGGATCGTGACGACGGGGACGATCCTGTCTTCGAGAGTGTCGGGCTTCATGAGCGCCCCCGCGCAACGGTTCCAACGCTAAGTGCCTTAGTGCTCATAGCTGTGCCCCGCTCTCAGGCCCTCGCGCACGCGGTGGGCGATTTCGAGGAACTCGGGCGCCTCGCGGATGTCCAGCGGTCGCTCCCTGGGAAGCGGCGAGTCGATGACATCAGTCACGCGGCCGGGGCGAGGCGACATCACGACAATCTTGGTGGAGAGGTAGACCGCCTCGGGGATCGAGTGGGTGACGAAGCAGATCGTCTTGTTGGTGCGCGCCCAGAGCTTCAGAAGCTCCTCGTTCAGGTGGTCGCGGACGATTTCGTCAAGCGCGCCGAAGGGTTCGTCCATCAGGAGCAAGTCGGCATCGAAGGCGAGCGCGCGGGCGATGGAGGCACGCTGCTGCATGCCGCCGGAAAGCTGCCAGGGGAACTTCTTCTCGAAGCCGGTAAGATTGACGAGATCGAGCGCATCGGCGATGCGCTTCTTCTGATCGGCCGACGCATAGCCCATGATCTCGAGCGGCAGGGCGATATTCTTCTCGATGGTCCGCCAGGGATAGAGCGCCGGCGCCTGGAAGACATAGCCGTAGGCGCGGGCCTTGCGGGCCTCCTCAGGCGTCATGCCGTTGACGGTGATTTCGCCCGATGTTTTCTTTTCCAGATCGGCAATAACGCGCAGAAATGTCGTCTTTCCGCAGCCGGAAGGGCCAATGAACGAGACGAAGTCGCCCTTGCGCACGTCGAGATTGACGTTGGTCAGCGCATGCACAGGAGCGTCGCTGGCATCGTAGGTCAGACAGAGGTCCTTGGCGGATACGACTGAGGTAGCTTGCGTCAACGCTTGTGTATCCTGTTTTCCCCGCGCTTCCGCGGTTTGCGTGATAGTATGAGTAGCTGTTTTCATTGTTCCGGCAAGGTCCATGGAGGATGACGATGGACGCGACATCAAAGCCCACCTGTCACATTGTGCACCCCAGTCATGCCTATGATGGCAAGCAGGGGCTCAGTTACTTCGAAGGCATCGCGGCCGAGACGGTCGGCGCCAAGGGTATCTGCATGCATTTGCTGACGATTCCGCCCGGCGTTCGCGCCAAGGCGCATCTGCACGAGTCGCATGAAACGGCGATCTACATGCTCTCCGGCGAGGCTCACACCTGGTACGGCGACGAGCTGGAGCATCATGTCGTCGTCCACGCCGGCGAGTTGTTCTACATCCCCGCCGGAGTGCCGCATCTGCCTGCCAACCTCAGCAGCACCCCTTGCACCGCGATCATCGCCCGCACGGACCCGAACGAGCAGGAAAGCGTCGTTTTGCTTCCGGAGCTTGATCGGCTGGTGAAGGAGTGATGCCAAGGATCAGACCCCCGTCGCCGGGATGCCTGACCGTTCGACCTTGCGCGGCGCCACGAGCTCCTTCCATGTCGACAGCGCCTTGTTAACCGCCTGGAACGGCTCGCGCTTCACGAACTGGCCGTGTCCTTCCTTCGTCTTGACGGTGCTTTCCTCGATCGCGACTTCGCCGCGCGTCAGCGTGTAGCGCGGCAGGCCGGTGACCTGCTTGCCCTCGAAGACGTTGTAGTCGATCGATGATTGCTGGGTCTTGGCCGAGATCGTCTTCGAGCGCTTGGGATCCCAGACGACGATATCGGCATCGGCGCCGACGAGGATCGCGCCCTTCTTCGGATAGACGTTGAGGATCTTGGCAATGTTGGTCGAGGTGACCGCAACGAACTCGTTCATCGTCAGGCGGCCGGTGTTGACGCCGTGGGTCCACAACATCGGCAGTCGGTCTTCGAGGCCGCCAGTGCCATTCGGGATCTTGGAGAAATCACCAACGCCGAAGCGCTTCTGATCGGTGGTGAAGGCGCAATGGTCCGTCGCCACGACCGAGAGCGATCCGGATTGCAGGCCGGCCCAGAGGCTGTCCTGATGCTGTTTGTTGCGGAAGGGCGGGGACATGACACGTCGGGCAGCATGGTCCCAGTCCTTGTTGAAATATTCGCTTTCATCGAGCGTCAGATGCTGGATCAGTGGTTCACCGTAGACGCGCATGCCCTTCTGGCGGGCGCGACGGATCGCTTCATGCGCCTGTTCGCAGGAGGTATGCACGACGTAGAGCGGCACACCCGCCATGTCGGCCAGCATGATGGCGCGATTGGTTGCCTCGCCTTCGACCTCGGGCGGACGGGAGTAGGCGTGCGCCTCCGGACCGTTGTTGCCTTCGGCAAGAAGCTTTGCGGTCATCGAGGCAACGACGTCGCCGTTTTCGGCATGCACCAGCGGCAGCGCGCCGAGTTCGGCACAGCGCTGGAAGGAGGCGAACATTTCGTCGTCGTTCACCATCAGCGCGCCCTTGTAGGCCATGAAGTGCTTAAAGGTGTTGATGCCCTTTTCCTTGACCACTATCTCCATCTCGTTGAAGACGCGCTCGTTCCAGCCGGTGATCGCCATGTGGAACGAGTAGTCGGCGTTGGCGCGGCTCGTCTTGTTGTCCCACATCTGCAGCGCTTCGAGCAGCGATTGCTCCGGCCCCGGCAGGCAGAAATCGACGACCATGGTCGTGCCGCCGGCGAGACCGGCGCGCGTGCCGCTTTCGAAGTCGTCGGAGGAATAGGTGCCCATGAACGGCATTTCGAGGTGAACGTGCGGGTCGATGCCACCCGGCATCACGTAGCAGCCCGTCGCATCGAGCGTTTCGGTGCCGGAGAGGTTCGGGCCGATCTCGACGATCTTGCTGCCCTCGATCTTCACGTCCGCCTTGTAGGTCAGGTCGGCGGTGACGATGGTTCCGCCCTTGATGACTTTGCTCATGATCAGTTCCCTTGCATTGATTGCTCGCGGCTCTTCGTCCGCTGGTAAAAGAAAAGGCGGGAATGACCCCGCCCTTGATTATGCAACGATTTCAGCGGTCTCGACGACGGCGTGGAAGAGGACGTCAGCGCCGGCCGTCGCCCATTCCTTGGAGATGTCCTCCGCCTCGTTGTGCGAGAGGCCCCCGACGCAGGGGCACATGACCATCGTTGTAGGGGCCACCTTCGCGGCCCAGCAGGCGTCGTGGCCCGCACCCGAGATGAGGTTCATGTGGCTATAGCCGAGCCGTTCGGCAGCACCGCGCACGCGGGAAACAAGCGTGGGATCGAAGGTGACGGGCGCGAAGTGGCCGATCGCCTCGATCGCGCAGCCGACGCCCAGCGCCTCGCAAATCTTGGGTGCTTCCGCCTCGATCCTGGTACGCATGCCGTCGAGTTTCGCCTGATCCGGCGAGCGGATGTCGACGGTGAAGACGACCTTGCCCGGCAGGACGTTGCGGGAGTTCGGCGTGAAAAACACCTGGCCGACGCCGCCGACGGCGCCCGGCTGGTTTTCCATCGCCACGGTCTGCACCATTTCCATGATGCGCGACATCGCAAGGCCGGCGTTGACGCGCATGTTCATCGGGGTCGAACCGGTATGGGCCTCCCTGCCGGTCAGCGTGAACTCCAGCCACCACAGGCCCTGACAGTGCGTGACCACGCCGATCTGCTTGTTCTCGACCTCAAGGATCGGACCCTGCTCGATGTGATACTCGAAATAGGCGTGCATCTTGCGCGCGCCGACCTCTTCGTCGCCAACCCAGCCGATGCGCTTCAGTTCCTCGCCGAACGTCTTGCCTTCGGGATCCTTGCGGTCATAGGCATATTCCAGCGTATGGGCGCCGGCGAAAACGCCGGAGGCGAGCATGGCGGGCGCAAAGCGGGCGCCTTCCTCGTTGGTCCAGTTGGTGACGACAACAGGGTGCTTGGTCTTGATGCCGAGGTCGTTCATGGTGCGGACGGCCTCGAGTGCGCCAAGCACGCCGAGTACGCCGTCATACTTACCGCCGGTCGGCTGCGTGTCGAGGTGCGAGCCGACATAAACAGGCAGCGCGTCCGGATCGGTGCCCGGCCGGGTCGCGAACATCGTGCCCATCTTGTCGACGCCCAGCGTCATGCCTGCGTCTTCGCACCATGTCCGGAAGAGGCTGCGCCCTTCGGCATCGGAATCCGTTAAGGTCTGGCGATTGTTACCGCCAGCAATTCCCGGGCCGATCTTTGCCATCTCCATGAGGCTGTCCCAAAGACGGTCCCCGTTGACGCGCATGTTCTCGCCTGGTGCTGCCACCATGTCTAAAGTCCTCACCTGTTTTCTGCGGTCATGCAATGCACATGGCCGCCTGTTCCCGTGGTCAGTATCCGAGCGCCCTTGTTTGTTTTGTTAGCGCCGGAAAATCGCCAGTTGCCTTTGTTTAGCATCTGATCGATAATTTGACCGATTGGTAAACATTACAACTTCCGGCGCTGGGCTCAAGACGAAAATCAGGAAAAATACAGACAAAATTACCGGCATCTGCTCATTTTTGTAGCACGGTGCCGCGCCGGTTCAATCTTGAGTGAAACGGTTGAATTTGAAGGGAAAACAAGATCGACATGGCAATCCCGAGAGCAGCCAAGACCCAGCGCCGCACGCGCATTCAAGAAGAGAAGGAAGAGCAAATTCTTGAAGCCGCGCTCGATGTGTTTTCGGTCAACGGCTTTCGTGGCTCCACTATTGATCAGATTGCCGAAGTTGCCGGCATGTCGAAGCCGAACTTGCTTTATTACTTTCGCACCAAGGAAGCGATCCACCGGGCGCTGATCGACCGCGTGCTCTTTACCTGGCTGGAGCCGTTGAGAGCCTTTGACGCCGATGGCAATCCGGAAAGCGAGATCCGCAGCTACATCAGACGCAAACTCGAAATGGCCCGCGATTTCCCGCGCGAGAGCCGGCTTTTCGCCAACGAGATGCTGCAGGGTGCACCCCATGTCGAAGACGAACTGAAGGGTCCGCTGAAGGAACTCGTCGACGAGAAGGCCGAGGTCATCCGAGCCTGGGCGAAAGCCGGGAAGATCGCCAGGTGTGATCCATACCACCTGATCTTCTCGATCTGGTCGACAACGCAGCACTATGCCGACTTCGATGTTCAGGTGCGGGCGGTGCTCGGGCAGGAGCATGCAGGTGCCGGCCGCTTCGAGGATGCCGCGCGCTTTCTCGAACAGCTGTTCATCGACGGACTGAAGGTTAAGCCGGTGCCAGGCGCCTCCTGACGTCGCGCCATCATTCGTCGAAATCCAAGAGCGTGCCGATAGCGGCGCGTGCCTTGGCATGGCGGGTTCTATAGGCTTGCCGGATCGCCTTCCGTCTTGCTTCCAGGGCGGGCTCTGGCGACATCGCCGCCAACCACGCCAATGCGGTCGGTACAAACTCGCCGCCCGAGTGGATCAGCAGATCGTTTTCGTCGAGCTGTTTCCTGATGCAGCCGCGGTCGCTGGAGATGACCGCGTTTCCGGCGGCCTTTGCTTCGAAGATCACCAGCGGCTGGGCCTCGTTGTCATAGGCTGTGGGAAAAACGAAGACGTCAAGTTCGCTATAGAAGGCAGCCTTCGCGTCGTCATAGAGGGCGCCCCGATAATCCAGGGTATCGCCAAGTTCCGCGACGGCGGCATCGATGGCCACGCGCTCGCTAGCGCCAGCCGGCCCCGCAAGGATCGCCCTAATCGGCACGTTCTCGCTTCGCGCTTGCCTTGCGAGATGAAGAAACGTTTCGAGACCTTTCTCGGTGGTGAGATTGCTAAGCATGCCGATCACGAGATGCGCGCGGTCCTTCGGCTCGTCCCCTTCGTCTTGCGGGGTCACGTAGGCCGCATTGGAGATCAGGCTGCTACGGACGCGTCGGCCGTAAGTCTCGGTGAATCGCTCGAGCATGATGTCGCATAGGAAGATGTGTTGCAGTTGTCGGCCGCCGAGCGTCAGGATGGCCTGCATTAGTAAACTTGGCCTGTCGATGTAGCTGAAACTGTGATGGTGCAGGTAGATGGAGTAGGCGACCAGTCTCGCGACTAGAACAAGCAGCAAGGTGTAGACTAAACCCAGCCCTCCTTCGCAGGCGAGATAGCAGATCCTGTCGTGATGTTTGCGGCCGCGAAACAGCGGGAGGCAGGCACGGAGGACACGGCTGAATTTGATCGGATGCCTCAGCAGCGAGGGACTGCCTGCCGCTGGAGCGATGTTGCACACGGTGACGCTCATTGCTTCCGAAAGAAGCGCGATCATGCTCTTGGTCGCGAACGAGAAGCCGTTGAGCGGCGGAGGCAACTGACCGATCGCAACGATATGACGTGTCATGCGGGAGGCTACCTCTTTGCGCCTCCCGACTATCGCACCGGCGTTAGAAAATTCAATCTCCCGTGCAGGCCATGCAGCGAACGTTTCGTCAGGCCGCGGCTGTCGCCGGGCTGCTCTCGAAGGAAAACCCTTCGTCTGCCCAGCCGGTCATTCCGCCGATCATGACCTTCACTTGTAGCCCTAGCCGGGCAAGGCGCAGGGCTGCCTTGTCGGTCCCGTTGCAATGCGGGCCGGCGCAATAGACGACGAAGAGCGTATCTGCCGGCCATTTCGACATGTGATGGGCCGTCATTTTGCCGTGCGGGAGGTTGATCGCGCCCGGAATGTGGGCGGCGGCGTAATGGGTCGGAGAGCGGACATCCAACAGCACGAAGTCGCCGTGGCCGGCGGTGAGCGATGCGTGGACGTCCCAGCAATCGGTCTCGAAGGAGAGCTTGCGGGCATAGTAGGCGGCAGTGGCTTCGGGAGAGGCGGCAGGGACTTCGGCGACGAAGCTCGGCATGACGTTTCCTTTCGGTTCGAGTTGCCGCCAACCATCGCCGATGTTATGGCTTTGCGAAATTGGCCATAATGACGGTTAGCGTAAAGATCATGCCAAATGCGTTGAGAGGACCCCATGTTGTTGTGCTCGCCTATGACGGGCTCTGCACCTTCGAATTCGGCATCGCTTACGAGGTTTTCGGCCTGCCGCGTCCGGAAATGGGCGAGGGCTGGTATCGCTATTCGGTCTGCGGGGTCGAGCCTGGGCCGCTTCGCGCTGCTGGCGGCTTGACCGTCTCCGTCGATCATGGACTGGACGTGCTGGAGAAGGCGGATCTGATCGTCGTGCCCGGCTGGCGCTCGATCGATGCGGAGGTTCCGGGTGCCCTGATCGATGCGCTGTGCGCGGCCCACCAGCGCGGTGCGCGGATCATGTCTCTCTGCTCGGGTGTCGCGGTGCTTGCCGCAACAGGGCTTCTTCGCCATCGCCGCGCCACCACGCATTGGCGATATGTCGCCTCGATCTCGAAACGCTATCCCGACATCAACTTCGATGCTGATGTGCTTTACATGGATGAGGGCCCCATCCTGACGGCAGCCGGGAGTGCTGCCGGTATTGATCTCTGCCTGCATGTGGTCCGTGGTGACTTCGGCGCCGAGGCCGCCAACAGTGTTGCGCGTCGCCTGGTTTTGCCGCCGCATCGCGAGGGCGGGCAGGCGCAGTTCATCCATGCGCCGGTGCCGCTGGAGCGTGAAGGCATCCGGCTAAGCCCGCTCATGGACTGGATGCGGCAGCGGCTGGACGAGGAGCAGCCGATCAGCCTGCTTGCCGCGAAAGCTGGGATGAGCCACCGGACCTTTCAGCGCCGGTTCGAAAGCACGACCGGGCTCAGCGTCGGCGAATGGCTGCTCAAGGAGAGGCTTCGCCATGCACGCGAATTGCTGGAAAAGGAGATCAGCGGGTCTCTCGACGATATCGCGGTCGCCAGCGGCTTTGGAACGCTGGCGACGATGCGGCACCATTTTCGCAAACGGTTGGGCACGAGCCCCAGGGCATACCGGAAGACTTTTGCGGGGTAAAAGAGGTAGGTCGGGTGCCTCACCCGCCACCCTCATTCCTGTGCTTGTCACAGGAATCCAGCAGCCTTGCGTCGGCACGGCAGAAGACTCATAGGCTGTGCAGAAAAGATGAAATATCCTCCCGTTCGGGGTTCGTCGCTTCGATCAGGTTGAGTTTCCACTGCCCCGCGGCCATTTTTAATGGTCTTCTCCCGCGTGATCGCCGTCGTCAGCAGATCATGCTCCTCGAACCACACCAGCATCTTCACGCCGTATCGAGACGTGAAACCTCCTGGTAGCTCGCCCTGATGCCCGAAAAGCTGGGCTGAGAGATCGCGGGTCACGCCGGTATAAAGCGTGCCGTTTCGCGGGGATGCGAGAATATCGACGCAACCCTTCATGGTTGAAGAATGGCGAAAATGCCCGCATTGAGCAAGAGTCATTCACGGCGCCGACGCGCCGTGGCTGGATTCCTGTGACGAGCACAGGAATGAGGGAGGGGGTGCCGCACGGAGTTTTGCGGCACCCTTGATCTTACTCCGCTGCCTGGCGAGCCATCGGGTTGTTCGGGTGCGTCGTCCAGTTTGCATAATTCGGATCGACGATCTTTCCGGTGCGCTTGTCGAGGTCACCGACGGGGAGCTGCTCCATGGTGATGCAGTTCTCGACAGGGCAGACGTTGACGCAAAGATTGCAGCCGACGCATTCCTCTTCCATCACCTCGAAATGCCTGACGCCGTTGACGAACTGGGTGATCGCCTGGTGCGAGGTGTCCTCACAGGCGATGTGACAGCGACCGCACTTGATGCAGGCATCCTGATCGATCTTCGCCTTGGCGATGTAGTTCAGGTTGAGATACTGCCAGTCGGAAACATTCGGCACTGCGCGGCCGGTGATGTCGTCGAGGTTGCGGTGACCCTTGGCGTCCATCCAGTCGGAAAGCCCCGTGATCATCTCCTGGACGATCTTGAAGCCGTAGGTCATCGCCGCCGTGCAGACTTGCACGTTGCCGGCGCCGAGCGCCAGGAACTCAGCCGCATCGCGCCAGGTGGTGATGCCGCCGATACCTGATATCGGCAGGCCGTAGGTCTCCGGATCGCGGGCGATCTCGGCGACCATGTTGAGGGCGATCGGCTTCACCGCCGGGCCGCAATAGCCGCCGTGGCTGCCGCGCCCGTCGATCGACGGTTCCGGCGAGAAGGTGTCGAGATTGACCGAGGTGATCGAATTGATCGTGTTGATCAGCGACACGGCATCGGTGCCGCCGGCCTTGGCAGCACGGGCTGGCTTGCGGATATCGGTGATATTTGGTGTCAGCTTCGTGATGACGGGCATGCGCGTGTACTGCTTGCACCAGCGCACGACCATTTCGATATACTCAGGCACCTGTCCGACCGCGGAGCCCATACCGCGTTCCGACATGCCGTGCGGACAGCCGAAGTTGAGTTCGATGCCGTCGGCACCGGTCTCCTCGACCAGCGGCAGGATTGCCTTCCAGGCATTCTCCTCGCAGGGAACCATGATCGAAGCGATCAAGGCCCGGTCGGGCCAGTTCATCTTCACCTGCTTCATTTCGCGCAGGTTGGTGTAGAGGTCGCGGTCTGTGATGAGCTCGATGTTGTTCAAGCCGAGCAGGCGGCGGTCGGCGCCCCAGATCGCGCCGTAGCGCGGGCCGTTGACGTTCACGACCGGGGGGCCTTCCTCACCAAGCGTCTTCCAGACGACGCCGCCCCATCCGGCCTTGAAGGCACGTTCGACGTTGTAGGCCTTGTCGGTCGGCGGTGCCGAGGCCAGCCAGAACGGGTTGGGCGACTTGATGCCGACGAAATTATTGCGGAGATCAGCCATTGTTCATTCTCCCCTTCACGCGACGGCAACGGCCGGCTGCGCACCGGCAGCAAGCATGCGGTTGATGGATTCAGCGGCATAGCGGCCCTGCGCGACCGCCGAGACGGTTAGGTCGTCACCGCCGAAGACGCAGTCGCCGCCGGCCCAGACGCCGTCGAGCGAGGTCTTGCCATCAGTATCGACGGCGATGCGGCCGGATTCCAAGCGCAGCGCGCCGAGGCTGGAGGTGTCGAGAGTCTGACCGATCGCCTTGAAGATCTGATCAGCGGCGATGACGCCAGTCTCGCCCGTCGTCGACAAGCGACCGTCGACCAGCTTGGTGTATTCCACCTCGATCGCGGCGACTTTGCCGTCCTGCGCGAGAATGGATTTCGGCGCCAGCCAGTGACGAATGATGACGCCCCTGGAGGTCGCGAGATCCTGCTCGAATTCCGAGGCGTTCATATGCTCCTTGCCGCGGCGATAGCAGATCGTCACTTCCTCGGCGCCGAGCAGCTTGGCTTGCACGGCCGCGTCGATCGCCGTCATACCGCCGCCGAGAACGACGACGCGGCGACCGACCGCAATGTCGCCCTTGTCAGCAGCCTGCCGAAGGCCGGCGATGAAGTCCACGGCATCATCGACGCCCGGCAGGTTTTCGCCTTCGACCCGCAGCGCGTTGACGCCTGAAAGGCCGATGCCGAGGAAGACCGCATCATATTGCGACTGCAGATCGGCGAGGGAGAAATTACGGCCGAGCTGCTGGTTGTGGCGAACTTCAATGCCGCCGATGGCCAGGACGTAGTCCACTTCCTTTTGCGCGAAGTCGTCAACGGCCTTGTAGGTGGCGATGCCGTATTCGTTGAGGCCGCCAGACTTCGGCTTTGCGTCATAGATGACGACATCATGGCCCTTGACCGCGAGGCGATGGGCCGCGGCGAGGCCAGCCGGGCCGGCGCCCACGACGGCGATCTTCCTTCCGGTCGAGGCGGCGCGGCTGTAGAACTGCTTGTCCGCCTCCATGGCCGTATCGGTCGCATATCGCTGCAGGCGACCGATTTCGACAGGGCGTTCCTCTGCCGTGTTGCGCACGCAGGCTTGCTCGCACAGATCTTCGGTGGGACAGACGCGGGCGCACATGCCGCCCAGAATATTCTGGTCAAAGATCGTCTTCGCCGATCCGATCGGATTTCCGGTGGCGATCTGCCGGATGAAGAGCGGGATGTCGATGGAGGTGGGACAGGCCGTCATGCACGGCGCGTCGTAGCAGAAATAACAGCGGTCGGCTGCGACCAGCGCCTCGTGTTTGTCGAGGCGCGGATGAAGATCGGAGAAGTTCGAATCGTATTCGGCGGGCGAAAGCCGGCCAGCACGAATCCCAGTTCCCAGTCGTTCCATTGAAGTTCCCTCATTATTGGTAAACGGCCAGTAAGAGGAAGCGTAACTCAGCTTCAAAAATTTATCAAACGGTAAAATTTTTGCCTGATATCGCCGTTATCACATTGTTTTAATGGAATTAATTTCTGCGCGGCGGATGGCCGTGCACCGGTGACTTCGGCCTGAAAATAAAAAAGTAAAAAAATCGACTTTTTCTCACTGGTTCCCGGAACCATTCGGATACTTGCCCGTTACTGCGATATCCGAACGATGACCGCATCGACCCAACATGCGCGCCCCCAACCCATCGTTCGGATGTACTCACGGTCCCCTCCCGGTGAGTGAAAGAACAGCCGGTGCGCCGCCCTCGCACTGGCTGTTCTTCGTTTAGCGTGTAGCTGCCTTTTGAGAGGGGTGCCGGAGGATCTCGAACTCGGCGTCGGGGATAACCAGATGATATTCGATCCGTCCCGGCACCAGCGTCAGTTCGGCCTTGCCGTTGACCGACGAGGGAACGACGCGCTCAAGCACAGTCTTGCCAAAGCTGTTTTCACTGAATTCGTGAACCTCTGTCGGATCGCATAGCGTCTCCGCCCATGAAACCTCGATTGCCTTTCGCCCGTCAGCGGCCACTTCATGACAGCTCAGAGTGACCGCAGGCGTGCTGCCGGCAATCGCTCCGTAGGAGGCCGAGTTGACGATCAATTCATGCAGCGCGAGCCCGACGTGCACGGCGGCATTGGGTGTCAAGTGGACGTTTATCCCGGAGATCGGCAGCGGTCCCGCCGTCTCGGGCCAGTAGGGCGCGAATTGCTTTTCAGCGAGTTCGAAAAGGAACGCACCGCGCCAGCTGGAATCGGTAATCAGGTCTTGTGAATTCGACAGGGATTGCAGTCGCCCGCGGAATTTCACCAGGAAGCTATTCAGCGATATGGTGTTGCGGGCTGTTTGTGTGGCGATTCCTTGAATAATGGCCAGAAGGTTCTTCGAGCGATGCGAGAGCTCGCGAAGAAGGGACTTCAGCACCTTTTCGCGATGCCGGGCCTCCGTCACCTCGGCGACCACGGAAAGGATGCCCATGGCGTGATCGGTACCGACGCGCTGGATCTTCAATTCGTAGGTGCGCATTTCTCCGTCGATCGAAATGTCGATCTCGGTTGTCGTCGGCTTTCCGGTTTCGAATACCTGCTGCTTCAGCTTCTCCAACTCGCGTCCATGCGCTTCGCCGAAGAGATCGACGTCAGTACCGCCCGGTATTGCAAGCGGCTGAAAATGCGGAGGAAGGTTGTCGGCATAGATGATCGATAGCCTAGGGTCCTGGTAGATCACGGAGATTCCGGCGCTCGCCAGTGCGCTCTCCAGCAACACCGCTCTGCCTTCCAGCGCGAAGGGCACTCCGGGCACTGGTCCGTTCCTGTTCACTAGTCGCCTTTCCCATTTTTGATCTTTCCTCACGGGGAGGAAGGTGCCCATTCGGGAAGCTCATCCTAGAAGAAAGCACGAAAAAAAACCTTAAGGTCGGAATAGCGCTCCAGATTGACCGAAACGCATTTCCGCTCCCTTTGTTCCTAGGCGACCGCCATTTCCCTTAGGCAGCGGCCTTGGTGGATTCGTTGAAGAAAAGTGCCTGACTGATCAGTGCCTTGACCATGTCCGGATTAAACGGCTTCGTGACCAGGAATGTCGGCTCGGGCCGTTCGCCGGTCAGCAGCCTTTCGGGGAAGGCGGTGATGAAGATTACCGGCACGCTTGCGGTCTTGAGAATGTCGTTGACGGCATCGATGCCGGAGCTTCCATCCGCAAGCTGGATATCCGCAAGAACCATGCCTGGCCGGGTCCTGTTATAAAGTGCAACCGCTTCGGCGTGGGTACGGGCAATGCCGGTGACGCGATGGCCGAGGCTCTCCACCATCTGTTCGATGTCCATCGCGATCAGCGGTTCGTCTTCGATGATCATGACATCAGTGGCGACCTGGCGAGAGATCTCGCGTGATGCGTTGTCGAGCAGGCTGACGACTTCGTCCTCTTCCACGCCCAGGATCTCGGAAATTTCTCCCACCCGAAAGTTCTCGACGGAGGCGAGTATGAAAGCCTGGCGGGCACGCGGCGAAACTTTGGCAAGGTTCAGCGTTGCGCGCTGTTCCCATATGTAGGGCGAGGCAGGTTCCGGAATCTGGACGGTGACGGAACCAAAAAGCGTAGTGAAAAGTTTGTACAATGCGACGCGGTCATCCGCGGTATCCGGGAAAATGGATATGTCGGTAATGATCGCCTCGAGTACGGCGGCTACATAGGCGTCGCCTGAAGTCTGCGTTCCAGTAAGCGCGCGGGAATAGCGACGCAGGTAAGGAAGATGCGGCGCAATTCGAGTCGAAAGTGTCATGTAAAGCTCCCACTATAGGCCGGTGAACGGCCCCAATGGCGATTAAAACGCGACGGATTGTAAAAATGTTCCTCGCATGTAGGAACTTTTTTTTCTCAACGGCATTATCGTGGCTACCAACAGAGGGCTTATCGCATTTGTTTCATGGCACGCGACGGGATGTTCGCCAATCGGCCGGGACAAGCGGCTGTTTTATTGAGGCGAACTTAATCAAGGCGACGTGGCAGAGCACGTGGATAACAAAAGCAAAGTGACGATTGATGACGACACGGAAGAATGAAAAGGATCGGCAGCGGCTGGAAATGCGCGCAAGCGATATCCTTGACCCCAACAGCCAGATCGGCGTGAAGTTACGATCGCTTTATGCTGCCGTGCAGGAAGAGGCGATTCCCGACCGCTTTCTCGATCTGCTCGAGAAGCTTGACCAGGCTGAGCTCGTCGCGTCGGCAAAAGCTGTGAAGTAAGGTGGCTCCATGGAAAAGCAGCAACCAAGCTTCAAGCGCGAGCTCCTCGCGTCGCTCCCTAGCCTCCGCGCCTTCGCCATCTCGCTGATTGGCCGGCACGACCGGGCGGATGATCTTGTCCAGGACACCATCATGAAAGCCTGGGCAAAGCAGGATCATTTCGAGATGGGCACGAACATGAAAGCCTGGCTCTTCACGATTCTGCGCAACGAACTCTACAGCCAGATGCGCAAGAGCGGGCGCGAGATTCAGGACAGCGATGGCCTGTTCACCGAGTCCATGGCTATGCACCCGGCCCAATACGGGGCGCTCGATCTTCAGGACTTCAAGAAGGCGCTCGATCAGCTGCCGCCGGACCAGCGTGAAGCGATCATCCTGGTCGGCGCTTCCGGTTTTTCCTACGAGGAAGCGGCGGAAATCTGCGGATGTGCAGTCGGAACGATCAAGAGCCGCGTCAATCGCGCTCGCCAGCGTCTCCAGGAACTGCTTCAGATATCCGGTGAAGCCGATTTTGGTCCGGATGCGACATCCTCGCCGCTGACGTCCAAGGCCTTCGCCTTCTGATATAATAGTCTCGTTCGATCCATAGGAGAGGCCGGCTGCCCAACAGGGCGCCGGCCTTTTCCTTGAGCTACGCGAAAATTGAGAGGTCAGTCGTCGCGCTTGGAACCGACGAGGTTGGCCGCCACGATTGCTGCAAGAACGCCAGCCGTCAACAAGGGCTGAGCTCGGACAAGACCAATGCCGACCGCTGCAAGCGATTCCAATGCCTGCTTGCGTTCTTTGGCACGGCGCGCCTCCTGGGCGTTGATCACCATCATGATGACGAGAACGACGATCGCCACCAGCAGGGCTGCGGCTGCCAGGAACAGCGCTGCGCCGATCGGACCGTAGATGCCTGAGAGCCAGATGGCACCGGCGACGACCGCGAGCGTATAAGCGGTCAGCAAGAGCACGACGGCAATGGCAACGAAAATACCGTTGCGCTTCGTCCGCGCAACGGTTCGGTGAACACTCGTGCCTACCAACAGGCTGAGGAGCGGGAAGAGCATTTAGCCTCCTTAACGGCGGGCAAGAAGGGCGAGGACGAGCCCAAAGGCTGCTGCCGCCCCGACGGTGGCGATTGGGTGACGGCGCACGGTATTGCGCACTTCGTTGGCGCCGCGAAGGTAGCTTTCCTGCAATTCATGCATCAGGTCTTCGCTGCGAGAGAGCAGATCGTCGTAGCTGGCGGCTGCCTGATAGCGCATGCGATCGCTCGACTTTCGTGACTGCTTTCCGGCAATCTTCGTCAGTGCTGCGATCTCTTCACGAAGAGACTCGATCTGTTCTTCGATGGTGGATTCGATGTTGTGAAGCGTGCCGCCATTGCGCCGGCTGCGAATGGGGTGGAGGAGCGAAGAGGCCACGATTTTCTCCATCGGTGAGGCGCGCTCTTAGCGGCCTGATTCAACACAGGGCCGCTGCCGAAGTTTGCATGAAGATTATCGCCCGGCAATGACCCACATCATCAATTGCTTAACGCGGTCACCCTGCAAAAGTTCCGCTACGCTGGATTGTATCCGGTTTGGATCGCACTGTGCGCAAGCACGAAGGGCGTACCGTCGGCCGGAACCTGATTGATCCGCAGGGCACAGCCGAAGACAGATTCCATTGTCTCGTCGGTCAGCACATCGCGGACGCTACCGCTTGCAGCCAGTTGGCCGGATTTCATGAGAATGATCCGGTCGGCGAAAAGCGCGGTCAGGTTGAGGTCGTGCATGACGGCGATGACGCCGCCACCGGCCTCGCAGAAATTGTGCGCCAGAGTCATGATCGTCAGCTGGTGGCTGATGTCGAGGCTGGATACCGGCTCGTCGAGCAGAAGCCAGCAGGGCTTGCCGTCGACGACCGGCTCGGCGATCTGGCAGAGCACGCGGGCGAGTTGAACGCGCTGCTGCTCGCCACCCGAAAGTTCCTGATAGAAGCGGCCTTCGAAGCCCCCCAGGTCGACGGAGGCCAGTGCATTCGCCGCGGTCTGCTCGGCTTTCTCAGGATTGCGATTGACGCCGGTGGTCAGGCCCATCCGCACCACTTCGCGCACCGTGAAGGGAAAGGAGATCGAGCTTGCCTGCGGCAGCACCGCCCGCATCGTCGCCAGCCGCCACGGCTGCAGCGCGTTCACTTCCTGACCATTGAGACGAATGGAGCCGGAGTAGGGGAGTTCGCCGGAGACCGCTTTCATCGTCGTTGTCTTGCCCGAGCCGTTCGGACCGGCAATCGCGGTCAACTGGCCTGCCTCGGCGGAGAAGCCGACCTGACTAACAATGGTCTTGCCGGAAAGGCGCACGGAAACGCCGGATACCTCAATCATTGCTCAATACTCAAAGGGCAAGGCGTGCGCGATGCCGCAACAGAATCCAAAGGAAGAACGGGCCGCCGACGGCGGCCGTAATGATGCCGATCGGCAGTTCGGCCGGCGCGACGATGGTCCTGGCAAGAACATCGGCAAAAATCAGCAGCGAGCCGCCGAGAAGCGCCGAAGCTGGCAGCAGGAAGCGGTGATCGGGGCCGATCGACATGCGCAGAACATGCGGAACGACGATGCCGACGAAGCCGATGCCGCCGCTGACTGCGACCGAAGCACCCGTCGCCCCGGCGACGGTGACGATGGCGATGTTCTTCAGCCGCTGAACAGGGACGCCCATGTGAAAGGCTGTAGCCTCACCGAGAGTGATGGCATTCAGGCCAGGGGCCATGAAGGGTATCGCCGCAAAGGAGAGAAGAATGATCGGGCCGGCGGCGGCGATCTTTGCCCATGTCGCCCCGGCAAGCGATCCCATCCCCCAGAAGGTGAGGTCGCGGAGTTGCTGATCGTTGGCCATGTAGATCAGGAGGCCCGTGAGCGCGCCGGCAAGCGAGCCGAGCGCGATGCCGGCAAGCAGCATCGTGGCAACTGAGGTCTGGCCGTTCCCGGTTGCGATCCGGTAGAGCAGCCACGTGCTGGCAAGTCCGCCGCAGAAGGCTGCGATCGGCAGCGCGTAGATGCCGAGCAGCGTGTAAAGCGGCGCGGCAAAGGTGCTGGCGAGCACGATGATCACCACGGCACCGAGGCTCGCGCCGGAGGACACGCCGACGAGCCCGGGATCCGCAAGCGGATTGCGGAACAAGCCCTGCATGATGGCGCCTGAGACGGCAAGCGAGCCGCCCACCAGGAAACCCAGGATCGCGCGGGGCATTCGGATATCGAAGATGATGATCCGGTCTCTGGCGTTCAGCGCATCGTCCGAGCCGGCCATGTTGGCGATGACGTCGAGGAACGAGGCGTTGGAAGCACCCGTTGTCACTGAGAATAACAGGGACAGGACGGACCCGACGGCAAGCAGAACGATTGCCAGCAGCGCGAGGCGACTGCGATCACCCGCCCTTTGAAGCTCCCGCAGACCTGTCAGCGAAAACATGGAGCGCTTCTGTCCGATGGCGTCCTGCAGAGCCATTATCAGCTTCCGTAGATCGCTGCGTTCAACTCACGGACGGCGCTCGCGGTGCGCGGGCCGAACCCGAGCAGGTGGAGGCCGTCCATGCGAATGATTGCCTTGTTTTGCGCCGCGGGTGTCAGGGCCAGCGCGGGCTGCTTCAGAAGATCTTCATCCTTGGTGGCTGACCCGTCGCCGCGGTTCATCATCAAGATGACGTCAGGCTTGGCTTCCACGATCGCCTCGTCGGTTAGCGGCTTGTAGCCCGGGAAATTGCCGACGGCATTGACGGAACCGGACAGCTTGATGATGCCATCGGCTGCCGTGCCGGTTCCGGAGGCCATGATCTTTCCTCCTTGCATACTCAGAATGAAGAGGATGCGCTTCCGCTCGCCTTCGGGGCGCTTGGCGGCGTCGGCGATTGCCACGTCAAGATCCACACCCACCCTTTCCTCTAGCGCCTTTGCCTTGTCGGGCTGGCCGAGGAGATCGCCGACCCGGTCGATCTTGGCGAGGATGCCTTCGCGGGTATAGGCGTTGGGCACGGTCTCGAAGGGGACGCTCGCGCTCTTGAGCACGTTCAGCGCTTCCGGTGGCCCGGATCCCTCGATGGCGATGATCGCCGTCGGGTTCATGGCGAGGATGCCCTCCGGCGATAGCGCGCGCATGTAGCCTACGTCGGGCAGCTTTGTTGCCGCTTCGGGATACAGGCTGGTCGTGTCGCGCGCGATCAACCGGTCCTGCTCACCGAGCGCGTAGATGATCTCGGTGACATCGCCGCCAACGGACACAAGGCGCGTCGTATTCAGTTTTTCAGCGGCCGGGGCATTCGAGACCGGAGCCAGCGACAGCCCAATAACCGTGGCTGAAAACGCCATCGCCCGAAGCCGCTTGCTGCGCGGTGCCTTACGCATCGTTATCCCCTTGCTCATGCCGCGACGCTGGTTCCTGCGCGCGGCAGGTTTTCCATGATCGAGCGCCAATCGTCGCGCTCATCGGTGCCTTCCTTGCGCTTGCCGAAGAACTGGATGATCATTTCGCCCTCGGCATTGTAGGCCTCGAGCGAGGTTACATGGCCGTCCTTTGTCGGCTTGCGTACCGCCCAGGTCTCGGCGATGTGATCCTGCCGAAGATGCAGGTGGAAGGTCGGGTCGAAGATATTGATCCACGGACCCATCGGCTGCAGGTTGAAGATCGGGCCGGAATGGATCTGCACGATGCCGTTGTTTGCCACGAAGCACATGACCGGCAGACCGGCCTTGACCGAAGCGTGCATCATCTCCGCCGTTGCCGTGTTGTCGAGTTGCCACGCGTAGTCGTCGCCGACGGTGCGAACGGCGGCTCGGCGGCCGATCTTCAGCTTGCGCAGCATGCCGAAGAACTCGTGCGTGTCGGTGAGCTTTCTCCAGTGCTCCCGCAGTTCATCGCGGGTGACCTCGCCGCTCTCATCCATCGATGAGGGCGTCGGATCAGCGTTGAATTCTTGCGACTGATCGTCGAGCGTCAGATCCCGGACGATGGCGCGATAGGCTTCGACATTCGAGTCCGGGCGAAGATGGATCTTGTGAACCGCGTTGCCTGCCTTGTCGAAATACTGCAGGCTGAGTCGCTCCTGGTCGCCGTCCTTCTTAGAGACGGCAAAAGCATGCGCCCAGCGGTTTGGAAAAATGCGCAGGTCGATGTTTTCCCCGAGCACGATCGAGGCGTGCGGCCCGGCGGTGATGTTCTCGTAAACGCCGATCTTTTCGTGAACGGCGCTTTCGTTACGGGAAAGGGCCATGACTTCGCCGAGTTCAGCGACCCGCTCCAGGAGCTTCACGGCGCTGCCGTCGATGCGGGTTGCGGTGATGCCGACTTCGGCCGCAACGAGAGCAGCTTCCGAAATCTGAAGCTGTGCGGCGATATCGCGCTCGCGCATCTTCGGATTCTCCGCGCGAAATGCGCGTATGTCGGCGGGAGCCGGTTTCGTGGTTTCAGTCATGTCCTAGCCCTACTTGTTGAGAATGAGTTTGCCCTGACGGGTGATTTTCATGCGGTAGACCACGCCGTCGTGACGGATCATGATCTCGGTCGCTCCGCGAAAAATGTCCGCACTTTCCAGAACGCGCATTTCTGCCGTTGGTTCGCGCTGCGGCGACGCGTGACTAAAGCTATCTGGCTTCTCAACCATCATTTCGGTCGGCTATTTCCGCTCGATCCGCGGCGTCCAAACGCCCGGAAAATCCATAATTATCTTGACTTTCATAGTCATCATTTTTTAATGACGCAATAGCGGAGTTTAGAAGTCAAGTTTTAGAGTTTATTGATGGAAGGAATGGCAGTGAGCAAGGTTGCAGCGCTTTTGACGAGCGGTCTGATCGTGGTTGCGAGCGCATCGCAGGTTTTTGCTCAGGACGCTGCTGCAGCGTCGCCGGCCAAGGGCCTCGAGGTCGAGTTGAACGGTCTGGCGCCATCACAGAAGGGCTGCATGATGACCTTCGTTGCGCTCAACAATCTTGCCGCGCCAATCAGCAAAATCTCCTTCGAGCTTGCTTTCTTCAACGACAAGAACGCGGTCGACCGGGTTACCGTGCTGGACTTCCGCGATCTGCCGCAAGGCAAGAAGCGTGTGCGCCAGTTCGACATGCCGAACGTCAACTGCGAGAGCGTGACGCGCTTGCTGATCAACGACGCGCCAGTCTGCGACGGGCCGGCCTCGGGAGAGTGCATGAAGGGCCTTGTCACTCGTTCACAGGTTTCCGTTCCCTTCGAGGGTTGAGTGGTTCGCCGGCATGACAGCCGACGGTTTTCTGTTTCAACTGGCCGAGGCAGGCACAAATGGCAGTTTCAGCAAAATCCAAATCGAGAGTCATTCTCGTCGAGGAACCGGTCGCTGACGGCGGAATGAACGACAACAATCCCGGCATGCATCCCGGGCATGAATTGTCCGATCTTCGCAATGTGCCACGCCAGCCAGCCGCCGAAGCTTCCATACACTACGCGCGCCTGGCGTTGATCGAATCCTTCCCGCAGGCTCCGCAGAGTGCGAGCAGCACCGTCGCAACCGCGCCGTCGCTGGAGGCGAGCGCCGAAAGGGAAGAGAACGCGAAACCACCTCAGCGCAATGTGGTGATGGCTTGCCTCAGTTCCTTTGCCTGCCATGCGGCCGTCATCGCGATGCTGGTGGTCGGATTTGTGGTCACACCGCACGATCCGGTCGAAGAGGCCGGCGAAGTCGTGAGCGTCATTATCCTTGGCGATTCGGAAGCGGACCAAGCGGCGGCGGGCGAGAAGGCTGAGGAGCAGCAGCCCGAGCAGATCGTAGCCGAGACCGCGCAGACTCAGACGGTCCAGCCGACGGCGGCGACGCCGACGGAAACGGTGACCACCGAGCCGGTAACCGTTGCGCCTACACTAGAGGTTACGCGCGTTTCACCGGAGAACATCGTTGCCGCGGAACCGGAGGTTTTGACTTCGCTCTCATCGGCCGAGACGTCCTTCGTGCAGCCGATGGCGACCGAAGTGCCGCTCGAGGTGCCTGCGGAAACGCCTCCGGTTGCTCAAGCGGCGCCGGAAGAGATCAAGCCGGTTCAGCCGGTGGAAACGGCGGCGGTCGCTCCCGAGCCGGATAAACCAACACCGGAGCCCAAGCTGAAAGCGGAAAAGCCCGTCAAGAAGCCGATCGAGAAGAAGGAGCCGCCGAAGAAGGCTCAACCATCCGCAGAATCCGGCGGTAAAAACGAGCAGGATTCCAAGAGAGGGTCCGCCGACGGGACCGAGACGGCAACATCGAACCAGAATTCGCGTGGGGCTGGCAGCAGTGGCGGTGCGGGGAGCGCGGCCGTCGCCAATTATCCCGGCAAGGTACAATCCCGGATTCGTCGCTCGGTCAGGGTGCCGTCGGAGTACAAGCGCATGAGCACATCCATGAGCGTTCGCGTTCGCCTGACAATCGGCGCCAGCGGCGATCTGAGCGGTCTTTCGATCGCGCGCAGCTCCGGTATTCCGGAGCTGGATCAGGCTGTTGTCGAGGGCATCCGCCGCGCTGCTCCGTTCCCTCCGCTCCCTGTCGAGTGGGGCAAGCCGGTCTGGTCGTTCAGCCAGGACGTCCAGGTGACGGGTCATTGATAAAATATGACTTCTATAATCAACTTTATACTTTACTCTAAAAATCAAGTTTAATAAGGTCCCCCGGCACACGCAGGAATCGTGTGACGATCAACGAGCGAACGGGTGGGCAATGGCTCGAAAGACGAAGAAGGGTTCCAACCGCGAGATCCGCGTTAACGCTGATGCTCAGACGGTTCAGGAAACGTCGGGGCGGTCCAAACTTGATGGACGCAGTTTCCTGTATGTCGGCGGACGGGACTGCCAGGTGGCGCATCTTCGCCAGATCGCAAGCGATTTCGGGGCAGAGCTGATCCATCACGACGGCGGTTTGCGCGAGGCGGTCTCCCGCATCGACACCGTACTTCCCTCGGTCGACTGCGTCTTTTGCCCGATCGACTGTATCAGCCACGATGCCTGCCTGCGCGTGAAGACCGGCTGCAAGAAGTTCGGCAAGGCCTTCATCCCGCTTCGAAACGGCAGCAAGTCCAGTCTGGAACGTGCGTTGCAGACAATGAACGAACGAGACAATTCCCGATGAATGAAGAACGCCCCGGTGGGGTCATGATGATCGGCCTGCACAAGATCGCCGCTCAAAGAGGCGACGGCCTTGTGCCGGAGCTTTACGAACTGCTGCTCCGGAATGCCGAGCGGCGCAAGGACTATCCCAACGTATCGGAGTTTCCCCTCTGGGAGGCACGGTTGCCTGGCCAACAGCCTGAAAAGCCGCTTGGTCTGGAGGCCGCAAACGGCAATAATGTTGTAGCCTTCGCGCCTTCGCGCGTCGCTGCGAAAAGCAAAGCGTAGGGATCACCCATGTATATTGCAATGAACCGCTTCAAGGTTGCGATTGGATCCGAGGCAGACTTCGAGAATGTATGGCGCGACCGCGATTCCAGCCTCTCGCAGGTTCCTGGCTTTGTTGAATTCCGGCTGCTGCGGGGCAAGACGAATGCGGAAGAGGACTACACGCTGTTTTCCTCGCACACGCTCTGGCAAAGCGAGGACGACTTCCTGAACTGGACGAAGTCCGAAAACTTCCGCGCCGCGCACCGCAACGCTGGTGAGCGCAAGGCAATGTATAAGGGGCCTCCGGTTTTTGAAGGCTTCACCGTGGTTGCTGGCATCTGAAATGACCGAACAGGATCCGGATCGTGTCGAAGTCCTTCCGGTCTTGCCATCGCTTGATCTCGATGGCTTCGACCGGATCATCCACCAATCTCCGGACTATCTGATCCTCCGCCGGAACGAGATGGAGTCGCATTTCTGGCTGGCGCGCGACCGGGCGTTATGCGAAGCGACGTCCGTCTATCTGCGTGGCCGTCGGATCGCTGCGCTCCATGCGGAGTATCAGGAGAAGCGGGTGGCGCGTCTGACCGCACTTGAGCGACGGCCGTGGGGCATGGAAGAGTTCTATATCCATGACCCGCATGGCAACCTGCTGCGGTTTGGGCGCATCCCCGTCAGCTGATCGATCAGCCTCGGCGAATGAAAGCGCCCACGGCGATCGCCAGCCAGCCGAACATCATGGCAAATCCGCCGGCGGGGGCCGCCAGCGGAAACAGGCCGGAGCCAGCGTAGCGCAAAACAACGAGATCCCCGGCAAACAGAAGCGTGCCGACCCCTATCAGTATGCCGGCAAGCCACGCCGTCTTAAGTTTTTCGGCGCCGATCGCGAGGGCGAACAGGGTGGGGGCGTGCGCCAGGCACATTGCCGAAGCCGAAGCGAGAAGATGCGCGTCGCCGCCGCCATGCGCTGCGGCCGCGGCCAGCGCCACGCCGGCAAAACCGAACAAGCCGGCAAGCAGATAAAACAGCGGCGCAATACGCGCGTTCAGCGTCATGGTCATCCGTGTTCCTTGTTCTGCATGTGATATGCGAGGCGTTCGATGGGGGGCAGGATGATCTCGCGCAGCTTCGGATTGGCGATGGTTTCCTCGAGCGCGCGACGGAAGCAATGTAGCCACTCGTCGCGTTCCACCGGACCGATCTCGGCAACGAAATGCCGGCTCCTGAGGCGTGGGTGACCGCGCTTGTCGGTGTAGAGCGGCGGGCCGCCGAAATATCCAGTCAGGTATTCGTAGAATTTCTCCTCGCTGCCTTCCAGCGTCGGCGGATGGACGGCGCGAACGTGCTGTGCCTCCGGCAGCGTATCCATCAGCTCATAGAAGCGGCGACACAGGGCGCGGACGGCCTCGTCGCCGCCAATCGCCTCATAAAGCGTAATGACATTTTCCGTCACGGTTCCATTCCTCGAAATCGGACTCTTAATGCACTGCGGGGAGCGGGACTGCAACCGCTTGGATCAGCACGCGGCAATTCGCCATCCGCACAGACAGTCGAATATGAGTTGGCTTGACAAAACCGTCTGGACGGTATCTTCTGTTGGCATGTCACTCGCTCATCATCGCCGCAAACAGCCCCTTGTCGTGCGCCAGCAGCTGCTGGACGTGGCCGCTCGCCTCACGATGGAGCAGGGCATGGCCGCACTGACACTGGATGCCGTATCCGGCGCATCAGGCGTCAGCAAGGGTGGGCTACTGCACCATTTCCCGACGAAGAACGCGTTGCTGGACGCCCTTTTCGAAAGTCTCCTGGATCGCTTCGACGCCGATATTGACGAGCGCATGCGCGAAGACCCTACCCCGCATGGCCGCTTCAGCCGGGCCTATCTGCATGCTGTCGCCGATCTTAGGGATAAGCCCGACGAGGCCGCCCATTGGGCTCAGGTCACCATGGCGCTGCTCGCCGAGCCAAGGCTTCGGCAGCGCTGGCGCGAGTGGGTGCAGGAGCGGACGGAGGAATATGTCGGCACGGATTCGTCCGTCGATGCGCAGATCGTTCGATTTGCGGCCGATGGGCTCTGGCTTGCCGACATGCTCGGCAGTCATGACAGCGGCGGCGACCGCCAGGCGCTCATCTCCCGTCTCGTCGAATTGGCCAACAAGTAGGGTAGGTCCACCATGGCTCCAGCTGCCGTATATGCGCTGCTCTTTGCTGCGATCGCGCTCGAGGTCATCGGCACGACGGCGCTGCAGTTGTCGCAGCAGTTCACCCGCGTAGGACCGACGGTCGTGGTGGTCGTCTGCTACGCGACAGCATTCTATTGCCTGTCTATGACCTTGAAGATCATCCCCGTCGGGATCGCCTATGCGATCTGGAGCGCGCTCGGCATCGTGCTGATATCCGGGGTCGGCCTCGTCTATTTCAAGCAGCGGCTCGATGCGCCGGCGATCGTAGGGCTCGGGCTGATTATCACCGGCGTGCTCGTGGTCAACCTCTTCTCGAAGTCCATCTCGCATTGATCTTGCCCGAAGGCGGGCAGATGCGGGTAAATGTCCTGCGCCGCGGGTCCCCTATATGTCGTCGCGACATTTGACCTCATCCTGCGCGATCTTGCGAAACATGCGGTCCTTTCCATATTTCTTTGAGCTTTGGGCCGCTTGTTCCACGCATTGGACCACTCATGACCGACCGCACCACCGATTCAGGTCTTTCCGGCAAACCTACCCAGTCCAGGGACCAATCCCTTAACACTGCCGGCATCACGCCGATGGGTCGACCAAGCGCAATTACGCGCTTCTTCATGGGTATCGTCGCGTGGGCGGAAAAGCTGAACTTCAAATATGCCAGGCTCGGCAACCCGCCGGTCTATGATACCGCGACATTCCCTTGGGTCGCCGAGGTTGAGAAGGCGTGGCCGGAGATACGGTCCGAGCTGGACCGCGTGCTCGTGCGGCAGAGTGAACTGCCGTCATTCCAGGACATCTCGACTGATGTGAAGACGATCTCAAGCGATAGTGGCTGGAAGACTTTCTTCCTCGTCGGGTTTGGCGTGAAGTCGGAACAGAATATCAGGGCATGCCCGCAAACCTGGGAGGCGGTGCAGAAGATCCCCGGATTGAAAACCGCCATGTTCTCGATCTTCGAGCCCGGAAAGCATCTGCCGGCTCATCGCGGACCTTACAATGGCGTGCTTCGCCTGCATCTCGGGATGATCGTACCGGAGCCTGCCGACAAGCTTGCCATCCGGGTCAAGGATCAGATCTGCCGTTGGCAGGAAGGAAAGGCGCTGATCTTCGACGACGCCTACGAGCATGAGGCGTGGAACCATACCGACGAGACGCGCGTGGTGCTCTTTATCGATTTCGTGAAGCCGTTGAAGTTCCCGGCGCGCTTTGTGAACTGGACGCTGATGAACCTTGCCGTTTTCACGCCCTTCATTCGTGAGGGGTTGGACAATCACAAGGCATGGGAAAAGAAGTTCTACGCGGAAGCGGAAGCCTTCAGAAACACGCCGCAGAACTAACCTTTCGCCTGCATCGCCGATCAATTGAGCCGTAGAATTGCGCAGGCTTTTCTGCGGTGCCAAGCTTCGTTCAATTGTTGTTGGCTGCCATCAATCGGCGCTGCGCGCTTATGGCCAGATACATCACGTAGTCTCCTGCGGCGTCTGCGAGATGAAGAGCAATTTCCTCTTCCCGCCATCCCGCGACCGCGCGACGGACAACTTCGGTGATTGCCATATTGCAGGCAGCTTCGCATTCCCGCGAGCGTCCCATATCGTCGGCGCTATATTTCGGAGTGCGGATGTTTGTCATGGCTGCAACGTGCCATAATCCCCCGCGTTTTCAAGGGGATGCTAATGGAGTGGTTAGCCGGTAAGGTTAAGTGCAGTGCGGTTGCGTCAAAAAGAAAAACGGCGGCTTCGCATGCGCTAATTTGGCACTTCCGGCGCTGCTAATATGTGCCGATTTCGCCAAGAATGCCGAATGAAGTTTGCTCCTCAGCGAGCGAGCCTAGCTCGCAAATGACATTTCCGTGTGAGCTACCTTGCCTAGCCTCCGGGCATGCAATGTCGGCGTCGCGGCAAATTATGATTGGTCGCCGGCAGTGACGAACAGAAAGTCCCGCAATTGCGGGGCAAAAAAAACGATCCGCTAACCACAATCGTCATGCGCCCAACAATACCATTGAATTCTAATCGATAGGATGTTATCTAATTCCATGACAACGAATCAGACACAAACCTGGGCCGAGTTCGCACCATTGCTTATGATCTGCGGGCGCGGGTGGCGTCGCGCTTTGAACGCCATTCTGACCGAGCACAATCTATCCGATGCCAGCGCGGCGCCGTTGATTGCGCTGCTTCGGCATGGCGACCGGATCCCACAGGGTGTTCTGGCCGAACGGGTCGGTGTGGAAGGGCCGACGCTCGTGCGGGTTCTTGATAGTTTGGAAAATGACGGCTTGATCCGCCGGGTCCCCGATGAGGCGGACCGTCGCATCAAGCTGGTGCAACTCACCGGAGGAGGCACAGCGGTCGCCGAGCGCGCCGAAAGCTGTGCGGCGGAGCTGCGAGCACAGATCCTTGGCGACCTCGATCCTGAACAGGTCGGGGCCGCCCTGGAAGTCCTGCGCGCCATCGCGGCGAAAACCGCGGCCCTATCCGGAATACAGGAAAATGACGAGTAGCAAGAACGCGACCGATCCCAGTCTGGGAGACGTCGTTTTTTCCATCAAGACCTTCGCCGCCGCAATGCTGGCGCTTGGCCTTGCGCTTTGCTTCGACCTGCCAAACCCATACTGGGCGGTCGGCACGGTTTACATCGTGGCCCATCCGCTGTCCGGGGCGAGTACGTCGAAGGCGCTCTACCGACTGATTGGCACCGCACTCGGCGGTACGGTCACGGTGATCCTGATCCCCAACCTCGTCAATTCGCCTGAAATGCTGACGCTTGCGATTGCGCTGTGGATGGCCTTTTGCCTCGGCGTCAGTCTGCTCGACCGGACGCCACGGAGCTACAGCTTCATGCTGGCGGGCTACACGACCGCTCTCACCGGATTCCCGATCGTCGCAAATCCGGACACGGCCTTTACCTATGCAACTGCCCGCGTCGAGGAAATCGCGCTCGGCATCATCTGTGCGGCGATTGTCAATCGTATCTTCTTTCCCCGGCATGCAGGGCCGGTTCTGGCCGCGCGCATCAATGCCTGGCTGCGAGACGGCGCCGAGCTCGCCATTGGCACGCTGGAGGGCAGGGGACGCGATCCTTCGCTTCTGGCGGCAGCCCGACGGCTGGCTGCCGACGCAGTCGACCTCCACAGCTTTACCACTCACGTGGCCTACGACACTTCGGCACTGCGCGATATGGTCGGTCGCACCCGAATGCTGCAGCAGCGCATGGTTGCGATGCTGCCTGTCGTTTCAGGGTTGGCTGACGTGCTGCACGCGCTCGACAAGGCGACGGCGGGCAAATTCACACCCGCCATCACTGCACTCGTAACCGAAGTCAGCGCGTTGCTCGAAAACGGTGCGCCTCTTGCCGAGGATAAGCGCCAGCAGCTCCTTGCCCTGATAGCGAAGTCTGAGGAGGAGGGACGCGAGCAACAGGAGTGGAATGGGCTTCTTGCTCACAACTTCACCGCTCGCATCCGCGATCTGGTGCAGATCTGGGGCGACTGTCTCAGTCTGCGCGAGGATATCCAATCCGGATCGCATCACGATCTTCGTTGGCGCCGCTTCGGCACGTCGTTCGATCGCGCGCCTATCCACAAGGACTACGGCATGGCCGTTCACTCCGGCCTATCCGTGATGCTGGCGACGTTCATTGCCACAGCCCTCTGGATCTATACCGGCTGGCCGCAAGGCAGCGCCGCCGCGATGATGGCAGGTGTGCTCTGCTGCATCTTTTCATCGATGGACGATCCCGCGCCGATGATGATCAAGTTCGTCAATGTGGCGATCGTCACCGTGATCGCAGCGTTTGTTTTCGAGTTCGGCCTGATGCCGTTGGTCCATACCTATGTCGAGCTTGCCGCAGCACTTGGATTGGTCCTGGTGCCGGCGGGGTTGTTGATGACCAAGCCATCGCTCGCTCTCTACGGCATGGGCTTCTGCGTGAACCTGCCGAACATGCTGACGCTGCAGGATCGCTTGAGCCTGGATCTCGCCTCCTTCCTCAATTCGAACGCGGCCATGATCATCGGCATGGTGATCGCCTGCGGAACGACCGTTCTTGTTCGTTCTGTCGGTGCAGAATGGACCGCCTACCGGCTGCTGCGCTCGGGCTGGACCGATATCGTCGCTGCGGCGCGTCGCCCTGAGGACGTCGACTTCACGAAGTTGCTTTATCGGATGGTCGACCGGTTTGGCCTGGTTGCCCCGCGCCTGGCGATGATCCCGGCCGAGTCCGCCGTCGCTCAGACCGATATCCTGCGGGATCTGCGGAACGGCCTCAATACGCTGGAGCTCCAACGCCACAAGCAGCTTGTCTCGCGCGACAAGCGCGAGCCGATCGAGAACGTGCTGTCGGGCGTTGCGGCTTATTATCAGCAGAAGCAGAAGAGCCGGGATGCTCAACCCGACGGAAACCTGCTGACGACACTGGACCAGTCGCTCGCAGCACTGATTGAGGCCGGCCGGTCGTCGGCGATCGAGGGCGCGCGCCGCTCGATGACAGCGCTCAGATACACTCTCTACCCGGATGCAGCCTCCCTCGCTCAGGCTGTCACGGGCGCGACAGCCGGAACTGCAAAGGAACATGCGGCATGAGGCCGGATATCGATATTTACGGGGTCTTTCTCCCAACGCTCGGCGCGATCGCATTCGCCGCTTACCTCCTCAACGCCATCCTGCGGAGTGCACTGGCGTATGTCGGCTTCTATCGTTTGGTCTGGCATCGACCGCTCTTCGACACGGCCATGTATTTCTGCCTGCTCGGCGCCATCGCGCTATCTTTGAATAAGGTGTCACTATGAAATCGCTTTTCGCTCATTCCGGTCGCTTCCTGGTTACCGGCGTCATGGTCGCTTTGGCGGGAGTGCTCGGCTGGCATTTGTGGGACTACTACATGGACGAACCATGGACCCGCGATGGCAAAGTTCGCGCGGACGTCGTACGCCTAGCCGCCGATGTCTCCGGGATCGTCAGTGAAGTCGATGGAAAGGACAATCAGACTGTTCGCAAGGGCGACGTGATCTTCCGTATCGATCAGGCGCGTTTTACGCTCGCCTTGCGCCAGGCCGAAGCGCAGATGGAAAGCAGCAAGGCGGCTCTCGACCTGGCGAGAAGCGACCTCGAGCTCTATCGCAAACTTGGCGAGAGCTCGGTGACACGGCAGAAGATCCAGCAGGCTGAGACGACAGTCCAGCAGGACGAGGCCGCCTACAACCAGGCCGTGATCAGCCGTGACACTGCTCAGCTCAATCTCGACCGTTCCGTGGTGCGGGCGCCGGTCAACGGCGTGCTCACCAACTTCTCCATGCAGCCGGGCAATTATGTTACTGCGGGCACCGCCGTTACCGCCCTGATCGACAGCGATTCCTACTACGTCGCCGGCTATTTCGAAGAAAACAAGCTGGACCGCATCAAGGTCGGCGATCCTGCGCTCGTCTATCTGATGGGCAGCAAAACGCCTCTTAAGGGGCATGTCGATGGCGTCGCGGGCGGCATAGAGGATCGCGAACGCAGCGATACCAGCGCGCAGCTCGCTAACGTAACTCCGACTTTCACTTGGGTGCGGCTGGCTCAGCGCGTCCCCGTACGCGTGGCGCTCGATGCGCTGCCCGACGACACGGCGCTTGTCGCCGGTCGCACTGCAAGCGTCACCATCGTTAATTGACCCGAGGCGGCTTCAAGAGCCGCCTTCGCAAAACTGTAAGTTCACCGGTCTGGGCGTCCCGCGATGACCGGATACGCAGCCATTCGGCTTGAGAAAAGCAAAATGACGCCCGGTTCTAGGAGACAGCCGTGGACGACCGTCACGTCATAGAAATCACTACCTGGCTGATGCAGAGCGGGCTCAAGGGCGTGGCCGAAGCGGACCTGCTCGCCGGCTTCTGTGAACGGTGTGGTGCGAACGGACTGCCGGTCGAGCGTTCCGTTGCCGTCATGGACACTCTGCATCCGGTCTATGAACGCCGAGCTTTCCGCTGGGACAGCCGAGAGCCGATCGAGCGGGTGTCGGAATACGGCTTTTCCGGTGCCGGAGCGATCGCCGACAACTGGCTCCGCTCCGCATTCCATCATTTGGAGACGACGGGGTCCGTAGAGGTCCGCAGAAGCCTGAGCAATGGTGACACGACCGATTTCTACCTGCTGGACGATCTGAAGGCTGCTGGTTTCACAGACTTCATCGCCATTGCGCATCGCTTCGGCGATGGTGGTACGATCGGAGACATCGACTGCTTCTTCTCCCACTTTGCCACGCGAGCGAAGGATGGATTCTCCGATCGTGACGTCGCGGTATTGCGCGATCTGCTTCCCTGCCTGGCGCTGGCCGTCAAATGCGTGACGATTAGCGGCGTTGCCGGCACGATTGCCAAGGTCTATCTGGGGCAGGATGCGGCCAACCAGGTACTGCACGGCAAGATCACCCGCGGTCAAAGCGACCGCATATCGGCCGCGCTGTGGTTTTCCGACCTTGCCAACTTCACGCACATCTCGGACACAGTCGATCCGGAAGAGATTATTCCGATGCTCAACGACTATGCGGATGCAGTGATCTCGTCGGTGCAGGAAGCGGGCGGCGAAGTGCTCAAGCTGATGGGCGACGGCACGTTGGCGATTTTCAGGGGCAGGCGGCCGAGCGAGGCCTGCTCGGCGGCGTTGAATGCCCGGTCGCTGCTCGATAAACGCCTGCTCGACCTCAATGCGCAGCGCCGTATCGAGGGGAGGCCGGTGACCGACGTCTATCTCGGGCTCCATCTCGGCGAGGTCTTTTACGGCAACATCGGGAGTGCAGATCGCCTCGATTTTACGGTCATCGGGCCTGCCGTCAACGAAGTCAGCCGAATTGTCTCGCTCTGTCGGTCGCTGCAGAGCCGCTTGCTGATGTCGGCGAGTTTCGCGGCAATCGTTGCACCCACACAAATGGACAGCATGCATTCGATCGGCCAGCATGTCTTGCGCGGCGTCAATCGTGCTCAGGAACTGTTCACGCTGATGCCGCTCATTTGAACTGATCCCGGCCGCGTGACCATACAGGCCCAATTTGCAGCACTCTTGTTGCGTTCCAGGCGGGTACGGAACGTAAATGCCAAGGTAACAAGGCTTGGTGGCCGCTATTAACGCGGGTCTGTTACCGTTGCGTACTTCCGCCAAGCCACTGGCTCGCTAAGATTGTTCAAACGAAGCCGACTGAGGCCGGGGTGGTCTTCATGGGCAAGGAAAACGACGGGCTAAGAACGCCTTCCGATGCCGAGCGGCGAGGGTTACACCGCTTGATGCTGAAGCTGCCCTCGGTCCGCGGGCGGCTTCAACTGATCGGGGAGAAGTCGGAATCTCTTGGCAGCCTCTGCGAGGCCTATGAGGATGCTAGCTCCACCCTCGACCGGCTGAGGAGCAGTGCCGGCGACATGAACCATGCGATGGTCCATGAATATGAAATGGTCTGCGCAGAGATCGAGGCAGACGTGATCAAGTACTGTCGTGAGCGCGGAGGCGGCGGCCTGGAATAGGACCGACCAGCTCGCACCAATGTCGGTCACGTTTTGGTTTTGTTAGCGTTTTGTGTTGCAACCCCTTGTTTTCTGCGAGGCAAGCCCATCTGTTCTACTTGGCATTGAGCATTGCGTAGCGGGGCGGCAATGAAGGCTAAGGAATACGAAGGCTGGGCTCATGACGTTTCATGCTCGGAAGCCAGCGGAGAACTGGAGCGTCTGCTCGCCGACGAGCGGTTCAGGGCCACCGAAAGAAGCCGCAGCATCCTTAAATATATCGCGGAACAGCAATTCGCTGGGCACGCCGAGGGCGTGAAGGCCTATTCTATCGCCATTGACGTGCTTGGCCGACAAAGCAATTTCGATCCGTCACTCGATCCCATTGTTCGCATCGAGCTCAGCCGATTGCGATCCTCGCTCAGCCAGTATTACGAGGCTTTCGGTGAAGATGGTGGGGTCACGGTTCAATTGCCGAGAGGGCGCTATATTGCGATTTTCACGCGGTCCACCGGTGCATCCCCAGGCATCGATGATCGAGAGCATCCCGCAACGACCTGGGGCGAACCCGTAAAGCTGGTTCCTCAGTTGCCCGTTTCTACGGTTGCGCCGAAAGTCCAAGGCGCCTTCTGGGCGACCTTGCGGCTCGCTGCAACCCTGGCGCTGCTGATGGTCGTGGTCGTAGGCACCGGTATCACCGTTTATGCGGCGCGTACCGTCACAACAACGGCCAAGCCTACAGTCGCACTCACGCTGACTGCGGTGGATGAGGGGCTGCGTGACGAGGCCGCTGTTACTCGGGACATGTTGCTGACCGCCCTCACGCAATTTCAGACTCTGACGGTTTCGCAAGCCGACCGGCGCGAGAGGCCGCTTGCCTCGGTGCTTCGCCCGGCCAGATCGAACGCCTACGCAATCGATATGAAATATTACGGTGATGGTGACGATCGCAGTATCTGGTGGCAGGTCGTCGACACGGCGACGGGCGATCTTCTCAAATCCGGTTTGGAGAGGGTCGATACCAGCGGCAGGACGGTTGCGTCGGTCCGGGAGGAATTGGTCGCGCAACTCTCGCGCCGCTTTGCTGCTACACGTGGGATCATCAACAACATCGAAGCACACGATATGGCTGAGGGCTCGCTTGGCAACGCATGCGTCCTTCAGGCCGAACACGAGTTGGACGACGGCCCGGCATCGGCCCTCGCGCGTACAATCAATTGCCTGGAAAGAACGATTGCGGCAAACCGCTACGATGCCGACGCAACCGCAGCGCTGGCAATGCTGCTAGCGGCGGGGCAGGCGGAGATCACCGACAACAGCAAGCTCGCGCGTGCGCTCGAGCTTGCCAACCGGGCAGTCTCATTGTCGCCGCTTTCGGACCGGGCGCACCTGGCGCTGATGTTGTCGCAATTCTACAGTGGAAGGATCGACGCGGCGATTGCCGCGGGCAACCGCGCGCTCGCGCTCAATCCCAACAACCCCGATGTGGCTGCAAAGCTTGGTCTTGCACTGTTCGCGCTGGGCTATTTTGATGCGGGCGTTTCTCTTGCGCGCGATGCCGGTAGATTAGTCGATGTCGTTCCGCGTGATGCGGTCCTGGTTCTCGCACTCGACGCTTACCGCCGAAGAGATTGGTCGGAGGCTTCGCTGCTTGCCGAGCAGGCAAGTGACAGGAATTTCCTGATCAGCGTCTTGCGCGTTGCCGCACTCGGGCAACTCGGGTCGGATGAAGCGGCGCAGCGGCTTACAGAGCTCCGGCAGCTCACGCCGGATTTCGAGACGACCTTCCGCGAGAGAATGGCGCAGCGACGCTATCAACCGCTGCTTTCCGCCTCCATCGAAGAAGGACTGACGAAAGCGGGCGCCCGCTTCACAGCGGAGGGGCTAGCGACTGCCTTTTAGCCGGCGCTGCAGCGTGTAGTGAGTCCGCGTCGGTAGCGCAGCGAGTTCCGTAAGAGTGTTTCGCTGCGTGCGACCGGCGGCAAGGGCCGCGCATTTGCGCGCGGCTCGCCCGGGCCGATATTGCATGTAGGTTTACAGTCGTGGCTGGTATCGATCGCCGTCTAACTTTGGTTGGCTGCCCCTTTGGCAGTCGTTCGGCGTTTGGCTGGCTTGGCGGGCGCTTCGTCTGAGCCTCCTGAGAGTGCCTTGCGCAGGTTCTCCTCCTGATCCGGCGCTAACGAGGTTTTCAGTACGCGGCCACGCAGCCCCTGGAACTCTGCCAGGACTTTTTCCGGCTGCACCTTGCGTATGAGCACGAAGAGAGCGGAGGAGGAGTTCGGTATGGTTCCGCCAAGAGACTTGATGAATTCGTCGTTGATGCCGTAGTCGGAAAGCGAACCGGAGATCGCGCCAGTGCCTGCACCGACGAGCCCGCCGATCGCAAAGCCTGCGAGCGGATTGAGGAATAGCAGACCAACCAGGGCGCCCCAGAGTGAGCCGGACAAAAGCCCCGATGTGGCCCCGATTGCTGCCAGGTTGAGGCTCTGCTTGAGATGGACCTTGCCGGCTTCATCTCTCACGACGACCACCGCGTCCTCGAGGTCGACCAGATATTCCTTCTTCAGGTTGTGAAGTTTCAACAACACCTTATCTGCTTCATCCATGGCATCGAAGCCGATCACAACGAGTTCCGACATTGTTGTTCCTTTCGTTTGATAGCAGGGGTACAGAGCGGTTGAACGGCTGGAAAACGCCAGCCGGGAGGCTATTGATCAAACGCGTAAATCTTCTTCCAATCGGCTTTCATATCGACGAGCAGCCAGTTGCGGCTCTCCGCCTCGTCGAGCGCCTTGTCCAGCTTCCCGAAGTCCGATTTGCGATCATAGGCGTATTCGCGATCTGCGTCGGTATGATGAATGATCATTGCAAAGTGCGGTCCCTGGCCAGCCATTACCCAGCGCAGCATCTCGTAGTCGCCGTCCGAATTGCCTGCGGCAAGGATCGGTCGCCTGCCTATGAATTTGTTGATGCCCACCGGCTTGCCCGGGCCATCGTCAACGAAATCGACTTTCGGAAGGCGGTTTAGAACCGGGATGTCGCCGACGAGCGCGTATTGCGTCGTGATCGTGCTTCCGACGACTTGTTCAGGCGGAATGCCGTATGCTTTCTCGGTCATCGGGCGCATGAACTCGACGCCGCCACCCGAAACAATGAAGGTCTTGAAGCCATTGGCGCGCAGGTAATCCAGCAGTTCGCGCATGGGCAGAAATGTCATCTCGTTGTAAGGCTTGCCGGTCTTCGGGTGTCTCGCCGTGGCGAACCAGTCGATGACGATGTTGCGGAAATCGTCGGTCGTCAGACCGGCGTGGGTCTCCATCACAAGCTCGACGAGGCCTCGTTCGCCGCTCTTTGCGATACCCTTGAGATCGCCGGCCAGAATCGACTTGAAGGGTTCCTTTTCCTTCCACTCGGGGTGCTGTGGAGCGAGCGCCTTGACCCGATCCAGTATGAAGCCAAGTTGGAAGTAGAACGGCTGCTCGGTCCAGAGCGTACCGTCGTTGTCGAATACGGCGATGCGGTCCTCGGGCGCCACGTAGTCGGCGCCGCCTTGCGTTGTCACTTTCTTGATGAAGTCGACAATTGCCTGCTTCGATTTGCCATCGTTCCAGGAGGGAAGCTCCTGCGCGAATGCGCTCACCGGCAACAGCAAGAAAAGCAGGAGGAAGCGCACAGACCGGGACATCGGATACTCCTGATCAGGTTGCAACGCGTTTAATGCAGCGAAAGCCGACGTGGCTAGTGGACGTGTCTTCTGGCTCGGCGTGGCGCGCCGCCGGGCGATAGCGCCGGCAGTAGTTCGGGGCGCAAAGATGCGAGCCGCCCTTCAGTACTCGCCTCGGGATAAGAATATTCGGCTGATTGGGATCGTAACTTGCCTCTTTTTCGCCGCCGCGCGGGTTCTCGGGGATGCAGCACGCCTTTGCCGCAGGCTGCGGATGTCGCGTCGACCAATAGTCCTGCGTCCACTCCCAGACATTGCCGATCATGTCATAGGCGCCGTAACCGTTTGGCGCAAACGACCGCACGGGTGTCGTCCGGTCCTTGCCGTCAGGTTTCGTGCTGTGGGTCGGGAAGGTGCCCTGCCAGGTGTTGGCCATGGCAACACCACCGGGCATAAGCTCGTCGCCCCAGGCAAATTCAGTGTCGTCAAGCCCACCACGTGCCGCCAGTTCCCACTCGGCCTCTGTCGGCAGATCCATTCCGGCCCATTCGGCATAGGCCTTCGCGTCGGAGTAGGCGACATGGACAACCGGGTGATCGAGCTTGCCGCGGAGGTCGCTGAGGCCGCCGTAGGGTCGCCGCCAGTTGGCCCCGAACTTGAATTTCCACCACTGAGCGATATCCGCGCCACTCACCGATTTCGGCGGTGTGAAGACAAGAGATCCGGCCCGAAGCATGTTGGGCAGGGCGCCCGGATAGTCCTTCGGGTCGGGCGCCTTCTCGGCCAATGTTACGTGGCCGGTCGCCTTGACGAATTCCTGGAATTTGCGGTTCGTGACAGGCGTCGCCTCGATCCAGAAGCCATCGACGGCAACAGGATGAGCCGGGGCCTCTTCCGGATAATGGTCGTTGGACCCCATCACGAAGGTCCGGCCGGCTATCCAGACTAGGTCGCCATTGTCGTCGCCCTGACGTTGCGGCCGGTGTTCTGCGTCAAATGCCAGTGCCATCGTCGCCTCCGAAAGCCTGCCCTTAATATTCCGCGTCTTGCCTTACCCGTAAGTACGTTACGGTAACACGGCTTCCACAAAACGTTACATCAGGCGTAAATCTGCTGCTGTGGGCCATGAATTCAACTCGGCCAATGGATTTCCGCGCGTCGAAGGGGGAGGGTGTTGCAGTGTTGGGCCGATGCGGCTGCCCGCGCGGCCAATCGAGTGCATCTTCAGGTGCTGCAGGGCCGTTCGGCAGCTTTTGTTGCCACCTGACCTGACTGGAGGGTTCGCCACCGGAAGGCTGTCGCCAAGGGCTTGGCCGTCCGGTGAATCGCTGGCGCGGCGGCTGCTTGAAAAGCAAAGCCGCCCGCCGCCGCTTTGCTATTTTCCTGACGCTGGGCTCTCCAGCGAGCGCATCAAGGCGTCGACCATCTGATCGATGCTGAAGCTCGCGGAACGCTGGCTTGGAGGATAGTCCTTGAACGTCTGCAAGAAGGGGGCGACTCGGTAGACGCCGTACTGGATGAGATAGGCATTCTTCGCCAGCCAGTCATAATACTGGTCAGAGACGACGTCGGCGCGCTCGAAGGGGTCCATGCGCAGATTGAAGACCTTCGGCGCACGCAAACAAGTAAAGGGGTTTGCCCATACCACGAAGCCGCCCGGCTCCCTCTGTTCACAGAACACGATCTTCCAATTGCCATAGCGATAAGCGACGACCTCTCCATCATCGTTGAAATAGTAGAAATCTTCGCGTCCGGACTTCGGCTGCTGTCCTGTCAGGTAAGGAAGCTGGTTGTAACCGTCGAGATGGACCTTGAACTGATTGCCGTTGATGCTTGCGCCATTGAGGAGCTGTTCCTTGATGCCGGGATCGCCGGCTGCGGCAAGCAAGGTCGGAAACCAGTCAAGTCCGGACATCATCTCATTGGACACCTCGCCCGCCGTGATGTGGCCGGGCCAACGAACGATCGCCGGAACGCGGAAGGCGCCTTCCCAGTTGGTATCCTTCTCGCTTCGGAAAGAGGTCGTCGCCGCATCTGGCCAAGACCACTGGTTCGGGCCGTTGTCCGTCGTGTAGACGACGATCGTATTGTCGGCGATCTTGAGATCGTCCAACGCCTTGAGGAGCTTCCCGACATCGCCGTCATGCTCGATCATGCCATCGGCATATTCGTTGCCGGGCATGCCGCTTTGCCCCTGCATCGAATCCCGAACATGGGTAAAAGCGTGCATGCGCGTGGTATTCATCCAGGTGAAGAAGGGCTTTCCTTCCTTGGCCTGACGCTGGATGAAATCGATCGCCGCAGCGGTCGTTTCATCGTCGATCGTTTCCATACGCTTGCGATTAAGAGCGCCAGTATCTTGGACCCGTCCGTCAGCGAACGAATGCAAGACGCCGCGCGGCGAATTCGCTTTCACGAACGCCTGGTCGTTCTTTGGATAATAGGGACGCTCAGGCTCTTCTTCGGCATTCAAGTGATAGAGGTTGCCGAAGAACTCGTCGAAGCCATGCTGCGTTGGCAGGAACTCGTCGCGATCGCCGAGGTGGTTCTTGCCGAACTGGCCGGTTGCATAGCCGAGTGGCTTCAGCGCCTGCGCGATGGTAATGTCACGCGCCTGCAAGCCGACCGTTGCTCCGGGAATGCCGACCTTGCAGAGACCCGTACGGAGGCAGACCTGGCCGGTAATGAATGTCGAGCGGCCGGCAGTGCAGCTGTTCTCGGCGTAATAGTCGGTGAACAGCATGCCTTCCTTGGCAATACGATCAATATTGGGCGTCTTGTAGCCCACGACGCCCATCGAATAGGCGCTGATGTTTGTCTGGCCGATGTCGTCACCGAAGATGACGAGTATATTCGGTTTGGTCGTATCTTGAGCCGGCGTCGCCGGCTGCGCATGGGCGATCCCATAGCTGAGGGATGTCGAGGCCAGCGCCAATGCCAAAGCTGCGCCGGCGTGCCGAAGCCGTTTTGAGAGAGATGCACTCATTGCGATCTCCCTTGTCCATGCAGGTGATTCAACATCTACGCTCTCCTGATTGTAGGTAGGCCAAACTCGGCCGCAGATTCCCACTGAAAAGCGTTGGTCGGTAAGTACGTTACGGTAACAAACGAGGGTCACGACGTAACAGCGCACAGAATGCCTGATTGCTACTGGGTCAACTGCTGTGGTTTGAGATCGCCTTGCAGGGTTTCGTCGACAGGGCGCTTCTTGGCCCGCATCGGCTGTTCAAGCACCGTCACCGGCGCGGCGACAGCCGTGGCTGCGACGTTACCGATGGTCGTCACTGTTCCGCCGACGACAGCGGTAAGTCCTTGGCCGAGCGTGACGTTGGAATCCGTCAGCGTCTGACCGGTGACGATCCGCTGGCCAATCAGCTGAACGATTTCAGGACTTTCGGCGAACTTGCCGTGGTTCAGGCCTTCGCCTTTGACCTTGGTGAGATCGATGGCGGTAATGCCGGCGGCTTCGAGTTTCGAGCGATAGGGCTCAACGGTCGGATCGATCGCGCCCAAACGCGAGACCTTTCCCGTGATGAAACTTGAAACCGCAAGCGCCTTGTCATCCTGAGACACGAAGATCGTGAATTTCGGCGTCGGCGTGCCCATCTCCGCGAACTGCTTGGCAAAGACCTGAATATCGATATCCGGGGACGCGAGAATGACGTTGTGGATCTTGCTGTTCACGTGTCCGTCGCGGATACCCATCTGCCGCAGGGATTCCATGGTCAGCCAGGTGCCCATTGAATGAGCGAGGATCGTGATGTCCTTGACGTCGGGGTCGGCGGCTAGCGTCCGCAGCGCCTGCTCGAGCGCCGTGCGTGAATAGTTGGTGCTTTCCTTGTCGTATTCATAGGCGGTAAGCTGCGCGCGTGACGGCCATGTGAACAGGATAGGGGTCGCCTGCATCCCTGAATCGTGGACGATCTGGGCCAGACGGAAGACGGAATCCTCGTACTTGTTGTTGAAGCCGTGGACAAAGACCAGCGCATGCCCGCCCTGGATGTTCTGGTGGAACCAGGCGCGCCCCTCTGGAACGGTGTCGATCTCCTTGACGCTGGTCACCGCAAAATCGGTTGCGGGATTGGGCGGTAGACGCTTCGGCCATTGGACTGTGCCTGAGGCCCGTTTCGGCGGGATGGAGACGTCAATCGCCGTCAGATAGGGCTTTGGGCTGCGTTCGCCGGTGAACAGCGTCGCCTGGTCGCCGGAAGGTTCGCGCGTGGTTGCGACCAGCATGCTGACCTTTGAGGTATTCTGCGTTGCCGCCGATAGCGCAACAGGGGCCATGACTCCGCTTGGATGACCGCAGCTGGCAAGAACTGCCGCGACGAGCAAAGGTGCAAGTGTCCGAACAGTACGGGCAGCAATCACGTTCCGGTTCCCTCATTGAAACGCAAGCACCTTACGGTGGCCGGGCTTTGGTGAAGTACTCTCACAGAAACGACGCGAATGTTACGTGCAATTCGCGCTCCATGCCCTAGGGCCACGACGAGTTTTAAGTAAGTGTTACCGAACCGCAACGAGCTTTGCCTGCCGCTTGGTTGCCAGGCAATCCGTCTGCTGCGCTTGGTCGTGCCAGGTTTGGTCGTTTTGTGAATTCGGTTCACAGATGCTTGGACCAAGTGACCGCTTATCACCTAAATCCAGTGCCTCCATATGTTCGCCAGTCAACCAAGCCGGCAGACCGGCAACATCATTTTGAGGCACATCATGCCAACTGCTCTCTTTGCTTTGACGATCGCGGCCTACGCGATCGGAACCACGGAATTCGTCATCGTCGGCTTGTTGCCGACCGTTGCTTCAGATCTCCAGATCAGTCTGCCGTTGGCGGGATTGATTGTCAGCGTCTATGCGCTCGGCGTCACATTCGGCGCGCCGGTGCTAACGGCTTTGACCGGGCGCATCGCAAGAAAACCATTGCTTCTCGGCCTTATGGCGCTCTTCATCGTCGGCAACGGCATGGCGGCAATCAGCCCAAGCTATGCTCCGTTGCTGGTTGCGCGCGTCCTTTCAGCCTTCGCACATGGCGTCTTCTTCTCCGTCGGCTCGACGATCGCAGCTGATCTCGTTCCCGAGAACCGTCGCGCCTCGGCGATCGCGATGATGTTCATGGGCTTGACGGTCGCCATCGTAACAGGCGTCCCGCTTGGCACTCTGATCGGTCAGATCTTCGGCTGGCGCGCAACATTTGCGGCGGTAGCAGGCCTCGGTGCGATTGCCTTCGTTGCGATTGCAGTGTTGCTGCCTTCGAACCTCAAGAAGGCACCGGCCGCCAGCGTCGGCGACCAGATCCGCGTGCTCGGCAGCGGCCGCCTGTTGATCGTCTTCGCCATGACCGCACTTGGCTATGGCGGCACCTTCGTCGCCTTTACGTTCCTGGCGTCGATCCTGCAGGAGATCACCGGCTTTGCTGCCAGCACGGTCAGCATCATCCTCGTGGTCTATGGCATCGCGATCGCCATTGGCAACGTCGCCGGCGGCAAACTTGCCAATCGCAGCCCGGTACGCGCCCTGACCGGCTTGTTCATCGCCCAGGCGATCGTGCTGGTACTCTTCAGTTTCACCGCGCCATCGCGCTGGCTGGTCGTCCCGACGCTGGCGGCACTCGGCTTCCTCTCGTTCGCCAACGTGCCCGGCCTGCAGATTTATGTCGTGCAGTTGGCGAAGCAGGTTCGTCCCGCCGCCGTCGATGTGGCATCGGCCCTGAATATCGCCGCCTTCAACCTCGGTATCGCCGCGGGCGCATGGATCGGCGGCCTTGTGGTGGAATCTTCGCTGGGGCTTGAGGCGACACCCTGGGTTGGCGCAATTCTCGTGGGCGGAGCCTTGGTCCTGACGCTCTGGAGTGGCGCTCTGGACGGTCGTTCGACAGCGGATAGCGATACTGTGACCCAGCCCGCCTAACCCGCGAGGCGAATTCCGACGTCCCGGGAACGGTGGTTGACGTGAGCCCATCGCGTTGGCCACCATTGCTTCTGTGGACGGTGGAGTACCTGTGCGCCTAACTAGGTGGGGAAAGGCGGCGCCCCGGGAGGCGCGCTCCTCGGTGTTCCTCCAAGATGCCTCTTTTCCCGGTAAAATTGTGTCCTTGCTGACCACAATTTTCTTGCCTAACAGCGGCATGCTGCGACATACTTACAGCCGCTGATAGCCACTTGAATGCATGCCTAGAGACACCTTGCGAATTCGCGTTCTTCACGCAGTTGGGGTTCGATCAATGGAACATGTGTCGCTTCGCAGTATCACTGCATTTCTCAATATATCGATTGCAATGCTCGTCGCTTGTGGGGCATCGGTTCTGACCAGCGCGTTCGCATACGCACAAGATCCCTTTGACGATTTTCCGATGGTTATCAGCTGTGAATACAAGGGCACCTACCACGCATTCTATTTGTCCAGGGTGACGAAAGACGGCACCGCCACTTTTTCAGCCTCCGACCGGATTGCGGGGACGATTACGCTGGACGGTAAAGCAAAGGCCGTGGGCGGATCCGACGGGGGAAGCTGCTTGGGCAAAACCCTCAAGGAATTGCGCGAGTCAGGGCAGGCGCACGACCTTAAATCCTAGCCCCGCAACGCACTGGCTCTGGAGAATTGGCCGGACCAGGGCCAGCATGCGCGCGGGCGGTGGAGAAGTGCCGGAATGTCGTTCGACGTTGGGCCTGAACCTACGTCGCATGAAATAGCCTTCGAGGAGGCCGTCGGGGAGGCGGGCTTCATTTTCTAGGTGAAGGTTGGGAGGAGCATGGAAGAGCTGCGAACTCCTTTCAGGGTAACGGCTGGTCGCTTTCTGCGCTCGGTGCGCGTTTTCATGTCCTCGGAGGTCGGCGGCACGGCAAAGCTTCTGACCGCATGCCTTGTCGTGCTCTTCCTCGCGATCAACGGGCTCAATGTGCTGAATAACTTCGTGGGCCGGAACTTCATGACGGCGATCGCCGACAGGCAGATCGCTGAGTTTGTCCGGCAGGCCATATTCTATCTTCTCGTGTTTGCCGGCTCCACGATCGCATCGGTTTATGCGCGCTTTACGGAGGAGCGGCTGGCCCTCACATGGAGAGACTTTCTGACGCGTCGCGCCGTCAATCTCTATCTTACTGACGGAGCCTTTTACCGCCTCGGTGTTTCGGGAGGACTCTCGTATCCGGATCAGCGCATTTCCGAAGATATCCGCGCATTTACCGTGACCACACTGTCCTTCCTGCTCATGATCTTCAGCAGCGGGCTAACGATCCTTTCATTTTCAGGGGTACTTTTATCCATCAACCCCGTCTTGTTCGCCGTGGCGGTCCTTTATGCTGCCTGCGGCTCGTTTCTCACGGTCTGGCTGGGCCGCCCGCTCATCAAGCTGAACTATGACCAGCTCGACAAGGAGGCGAGTTTCCGCACGGGGCTCATCCAAGCAAGGGAGAATGCAGAGCGAATTTTGCTGACCGGCAGCGAGCCGCGTATGAAGTCTTTTCTCGCGGTCCGAATTGATGACCTGGTGACCAACTTTCGCAACATAACATCGGTGAACCGCAATGTCGGCTTCTTCACGACGGGCTACAACTGGCTGATCCAGATCATCCCTGCATTGATTGTCGCGCCGGCCTTCTTCCGCGGTGATATCGAATTTGGGGTGATTACGCAGTCCGCGGCAGCATTCGCCATGCTGGTGGGCGCTTTTTCGCTGATCATCAACCAATTCAACTCGATCTCCAGTTTTGCTGCAGTGGTGGCGCGCCTGAGTACTCTTTCGGAGGCGATAGAGAGACCAAAGGGGGGTGCCAAGATTCAGGTCGATGAGACCCGGGACGACCTGTCGTATGAGAAACTCACGATATTGTCGGAGCGGGACGGATCGTCGTTGCTGCAGGAGTTGACCGTCGCCATCCCGCCTCGTGCCCGCGTCATGGTGACATGCGCTCGAGAGGACCAAGGGAGCGCACTTTTCAGGGCTACCGCAGGTGTTGCTTATCCCGGCACCGGCCAGATTTTTCGCCCCACGGCTGAAGGCATACGCTTCCTGCCGCAGCACCCCTATTTTCCGCCAGGGACACTTCGACAACTGTTCATTCCCCCGGCCGCGAGCCCGGAAATTTCGGACGAACGCATTGCGCTGCTACTTGCCGAATTTGAACTTCAGCGCATTTCTAAGATCGAGGAATTTCAACAAGAAGTGGAATGGCATACCGTTCTGACGCAAAGAGAGCAGTGCCTGCTCATGCTGGCGAGCGCATGCGTTGCGAAGCCGCATGTCATCTTGCTTGAGAGAACCGAGGCTATGGTTGGCTGGGAGACACTTTTCCGGATCATGACACGCTTTGCAAATGACGGCATCGCCTGCGTTCATATCGGAAGCGCCGCCGACATATCATCCTATGACGCCATCCTGGACTTTGACGATAGTGGCGCATGGCAGTGGAATACGCCGCATGACCGCGGGAACGGCAGCGGTGCAAAGCACGCAAATTGAGACGACAAAAAAGTCGATAGGAGGCTGATGATGACGAACGCCGCTCGTGCAACCAACGACCATCAGAAGACGAGTGCTCCGCTTGGGGCCGAAGAACTCCGCTTAATGGACGCCTATTGGCGTGCATCGAACTATCTCTCTGTCGGGCAGATCTATCTGCTCGACAATCCGCTACTGAGAGAGCCGCTCAAGCGGGAGCATATCAAGCCGCGGCTTCTCGGTCACTGGGGAACGTCGCCCGGCCTGAACATGCTCTATGTGCATCTGAACCGCGTGATCAAGCGCGACGACCTCAACATGATCTACGTGATCGGGCCGGGCCATGGCGGACCTTCGCTGGTCGCACATGCCTACCTGGAAGGGACATACAGCGAAGTCTACCACAATATCGGCCAGGACGCCGAAGGGATGAAGACCCTATTCAAGCAGTTCAGCTTTCCCGGCGGCATTCCGAGCCACGTCGCCCCTGAAACGCCTGGAAGCATCCACGAGGGTGGCGAACTGGGTTATGCCTTGAGCCATGCCTATGGCGCGGCCTTCGACAATCCGGACCTGATCGTCGCCTGCGTCGTTGGCGACGGCGAGGCGGAGACCGGCCCGCTTGCCACGAGCTGGCACAGCAACAAGTTTCTCAATCCAGCCCGTGACGGATGCGTACTGCCGATCCTGCATCTCAATGGCTACAAGATCGCCAATCCATGCTTCTTAGCCCGCATTCCCGAGGAGGAGCTGCGGAAGCTTTTCGAGGGGATGGGCTATGCGCCCCTCTTCGTCGAAGGGCACGAGCCCGACAAGGTGCAGCAGCAACTGGCGGCAGCGATGGATACAGCCGTTGCCGAGATCAAGCGGATCTGGGGGGAGGCGCGCGAGAAGGGCAATCTGAAACGCCCGGCCTGGCCGATGATTGTTTTCCGCACGCCAAAGGGCTGGACTTGCCCGAGTGAAATCGACGGCAAGAAATGCGAGGATTACTGGCGGTCGCACCAGGTCCCGATGGGCGAAATGGACAAGCCGGAACACATCAAGATCCTTCAGCAGTGGATGAAGGAATATAAGCCCGAAGAGCTCTTCGATGACGACGGTAAGCTGCGCGCCGAACTCGCTGCGCTAGCCCCGACTGGCATTCGCCGGATGAGCGACAATCCGCATGCGAATGGTGGCCTGCTCCTGCGTGACCTGAGGCTGCCCGACTTCCGTGACTACGAGGTTTCCGTCCCTAGCCCCGGAGCGACGACGACCGAATCTGCCCGGGTGATGGGCAAGTTTCTTCGCGATGTCATGAAACTGAACCTGAACACCAAGAATTTCCGATTGTTCAGTCCCGACGAGAACAACTCGAACCGCTGGCAGGACGTGCTTGAGGTCACCAATCGTTGCTACATGGCCGAAATCTATCCCGAGGACGACCACCTGTCGCCCGATGGCCGGGTGATGGAGGTGTTGAGCGAGCATCAATGCCAAGGCTGGCTTGAAGGGTACCTTCTGACAGGGCGGCATGGCTTCTTCTCATGCTATGAAGCCTTCATTCACATCATCGACTCGATGTTCAATCAGCACGCCAAATGGCTGAAGGTGTGCAACGATATTCCATGGCGCCGTCCGATCGCGTCCCTCAACTATTTCCTGAGCTCGCATGTCTGGCGCCAGGACCACAACGGCTTCAGCCACCAGGATCCGGGGTTCATCGACCATGTGGTCAACAAGAAGGCCGAGGTGATCCGCGTCTATCTGCCGGCGGATGCCAACACGCTGCTTTCCGTTACCGACCATTGCCTCCGGAGCCGCAACTACGTGAACGTCGTCGTTGCCGGCAAGCAGCCGGCGCCGCAATGGCTGACTATGGATCAAGCCGTCAAGCACTGCGCCCAGGGCCTCGGTATCTGGGAATGGGCCAGTAACGACAAGGGCGGCGAGCCTGATGTCGTCATGGCGTGCTGCGGCGACGTGCCAACGCTGGAGACGCTGGCGGCGGTGCAGATGATCCGCGAACATCTACCGGAATTGAAGGTGCGCGTCATCAACGTCGTCAACCTCATGAAGTTGCAGCCGTCGAGCGAGCACCCCCATGGGCTTTCCGACGCCGATTTCGATGCGCTCTTCACCAAGGACAAGCCGATCATCTTTGCGTTCCATGGATATCCCTGGCTGATTCACCGGTTGACCTACCGGCGCACGAACCACGACAATCTGCACGTCCGCGGATACAAGGAGGAGGGGACGACGACGACACCTTTCGATATGGTCGTTTTGAACCAGCTCGATCGCTTCCACCTTGTCGAAGACGTCATCGATCGACTGCCGCAACTCGGTGCCCGCGCCGCCTACTTCAAGCAAGCGATCCGCGAGAAGCTGATCGAGCACCGGCATTACATTGAAAAGCACGGTGATGACATGCCTGAAATCACCGGCTGGAAGTGGGGCGTCCTCGGAGGGGCGGCAAGCAAGCAAAGGACATCGACGGAAGGCGACAACACGTAGCGTTCGGCGCAGCCGGGTGCCTCCCGGAGCCGTTGCTCCGGGGGGCACTATCAAAGACGATGCAGAGGACGCAGGCTGCTGGCGCCCGTTCGAGTGGCGAAGTGCGTATTGGTACGATGCCGTTGGCGGCAAGCGATTGCAAAGCTGTATGGGAGGGGAAGCCATGGTTGCGGTGTCACCCAGGCCAAACTTGGAGTCGGGGCTGACCGACGAGGACTTTGCGCGACTGCAGTTCACCTCGGTGCTCTACTATCTGCATTCTACGAACCCGGACAACGGCCTCGTTCGCGACAAGACGCAACCCGGCGCACCGGCAAGCATCGCTGCCATCGGCATGGCGCTCGCCACCATTCCCGTCGTCGTGGAGCGTGGCGTCCTCATTCGCGAGTTTGCCGTCAAGATGGTCCGGCGCAGGCTCGAATTCCTGATGCAATGCCACCAGGGCCCCGAGCCGGACGCCTCGGGCCACAAGGGCTTCTTCTATCATTTTCTCGACATTGAGACGGGACAGCGGGTGTGGGAATGCGAGCTGTCGACGATCGACTCGGCCTTTCTGTTCGCTGGTGCGCTGACAGTCGCCACCTATTTTGACGGGGAGAGCGCCGAAGAAGCGAAGATCAGGACGCTTGCGACGGCGCTATACGAGCGTGCAGACTGGAACTGGGCGCGGGATCAGGGCGCTACCCTGACGCATGGCTGGCGACCCGAGAGTGGCTTCATTCCTTACCGTTGGCGTGGTTATGACGAAGGCCTGCTTCTCTACATATTGGGGCTGGGATCACCGTCGCATCCGCTGCCGCCCGAGAGCTATGAGGCCTACACGGAAAGCTACGAATGGCGGAACATTTACGGCCGCGAGCTGCTCTATTCCGGTCCGCTGTTCACCCACCAGCTATCGCATATGTGGATCGATTTCCGAGGCATCCGCGATCAGTTCATGCACGAGCATGACAGTGACTACTTCCAGAACAGCCGGCAAGCGACCTTTGTCCATCAGGAGTATGCGATCCGAAATCCAATGCAGTTCGAGGGTTATGGTGAGCATTGCTGGGGATTTACCGCGTGTGACGGCCCGGGCTGGGTGAAGGCGGATGTCGGCGGGGTTCGTCGCGAGTTCTTCGATTATGTTGCCCGTGGCGCGCCCTTCGGGCCTGATGACGGGACCGTAGCGCCCTGGGTTGTCGTGGCATCCCTGCCTTTTGCGCCCGAGATTGTCCTTCCGACCGTCCGGAAGTTCGCGGGCATGAAGCTGGGGATGACTAGGCTTTACGGCTTCAAGCCATCATTCAATCAGACCTTCAAGGATCCGAACAGTCCGACTGGCTGGTGGATCAGCCCGTACCACTTCGGGATTGACCAGGGGCCGGTGGCGCTGATGATTGAGAATTACCGCACCGGCCTTTTGTGGACGCTGATGCGTGATTGCGAGCCTATTGTCAGGGGGTTGCGGCGAGCGGGGTTCACCGGCGGCTGGCTGTAGGCGCGCCCGCGGCGATCCACCCAACGATGCCCTGCCAAGTTGATCAGTGGGAGCCGCGAAGCTGGTCGTCCTTCAGCCAATTTCGATTGAAGACACTCTTCTTCCCGTCCGTCGCCTGCGACGTATGAACGATATCGTCCCGCAACCACCAGTCAATCGAGGTGGCGGGCGCCGATAGCGCGCCTTGTTCGAGGTCGGCTCTGACGAGGATTGATATCGATGGATCCCGCACCGTTTTGACGACTGCTGTTTCGGCCGCCGACAACGCGAACAGCGGTGCAACAACGCCCGTCACCAGAACGGACGCATAGACTGGGAGCGTTTGCGAGTACGACATGACATGCACCCCGCGTGAACTGCAGCAATACTACAATGTCGCAAGTCAAACCTACAGTCGACCCTCTATTTCCGGTGTTTTCTCGAATAGGATGCTCGGGGAAGCATAGAACAGCAATTGTTCCGCGGTCTGTCGCCTGCCGGCTCGTTCTACCGAGAATTCGCTGGGCATCGGGCGGCTTCAGTTTCAACGGTGCGCTCAAACGCGGCGAGCCGAGAGCGAGGCGATGTAATCGACGATCGAGGACTTGCCTGCCCGGTATGGAACATGCCGCATCATGCAGCTTGCGCTGATTTATGATTCGGCATGTCGGATCAATCCCGTTAGGGTGAATGCGGTCTCATCACCAATCCCGATCAGAAATATCGGCAGCGCGGTACGCCGATGTCAGCACTCCTCCCAATTGTCATGGGCGGGAGCGGCGTTTCCGTGGAAGGCGGCCGCGACTTTCCCCACCAGTTTGCGGGCCGGCGAGGCGGCAGGCCCGCTATCCCGGGTGGCGCGTGGAGCGGAATACGCGCTCGCAGCCGGGCCGCCTGTTCCGAGGTTGAAGCGGGCGATCAGTCGCGAGAGGTTCGAAGCCTCGTCCGCCAGCCGGTTGGTCGCCGCTGTCGACTCCTCTACCATGGCAGCATTCCGCTGGGTGACCTGATCCATCTCATTCACCGCCATGCTGACTTCCGACAGTCCCGTTGACTGTTCCTTCGCGGCCGTCGCGATCGAATGAACATGTTCGTTGATTTTGATCACATGCCCCTGGATCAGCCCGAGCGCCTCACCGGTTGCCGTCACCAGCGTGACGCCTGCGTCGACTTCCGCGCTGGAGCGGCCGATGAGCGTCTTGATGTCCTTTGCGGCATTGGCGGAACGCTGCGCCAGTTCGCGCACTTCCTGGGCGACGACGGCGAAGCCTTTGCCGGCCTCGCCGGCGCGGGCCGCTTCCACTCCGGCATTGAGCGCCAGCAGGTTCGTCTGGAAGGCGATCTCGTCGATGACGTTGATGATCTGACCGATTTCGCCCGAGGCCTGCTCAATGCGTCTCATGGCTGATACGGCGTCCTTGACAACCGCGCTCGACCGCTCGGCGCTGCGGCGCGCCTCGTCGACCATATGGCTCGCCTCTGTTGCCCGTTCGGTGGAATTTTTCACCGCGACGGTGATCTCTTCCAAAGCGGAGGAGGTTTCCTCCAGCGAAGCCGCCTGCTGTTCGGTGCGCTTGGAGAGGTCGCCCGAGGCGCTGCGTATTTCGCTCGAGCCGCTGTTGATCGTGTCGACGGCGGCGCGCACCTCGCCGAGCACCGAGCGCAGGTTGGCCATGGTCGCGTTGACATTGTCCCTGAGTTCGCCGAAGGCGCCCTGGAACTCGCCGCGCATCGTTTCGGTCAAATCACCCTCGGCAAGGGCAGCCACGACACGCCGGGTCTCTGCGACGCCGCGATCGACGGAGGCCACCAGTTCGTTGACTTGCGTGGCAAAGCGGTTGAGGTCGGCATCGCCGTAGTCCTTGGCGATACGCCGCGTGAAATCACCGCCAACGGCGGCCAAGACCACCACGCCGATGCTCGACTGCAGATCAACACTCTTGGCATGAAGGGCAGCTTCATGTGCATTCAGCTCGCGAACCCGGAGGCCGTTCTGCTTGAACACTGCGACGGCGCGCGCCATGTCGCCGATCTCGTCGCTGCGCCCAGTGAAAGGGATCTCGGCGCCGAGATTGCCGCTCGCCAGGACACTCATGTTTTCGGTGATACGACCGATCGGCTTTGCCAGCGCTTTCGCGCCGAAGAGAGCGGCGCCGAGAAGAGTAATCATCACGAGAAATCCACCGGCGAGCGATGTGGTTTCCATCGAATTGAGGGCCACGTTCGAAGCTGCGGCGGCTGTTGTCGCACGGCCCTTTGCGATCGTGCCGGCCTCATCGAGGAGGGACATCGTCTTCTGGATGAGATCGATCTGGTGTGTAACGAATTCCCGTTCCTTGGCGGCGAGGCTTGCGTCGACGCCCGCCGCGCTCAGTTTCGTGCGGAGGAACTCCGCGAGCTGGCCGCTCGTGTTGTAATATTCGTCAACCAGCGCCTTGATGTTTTTCACCCGCTCCTGGTTGACCTGGATTGTCAGGATCGAAAGGGCCGAATCCAGGGCTCTGATGGCTGCGTCGTGATTGTCCCGCGCGGCGGACTTGGCCTGCAGCACCTCGTCCATGGCGTTCGCCAGGCGCATGTTCAGGCTCTCGATCTGCATGCCGCGAATGGCGGCCTTGGCCTCGACATAGTCGCGTGATGCGCCGACCTGTTGCCGTTCGAGTATGGCGCTCTGGCCGACCGAGCGATCCTCTAACCAAAGGCCAGCCAGCATGACGAGCATCATCGCAATGCCGGCAGCGGACATGAGGGCGAGTTTCGTGCTGATACGTGAAAAGAAGGCGGGTAAATTCATGTCGGTTATTCGCCTAGGTAAACCGGCGCGATCGTCATGAATTCCGGCTTCGGTATAAGAATGGCCGGACGCTCGTCATTTCGCCGACAACGTTGCAAGACCACGAGGCCGAAACGTCGCAAAACACTACTTTCCAAAATGCGCGCGACGCAGTGGTTCCGATCGGGAGATCTGACCTTGATCTTTCAAGATTTGAATAATCTCCATAGTTCGCATAGCATTTCTGGGTTAATAAAATGTAAATTTCGAGAAAAAGTTATAATTGATTTTCGTCAATTTGCAGAATATCGAAATAACTCATAGTATAACAAAATTCAAATCTTGTTTGTTGCTAGGTACTATCAACAGATTTAATAGTGTTTGCCCTTAGTCACTTTTTTTTATTTGAAGTACCGCTCTCGCTCAGTTTGGCCATTAGGGATCGCTCCACTGGGCAACGTCGAGTATCCCTTGTTGCCTTTGCCAGACGCCTTAAGAGTCCACGAATGCCGATGCCGTTATCTGACGACAAGAACAGGAACGGTCGAATTGGCGAGGACCTGCTGGGTTTGGCTGCCAAGTATCATTCTTCCGATGCCCGTGCGCCCATGTGAGGAAATAACGATCAGGTCGCAGTTTTTTGCCTGAGCAGTCTCGAGAATGGCCGTAGCAGGAGAGCTATTTATCTCGTGGACAAAATCGACCGTCACCTGCGCTTTCGCCGACTTGTTGCGGACAATTCTTTCGATCTCGATCAGGTCTTCTTTCACCGCGTGAGTATAGCTGTCCATGGCCTGTGCCTGAACTACTCCCTGAAGCGCAAAGCCAGCCAGCGGCACCGTGACGTTGATGACCGTCGCTGGAATGCCGAGCGCCTTTGCAAGTGCAAGACCGTGATCGACGCCCTTGGAAGCAAGCTCCGAGCCGTCGGTTGGAATGAGTATACGCTTGTACATGGGACATCCGTTCCAGATCGTGGTACAATAAATTCATCCAAACCTAGCGGACTGTCCATGTCGAACATTGATCCGCGTCAAGATGGCGAACATGTTTCCCGATATTGACGAATGCGACGGAGGGCGCGCGACTTTAGACTCTGGCGTGCGAACACGAGAGGGCATCGCGGAACGTGGCAAAGCGCAGCTTCTAATGCCAAGGTAGGCGATGCCCGACCTGAGAGATAGGTGACAGAACGTACCGGAGACTTCGGTCATGGATGAGCGTCTTCGATTTGTCGCCCGTTTGCTGGAGGGCGAAGGTATGGGCGAGGTGTGTCGGTCGTTCGGGATCTCGCGCAAGACCGGCTACAAGATCTTCAATCGCTGCAAGGAGGACGGGCTGGAGGCCCTGACGGACCGGTCCCGGCGATGATCGTTCGTTGCAACCAGGAGAAGCCGCACTGGGGGGCGCGCAAGATCCGCGAGCTTCTGGTGCGCCGTCTGGCCGGCGACGTGCGCATCCCGGCGAGAAGCACGGTGCATGCGGTGCTCGACCGGTACGGCCTTGTGAGCCAGGCCCGTAAGAGGAACCGGGCGAACAAGGCCATGGGCACGGCGCTGTCGGCGGCCATCGGCCCCAACGATCTGTGGTGCGCCGACTTCAAGGGCGAGTTCTGTCCTTCCCGAGAGAGGGGTGACAGTTCATACCGGAGACATGGGTTACACTTTTGGCCTTTGCGAGGAGAGCGAAGGTGCCTTTGCAGGAGTGCAACCGCATGGACGAGCGTCTCAAATTCGTTGCGCGGGTTCTGGATGGCGAGAAGATAGCGGCGCTGTGCCGCGAATTCGGCATCTCCCGCAAGACCGGTCACAAGATCATCAGCCGCTATAACGACAGCGGTCTGGAAGGACTGACAGATCGATCGCGACGGCCTTACCGGCACGCCAATCAGCTTCCTTTCCAAATCGAGAAGCTGATTGTGCGGACCAAGCCGGACAAGCCCAACTGGGGCGCACCGAAGATCAGGGAGCGGCTGGCGCGGCTGTATCCGGATGTTCACACGCCGGCGATCTCAACCGTGCATGCCGTCCTCGACCGCAACGGCCTGGT
>NZ_JACUZZ010000024.1:0-112866 GCF_014851595.1 Rhizobium sp. RHZ01
CGAGGCCAGCGCCAACGTCGAAGCATCCGGACGCATCTGGTCGATAAACGGCCATGCAACCGCAACGGCCCCAACCGCCCCCGCCATGCCTGTGGTGAGATAAAGGAAATCACGGCGAGTCGGCTCGCCCGTGATCTCGCCTGTCGTTTCGTGTTCGCTCACGGCTTATAACCATCCTCTACGCAAATTTTGCGGAACTCCGCCCCTGCTCCTCGCGGCGGCGAATCTGTCGCGACACAATTCGACCATAGATTCCCCACCAATCCGGCGCGTTCTAAGCTTGATCGCAAATTATGTCCAGCCTTGGCAAGGCCATGTGGGCACAATGTCGCGGGAATTTTCAGATGATTTTCGAAGACAATCACATGCTTGCCACAGCTGCGCATTGCACCAACTCGAGCCTTCGGCACCAGCGTCGACGGCGTTCCCGCCGACCGGCCACTACGGCTGAAACCATTCCAGTGGACCGAAGGTAATACTGCATCTCAGACGACTTTGGCCTCGTCGCCGAGTTTACGGTGTGCCTTTGAACCGGGCGGTGGCGCCTCGACATCGGTTGCGATGAACCCACCGGATTGCCGTGCCCAGAGTTCGGCATAGAGACCACCCTGTTTCAGCAGAGCTTCGTGCGTCCCCTCTTCTATAATCCCCCCCTCGTCGACGACGATCAATCGGTCGAGGGCGGCGATGGTCGAGAGCCGATGCGCGATGGCAAGCACCGTCTTGCCTTGCATGAGGCCGATCAGATTGGATTGGATCGCCTCTTCCACCTCGGAATCCAGCGCCGATGTTGCTTCGTCGAGAACGAGGATCGGCGCATCCTTCAGCATGACGCGCGCAATCGCGATACGCTGGCGCTGACCGCCGGAAAGCTTCACGCCACGCTCCCCGACGTGCGCGTCGAAACCCCTGCGGCCATTCTGGTCCTGCAGGCGCTCGATGAAGCCAAGCGCTTCCGCGCGCCGAGCCGCTTCGACCAACCGCGCCTCGCCCGCATCAGGGCGCCCAAACAAGATATTGTCCCGGACGGAACGATGCAGGAGCGACGTATCCTGGCTGACAACGCCGATCTGCATGCGCAGGGTTTCCTGCGTGACGGACGCAATGTCCTGGCCGTCGATCAAGATCCGTCCACCTTCGAGGTCGTAGAGCCGCAGCAGGAGGTTGACCAGTGTCGACTTGCCGGCGCCCGAGCGCCCGACGATGCCGACCTTCTCCCCCGGCTCGATCGTGAGCGAGAAGTTGTCGATAACGCCATCTGGTCTGCCGTAGTGGAAAGAGACGTTCTCGAAGCGGATGCCGGGCTGTCGAATAGTAAGGTCGCGGGCACCGGGGCGATCGACCAGTCCAAGCGGCTGCGAGATCAGCTCGGCAGCATTCTGGATCGTGCCGAGGTTGCGCATGATGCCGTTGAACTGGGTCATCAGCCGGCCGAGAAGGAAGTTGAGGCGCAGCACAAGCGCCAGCGAGAAGGCGACCGCGCCGGAACTGATGAGCCCCGCCAGCCAAAGATGAACGCTCAGTCCGGCCATCGTAACGATCATGATGCCCGAAAGCAGTGCCATCGAGGCGCGTACCCCGGTGATGAAGCGCGTGAACCGCAGGACAGTGTGCTGATAGAAGTCGAAGCCTTGCCGCATGTAGCGGTCGCTCTCTTCGTCACGCGCAAACAGCTTCAGTGTCTGGATGTTGCTGTAGGCGTCCACCATGCGCCCGTTGATCATCGACGCCGCTTCCGCCGTTTCCCGGGAATGCAATCGGATGCGGGGCACGAAATAACGCGCGAGAACGCCGAACACGCCGAGCCAGCAGAGCACGACCACGGCAAGCGAGAGATCCAGCCGCGCGACGAGCACCAGCGTTGTCGCCGCATAGATGCCGACGAACCAGACGCTCTCCATCAGCGACGTCACCAGATCGCCCGTGGCCTGGCCCGCCGACCAGACCTTGGTGACGACGCGGCCGGAGAAATCGCTTTGAAAGAACGAGAGCGATTGCCTCGAAACATGCAGGTAGGATTGCCAGCGCGCGAGGTTATAGAAGCCGGGCGTGATCACCTGCTGATCGACGAGCGCAATCAACAGCGCGACGACAAAGCGGACGATGCCGATAAGGACGAGCATACCGAAGAGTTCGGCGCCGTGCGCGGCAAGAAGGCCGCTCCAGCCTGCGGCCGGCGTGATCGTCGCGAGGATATCGACAAGCCGGCCGACGAACCAGAAGAGCGCCGCCTCGATTGCCGCCGACATCCCGCCGAGCACGAGCATCGCGACGAAGGGCGTCTTCGCCTGCCCGATATAGAACCAGATGAATCCAAGCGTGGAACGCGGGGGCTGAATGTTTTCCCGCGGCGCAAAGGGATTAATCCAATTTTCAAAGACACGAAGGAGTCGTTTTATCAGCATAAATGCGATATAGGCTTATTAGCCAGGGCGGGAAAGCAACGGCCCCAGGGCGCAACCTTATATTTTCGTAACAATCGGTAACAACAACGGCATCGTTGTTGAATGAGACTGACCTCGTCACAATCTCGAGGTACAATGGATTCTTACGGGAGACGGCCGCGATGCAAGCAAGGAAGACAGTATTGTCGAGTATTCCGCTGCCCCTTGCGGAACGACTTGATGCAATCGTTGAACAGTTGGAAATGTCCTACGACGAGGCAATCGCCGAGGCGATCTCTACGTGGGTCGATCGCGAGGAAGAGCGACGTCTGTTCGCATTGCGTACGCTTGTGTCGACCAATAGCATGCTTGTCGAAGGAAACCGGGTGAAAGACTGGGCAGACAGCCTCTGACACCACATCCATGGACACGAAAAGAGAAGCCCTCCCCGCATCCGCAGGGAGGGCTTCTTTCTATTCGGCCGCCTCTTCCGCCTCTTCCGAGTGATCCGCCAAGAAGCCGCCGGACTGACGGTTCCACAGGTCAGCGTAAATACCGCCCTGCTGGACCAGCTCTGCGTGGGCGCCGGCCTCGATGATCCTGCCCTTGTCGAGCACGATCAGACGGTCCATCTCGGTCAGGGTCGACAGGCGATGCGCGATCGCAATCACCGTCTTGCCTTCCATCAGCGCAAATAGGTTTTCCTGAATCGCTGCCTCGACCTCGGAGTCGAGCGCCGATGTCGCCTCGTCGAGCACCAGGATCGGCGCGTCCTTCAGGAAGACGCGGGCGATCGCGACGCGCTGACGCTGGCCGCCGGAGAGCTTCACGCCGCGTTCGCCTACCTGCGCGTCGAGCCCTGTGCGGCCCTGCATGTCGACAAGCCCTTCGATGAAGTCCCAGGCATTCGCACGCCTGGCGGCTTCGATCACCTGGGCGTCGGTCGCGTCCGGGCGGCCATAGGCGATGTTGTCGCGGATCGACCGGTGCAGCAGGGACGTATCCTGCGTCACGACGCCGATCAGTTCACGCAGGCTTTCCTGGGACACGCCCGAGATGTCCTGCCCATCGATCGTGATGCGGCCGGCCTCCAGATCGTAGAAGCGCAGCAACAGGTTCATCAGCGTCGTCTTGCCGGCACCGGAGCGACCGACCAGGCCGACCTTCTCACCCGCCTTGATGTCTAGGGAGAGATTGTCGATGACACCTTTGCCCTTGCCATAGTGGAAGCGGATGCGCTCGTAGTGGATTGCACCCTTCCTCGCTGACAACTGCGGCGCGTTCGGCTTGTCGACGATGTCATGCTTCTTCGTCATCATCTCCATGCCGTCATAGACCGTGCCGATGTTCTCGAACAGCGCCGAGACTTCCCACATGATCCACTGCGACATGCCGTTGACACGCATGGCAAGACCGATCGCAATAGCAATGGCACCGACCGAGATCTGTCCGTTCAGCCAGAACCAGATGGACAGGCCGGACACCACGAACAACGCCACGCAGTTGTTCATATAGACGGATATATGAAACAACGTGACGCGACGCATCTGCGAGTGGACAGTTTCGAGGAACTCCTCCATGCCGCTACGCGCATAGGTCTCTTCGCGGCCGGCATGCGAGAACAGCTTCACCGTCGCGATGTTCGTGTAGCTGTCGACCACCCGCCCCGTCATCATAGAGCGCGCATCCGCCTGCTGTGCCGCGATCTTGCGAAGCCGCGGCACGAAGTAGGACACGATTCCGATATAGACAGCGAGCCAAACGAGGATCGGTATCATCAGCCGCCAGTCGGCAGCAGCGATCACAATGATCATCGACAGGAAGTAGGTGACGACATAGACGAAGACATCGAGGATCTTCATCGTCGTTTCGCGAACCGCAAGCGACGTCTGCATCACCTTCGTCGCAACGCGTCCGGCGAATTCGTTGGCGAAAAAGGTCATGCTGTGACGCAGCAGGAAACGGTGCATCTGCCAGCGTGCGATCATCGGATAGTTGCCGAGTAGCACCTGATGCATGATGAGTGAATCCAGCCCCGCCGCCAGCGGCAGGCCGATGAGGATCAACGATCCCATCCATGCCAACCTCGGCCATTCCGACTCCAGAAATGTCGCCTTGTCGGCTTTAGTCAGCCAGTCCACGATATCACCGAGGAACTGGAAGAGCGCCACCTCGCCGACGGCGATCAGCGCCGTCAGCACTGCCATGATGGCGAGCCACGGTGCTGCCGGCTTCGTGTAGTGCCAGCAAAATGCAAAAAGACCCTTCGGAGGAGCAACCGGCTCCTCGGTCGGGAAAGGATTAAGTCGCTGCTCGAACCAGCCAAACATGAAAATGCTCCGAAACCTGATCGGTCCAGCCTCCCCGGCTCGCGCAAAACGGCGCTTGAGAGCTCATATGGGAACCGGACGTTCACGGGACGAGGCCATAACGGCCGCGCAAAGGTTAGAAATGGGAACTCAGGAGAGAAATGGCACTACGCGTGCCAGGTCGCCACTCGCGGGGTCACGCATCGAGAGCGCATACGCGGCAATATTTCCATCTTGGCGCTCCCTTCTGGCGATTAAAAGATGTGCACCCTTAACGCGAATCAAGCAGAATTTCCAGCCCCGACCGGCCGGAAATTGAACAATTATCGGCCAAAATGCGCCCTATTGCGCTGAAATCACAGTTGCAATAGGCGTCCTTCGACGAAAACCGAAAAATACGGCCTAGACCATGGCGATCCTCAGACTAGCGCTCTATCAGCCTGACATACCCGGCAATACGGGAACCATCCTGCGTCTCGCCGCCTGTCTTGGCTTCGCTGTCGACATTATCGAGCCTGCTGGTTTCGACATATCCGACCGCAACCTCAAACGGGCAGGCATGGACTATATCGCCGCAGCCGCCCTCACCCGCCATGTCAATTGGGATCGCTTCGAGGACTGGCGAAAGGCTACCGGTCGGCGTTTGGTGCTGGCGTCCACCAAGTCGTCCGACCGCTATACCGACTTCGCATTCCGTGACGACGACATCCTTCTTTTCGGCCGCGAGAGCGCCGGCGTCCCTGATCATGTCCACGCGGCAGCCGACGCCCGGATCCTCGTTCCCATGGTGGAAGGCCAACGCTCGATAAACGTCGCCGTCTCGGCTGCGATGATCGTCGGAGAAGCCATGCGGCAGACCGTCTGGCGCTGATTTCCGACCTTCGCGACCTCGACGACGATACCGCTTCAAAATATGTCGCGAACGACGTTGTGAATTTCCCCAAGCAGCGTATAGTTTTTAGCCGAGCAATAAAAATTGCGCGCGTAACGCCATATTTTCAAACACTTGAGAACCTATATTCGAAGGAACACCCTTCCCGCATAAGAGGCAAAGAAACGGCAGCATGGAATCGACGATCGTCATGATCAACCTGTTCGGCGCGGTAGCGCTGCTGCTGTTCGGCCTGGCCCAGGTGAAGGACGGCGTGTCGCGTGCGTTTGGGGCGCGGTTGCGCACCGGCCTTGCCACCGGCACGCGCAGCGGCCTGCGCTCGTTCGTCTCGGGCTTCTTTGCGACGATTGCGCTGCAGAGTTCGACGGCAACCGCGCTGATGGTCGCCTCCTTCGTCGAGCGCGAGCTGGTGAAGCCGCGCATGGCGCAGATCGTCCTGCTCGGCGCCAATGTCGGAACCGCGGTGACCGCCTGGATCGTCGCCACCGGCATCGCGTGGCTGTCACCACTGGTGATCCTTGCCGGCATGGTGCTGCATCGCAGCGGCTCGTCGTCGCGCCAGGGCGGCGGCACCGCACTGATCGGCATCGGCCTGATGCTGTTGTCGCTGCATCTTTTGAGCAGCGCCACCGAACCGATGCGGCAGTCGCCGGCGCTCGGCGCCTTCATTGCCCTGCTCGACAATGCCTGGCCGGTCGCACTCGCCTTTTCCGCAGTCATCGCCTTCATCTCGTCGTCGAGCCTTGCCGCCGTCGTCCTCATTCTCTCGCTGGCCTCGACGGGCATCCTGTCAGCAGGGCTGATCATCGTTCTGGTGCTCGGCGCCAATCTCGGCGGCGCCATTCCGCCGGTGATCGCCTCGCTTGCCGGTCCGGCAGCCGCCAGGCGCGTCACGCTCGGCAATCTGATCGTACGCGCCATCGGCTGCCTGATCGCATTGCCGCTCGCAGGCTACGGCGCCGACCTGCTTGGAACGCTGCCGCTGACGCCGGCGAAACTGCCGGTCGACGCCCATCTAGGCTTCAACCTGATGCTGGCTGCGCTCGCCTGGCCGTTCTCCCGCCCCCTCTCGCGGTTGATGCTCAGGCTGGTGCCGGAGGAGGCCCAGGCGGAGGGCGGACCACGCTATCTCGACCAGCAGGAGCTGGCGACACCGGTCGTGGCGCTGGCCAGTGCGACAAGGGAGGTGCTCGGCGTCGGTGACCTGATCGAACGCATGCTGATGCGCGCCTCGGATGCCTTCGAGGCCAACAACCTGGCGAACCTGAAGGAAATCCCGTCGCTGGAAAAGCGGGTCGACAGCCTGCAGCAGGAGGTGAAGATCTATCTCTCCAAGCTCGGCCATGCCGGGCTCAGCGAAGAGGACGGGCGCCGCTCGATCGTGATCATCGACTACGCCATCAATCTCGAACACATCGGCGACATCATCGAGAAGGGGCTGATGCCGCAGGTGACGAAGAAGGTTTCGCTCGGCTTGAAATTCTCCGAGGAAGGCTATGAGGAGCTGCGCAAGCTCTTCCACCTTACGATCGACAATCTGCGCATTGCCCAGACGATCCTCGTCACCGGCGACTTCAATCTCGCCAGGCAGTTGATGGAGGTGAAGGTCGAGGTTCGCCGGATGGAAAAGCAATCGTCGGAGCGGCATCTGGAGCGCCTGCGCGACGGTCGCGCCGACAGCCTGCAGACAAGCTCGCTGCACCTCGACATGCTGCGCGACCTAAAGCGCATCAACGCCCACATCGTCTCCGTCGCCCACCCCATCCTCGACGAAAGCGGCCTGCTCATCGAAAGCAGGTTGAAGGGTGCGGCCGAGTAGACCGATCAATCGGCGGACGGCAGCCGGCGCATGGTGAATTCGATCTGGTCGCCTTCCAACTGACGCCAACTCTCGACCTCCGTCCAGTACGCGGCCTTGGGATACTCGTCGAACCATTCGCGCGCCTTGGCGCGCGCGTCGAGCAGATTGAGGCAATAGGTTTGTCGCACGAAACGATCGTTATTCCGGGGTGTGCCTTCCGCCCGGTGGGTAGCAATCCGTCGCTTGAGACCGTCGAACGACGGAGGTCCAGGGATTTTCGTCATGAGCCTACCTCTGTGACAAAAAGTTAGTATCGAAAGCCGCCTTTTGCGAGTCGAATCTGAGGAGCCCTCAGGCATCGCCTCTGCTGGCAGGACCCTGCCCTACCTGCTATCAGAGCAGCAAAGACGAAAGCGCGAGTCGATGGCGACCCGCTCGGAGAGAGATGAAATGGAACGACCCGAACTTCCGATCGGCCTGCCGGACGATATCGAAGAGAAGAAGTCAGTCGCCCGCGCCTGGTTTGAAAGTCTTCGCGATACTATCTGCGCCTCATTCGAAGCGCTCGAAGACGAACTCTCGGGCCCACTCTCCGATAGAGAACCCGGCCTCTTCGTGGCGAAGGAATGGACGCGCGAAAATGGCGCCGGTGGCGGCGGCCGCATGTCGATGATGCATGGCCGCGTCTTCGAGAAGGTTGGCGTGCATACATCCACCGTCTATGGCGAATTCGCGCCTGATCTGCGCGCCCAGATGCCCGGCGCCAAGGAAGATCCGCGTTTCTGGGCCTCTGGCATCTCGCTGATCGCCCATCCGGTCAACCCCAACGTACCGGCCGTTCACATGAACACGCGCATGGTCGTAACCTCGAGCCGCTGGTTCGGCGGCGGCGCCGACCTGACGCCAGTGCTCGACCGCCGCCGTACGCAGGAAGATGAGGACAGCCAGCTGTTTCACAAGGCGATGGAGATCGCCTGCCGCAGCCACTCGGGCGTCGCCGATTACGCCGCCTACAAGAAATGGTGCGACGAGTATTTCTTCCTCAAGCACCGCAACGAAGCGCGCGGCATCGGGGGCATCTTCTATGACTGGCTGCATTCCGGCGAGGAAGCCGGCGGATGGGACGCCGATTTCGCCTTCACCCGCGACGTCGGACGGGCTTTCGCCATGGTTTATCCACGCATTGTTCGCACCAACTTCAATAAGCCGTGGACAGACGCGGATCGTGACGAACAATTGATTCGCCGTGGGCGCTATGTTGAGTTCAATTTACTCTATGATCGAGGTACAATCTTTGGCCTCAAGACAGGAGGAAACGTCGAGTCCATTCTCTCATCCTTGCCCCCTCTTGTCCGTTGGCCGTGATCAGACAAAAAAGACGTCTGAAGGGCTTAAATTCGGAGACTGGACCACTAACTCTGTGCATGTACGCGTAACAATCGGAGGAGGATTGTCATGACGGTACAAAGTAGCTCTGCGGCATCGGCGGGTGCGCCAGAGCAACCCCCATCTATGGATGCACCCGAATTTTTGAGCCGGATTGCAGAACGGCTCCGGGCGAAAAGCGGCTCCGACCTTCCCCTTTCCTGCTTTGTGGAACAAGTGAAGCTCCAGCTGGCAGGCGGCAAGACACCGGAAGAACTGGACCGTCTGGCAAAGCGTCCGGACAACAAGGCGGCGACAGATTGCTTCAGATCCTGGGCGATGCCCGAATAACAAGAAAATGACCAACCGGCCGGTCCTTCGCGCCGGCCGGAACCTTCTTACCCCTCGAGCATTCAGCCATTGCATCATCGCGCAATCGCATGAAACCGAAGGAGGAAAAGAATGAGACTCTTCGAATGCGGAACGCTCGTTCCTGGATGCGACTGGCATACCCGCGCGAATGACGATGCCGAAATCGTCCGTCGCGTTGTCGAACATATGCGCAACGCCCACGGCGAGACCGTGATCCGCGAAAACATGGTAGAAAACATCAAGGCCCGCATCCGCAACGAGGCGACAGCGGCCTAAACTACCCCACCAGATCCTTCAGCCGGGCGAGCAACGCCGCCCGGTCCGGTATGAAGTTTTCCTCGATCCAGGCGTTTTCCAAGACCGACAGCGTCTCGCCGACCTGCTTCCCGGCCGGGACACCGGCAGCCATGACGTCGCCGCCATTGATCGGGAATTGCGGTTTCTTCCAGTTATCCGCCAGTTCGAGCAGCTTGCCGAGCCTTGCCGAGCGAGCCATCTCCTGTGTGTCACCTTCCGCCTTGCCGCGTGCTGTTGCCAGCGCAAGTTTCAAGCGGGTATTGATGCCGTCGGCGCCGTGCCGAAAAAGCAGTCGTGAAAGGGCGGCCGAGGACAATTCATCATTGATAACAGGCGCCTTGGCCCATGCCTTGAACCAGGCGGCCTCGGCATTGGCCAGCTTGAGGCGCGCCGCCATCTTCTCCAGCCGATCGCCATCGGGCGGAATGATGGCAGCAAGACGCAGAAGCGGATCTGGCTTCCAGGCAAGCGCTTGCTCCGTACCGATCAATGTCGGAATGGTGTCGATCCCCCATTTCTCAGTCTCTGGCAGGATTTCGCTGAGCACGCCGACCTGTCGCATCCACAGAAGTGCCCGTCCGGGATCTTCGGCGCTGAGTAGCTTGCGCAGTTCCGACCAGACCCTTTCGGCTGAAAGCGTCTTCAGCTTGGCGCGAGCCGATGCGCAGGCTCTCAACCCATCAGCATCCGGACGACCGGAGCCATAGTAGGCGAAGAACCGGAAAAATCGCAGGATACGCAGATAGTCCTCGGCAACACGCGTCGCCGCGTCCCCAATGAAGCGGATATTGCGCTTCTCGATATCGGCGAGACCACCGACCAGGTCGATCACATCGCCTTTGGCGTCGACATAGAGCGCGTTGATCGTGAGGTCGCGGCGTTCCGCGTCTGTCCGCCAATCGGAACTGAAGGCTACCTTTGCACGCCGCCCATCGGTTTCCACGTCTGCCCTCAGCGTCGTGACCTCGAACGGCTTGCCATCGATGACGAGGGTCACAGTGCCGTGCGCCACGCCGGTCGGCACAGCCTTGATCCCAGCGGCAACCGCCCGCTCGATGACCTGCTCCGGCGTAAGGGTCGTGGCGACATCAATGTCACTGACCGGAAGCCGCATGAGGCTGTTGCGGACCGCCCCACCGACGACGCGCCCTTCTCCATCAGAGTTGAGCAACGCAAAAACACGCGTCAGAGCCGGATCCTTGAACCATGCCTCGTTGCCAAGGTTGGTCATGCATAGAGCCTTTCATAGAGGGTGCGAACGATGCCGGCGGTAATGCCCCAGATCATCCGGCTTTCATAGGGCATCCGGTAGAATTGTCGTTCGAGACCGTCAAGCACGCGCCTGTCGCGGCTGTGGTTGGCCGGGTTCATGAGAAAGGACAGCGGTACTTCGAACACGTCATCCACCTCGGTGGGGTTGAGTTTCAATTCGAAGCCGCGCCGAACAACGGCGAGCACTGGCGTTATACGGAAGCCGGTCGACGCCAGATAGTTCGGAAGCCGCGCCACGGTCTCGACAAAGGAGCCGTCGATGCCGATCTCCTCTTCGGTTTCCCGGATTGCGGCCTTTTCGGCGGAGCCGTCGATGGCGTCAATCTTTCCACCCGGGAACGCGATCTGTCCGGAATGCTTGCGCAGCGTCGCCGTGCGCTGCGTGAAAATCACATGCGCATCGTCACCATCGTCGATAACAGGCACCAGCACCGCGGCATCGCGAAGTTTGAAGGTCTCCACCTGCGTGACGATATCGGGGTTGAGAATGTGATCGCCGTGATCACGCCAGGAGAGATCCACCGGACCACCGCTCTGGTGAAGAGCGCGACGGCGGAATTCAGCCGCTGAATAGAGCGAACGGTTTTCGGTCAAAACATTGTTCATCGGGAGAGTGCATCCAGTTCTTCCGCCGGCATGACAGGAAAGGTCACACCGCCGGAGCGCAGACAGAACATCGTCTTACCGTCGACTTCAAGGCGTTCGCCGAGCTCGACGAGTTCGTACATGATCGGTCGCGAAACCAGCGCCTCCAGCCGCCCGCGAACATGAAGATAGGGCTTCAACTCGCTGTTTTCGCCATGAACTACAAAACGCAGCGGATGCTCCGGCCCAGCCTCGACCACGTCACCGACATTGGTCCGGAAAGTTAACAGCGGCTCGCCATCCCTTTCTCCGGCATTCATTTCAACGGCGACGAACGGCGCATCGACAACCCGGATACCAACCCGTTCGACGGGGGTTACAAGGTAGGTCTTCTCATCTTCGTCCTTGCGCAGGACCGTGGAGAACAACCTGACGAGCGGCGCCCGGCCGATCGGCGTTCCCATGTAGAACCATGTTCCGTCCGCTCGGATTTCCATGTCGATATCGCCGCAGAACGGCGGATTCCACTTGTCGACGGGCGGAAGGCCTCGGGCTTTGGCCCCTGCATCACCGGCGGCGCGCGAAATCAGCGCAGCAAGACCGGCCGCGTCTGTTGTCGCCTTGATCTCTTCGGCTGCCATTCTTCTGTCCCGGTTTGTCTTTAACTCAAGAAGGTCACGAGATAGTCATTCGGAACGAACTTGTCAGCCCGCAACATCTCCATAACTCTATCTGGTATGACGCTTGCGTGTAAGTCTGCCGATTCGCGACGAATGATATCACCCGCTGGAGATGCCTTATGGGTATGATGAAGACCGAAGCCCCCCTCGATGAAAAGGCGATCATCGCCGCGGCCGAGAAGGCCCTTGCAGATATTGCCGCCGTGCGGGGTGAAGTCTCGAAGGTGATCTTCGGCCAGGAAAGCGTCGTCGAGAACACTCTTCTCGCGGTTCTTTCGGGCGGCCATGCCCTGCTGGTCGGTGTGCCGGGCCTTGCCAAGACCAAACTCGTTACTACCCTCGGCGAAGTGCTTGGCCTCGCCTCCAACCGCATCCAGTTCACACCGGATCTGATGCCTTCCGATATCTTGGGCTCCGAAGTGATGGACCAAGATGACAGCGGCCGCCGTTCCTTCCGTTTCGTCAAGGGACCGGTGTTCGCCCAACTCCTCATGGCCGACGAAATCAACCGCGCGTCGCCGCGCACGCAATCGGCCCTGCTGCAGTCCATGCAGGAATACCACATCACCGTTGCCGGCCACCGCTACGATCTGCCCGCGCCCTTCCACGTCCTGGCCACCCAGAACCCGCTGGAGCAGGAAGGCACCTATCCCTTGCCCGAGGCGCAGCTCGACCGCTTCCTTCTCCAGGTAGACGTCCACTATCCGGAGCTCGCCGCCGAGCGACAGATCCTGCTCGAGACGACCGGGACCAGCGAAACGACGCCGCAAGCGATCCTGAACGCGGAGCGCCTCGTCGAAATCCAAACGCTCATTCGCCAGATGCCGGTCAGCGACAAGGTTGTCGACGCCATCCTCGCGCTTGTTCGCTCGGCCCGTCCGGGTCAGGGAAATGCCGCGACCGACAAGAACGTCGCCTGGGGCCCTGGTCCGCGCGCCGGCCAAGCCATGATGCTTTGCGCCCGCGCCCGTGCCCTTTACGAAGGCCGCCTGGCGCCGTCTATTGACGACGTCCATGCCCTCGCGGAACCGGTGCTGCAGCACCGCATGGCGCTGACATTTGCGGCCCGCGCGGAAGGCATGTCGGTTCGCGATGTCATCGAAGGGCTGGTCAAGCAGGCCAAGGGATAAGGAAGCGTCTGCGTGGCACCCATCGGACAGATCGTCAATCCGACCTCGGGCAATGACGCCCTCGCTCGCGCAAGGCAGCGGGCGAGCCTTGTGCCGGATTGTCTGGTCGAGGCCAAGCGGATCGCCAACACGGTGATCGCCGGCTGGCACGGTCGCCGCAAGCGCGGCATCGGCGAGAATTTCTGGCAGTTCCGTCCCTATACCGAGGGCGAAAGTCTATCCCGCATCGATTGGCGCCGTTCGGCGCGCGACGACCATACCTACATCCGCGACCGCGAGTGGGAAGCAGCCCATACGATCTGGCTCTGGGCCGACATGTCTCCCTCGATGATGTACAAGTCGACCTTCGGAAACGCCTCCAAGGAAGGCCGCGCGCTCGTCATCATGCTGGCGCTTGCCGAAATCCTGGCGCGTTCCGGCGAACGCATCGGATGTCCCGGCGTCATGGAACCGATTGCCGCACGCAATGCCGCGGAACGGCTTGCGACGGCATTGATGCACGCGCCGCTGAGCGGAGGGCTGCCCGATACGGCGATGATCCGCGGCTGGAGCGAACTCGTCTTGATTGGCGATTTTCTCGATGACGCGCGAGCAGTGATGGCGCGCATCGCCCCCTTGGCGCGGCGCGGTCTGCGCGGCCACGTGATCGAGATCGCCGATCCGGCCGAGGAGCTCTTCCCGTATGATGGCCGCACCGAATTCACCGACCCCGAGACAGGGTCGAAGCTGACATCCGGCCGCGCCGAGCATGTTCGCGAAGCCTATACCCGCGCCTATCTCGACCGCCGGGACGATCTCGGCCAGGCGCTGCGCCACATGGGCTGGACCTTCGTCAGCCACCGCACAGACCACCTAGCCTCTGAAGCGCTGGTCGCCGTCCACATGTACCTTTCGGGCATGCCCGCAAGGATGACGCAGGGAGAACGCGCGTGAACGCTCTCCCCTTTGCTTTTGCCTATCCCGCAATCCTCGGCGCCCTTGTGGCCTTGCCGATCATCTGGTGGCTTCTCAGACTGACGCCGCCGCGCCCGAAGACAGAAGTCTTCCCACCTCTGAAGATTCTCGCCACGGTCCTGAAGCGGGAAGAAACCCCTGCCCAGAGTCCCTGGTGGCTGACGCTGCTGCGCATGCTGCTTGCGACCGCAGTCATCCTGGCCATCGCCGATCCGGTCTTCAATCCGCGCACCAATTCAATCGCTTCCGGCGGTCCGCTCGTGCTCTTTGTTGACAACGGCTGGGCCACCTCGCCGGATTGGGATCGCCGCGTGAAGACCGCTGACGCCCTGATCGACGACGCGGAATCCGCTGGTACTCCGGTGGCGATCGCCTTCACCGCCGACCCGACCAACGATGCCGTCCCCGGAACGGCAGCCGTCGCCCGCGACAAGCTGCGTGCCGCAGAACCGAAGCCGCTTGTGCCGGATCGCCAGCGTGCTTTCGAGGCTCTCCGCGCCGCGCTGAACGGCGTCCATCCCGGCACTCTCGCCTTCCTTACGGATGGCGCCGCCGCAAGAGAGAACGACACGACCGTCCGCCAGCTTTCCGACCTCTCGCCTGCCCAATTGCGATTGATCTCAGGAGACGCAAACGAAACGATTGCGATCACGTCCGCAAGCAATGCCGCCGACGCGATGACGGTCACCGCCACGCGCCTCGACAGTGGCGCTGCCGCCTCGCGCCCGATCACCGCGCAGGACACGCAGGGACGCGCGATCGCGACCGGCTCGATCGACTTCCAGCCGGGTCAGAGCGTCGCGACCGGATCAATCACCGCACCGTTTGAGATGCGCAACGATTTCGCGCGCGTCAGCATCGACAACCACGCGACGGCTGGCGCCGTGCATCTGCTCGACGACGGTTTCAAGCGTCGCCGCGTGGTTCTGCTATCAGGTGAGGTCGGTGACACTTTCCAACCGCTGCTTTCGCCGCTTTATTACATCCAGCGCGCTTTGCAGCCTTATGCCGATTTGATCGAGCCGAACACGCCTGATCTCGCGACCTCGATCCCGGATCTCCTGTCGCAGAATCCATCTGTCATCATCATGGCGGATATCGGTCGCCTACCCCAGGAAACCTACGAGCCGCTGCAGCGCTGGATCGCAAATGGCGGAACACTTGTCCGCTTCGCCGGGCCGCGCCTTGCCGCCGCACCCGCCGACGATCCGCTGGTGCCGGTGACGTTGCGCCAGGGCGAGCGTGCATTGGGTGGCGCGCTCTCATGGGCCGAACCGCAGCCCCTCGCCGAATTTCCAACCTTCGGCCCCTTCGCCGGCATGCCGAAGCCGACCGATGTTACCGTCAAGCGGCAGGTTCTCGCAGAGCCGACGCCGGATCTTGCCGAGCGCACCTGGGCGAGCCTCGCCGATGGCACGCCGCTGGTCACGACGAAGCCGATCAATGCAGGCAGGATCGTCCTGTTCCATGTCAGCGCAGAAGCGACGTGGTCTGACCTGCCGATCTCGGGCAATTTTGTCGAGATGCTGCGCCGCCTCGTCCAGTTGTCGCGTTCCGGTGGCGTTACCGCTGAAGCCGGCGGTGCATCGACCGCCGAAGCGCTGCCGCCTTTCCGATTGTTGACCGCCAAAGGCGCACTCACGACCGAAACTGGCACGGCGCGTCCGCTGATCCCGAACGCGAAGGTCACGCCGGTCGCAAGCTTCGACAACCCGCCCGGCCTTTACGGCTCCGAAGAAGGATTTACCGCGCTGAACATCCTGCCGAAGAATGCCGAACTGAAGCCGCTTGATACGTCGGGTCTCACAGTCGTGCGCGAAGGGCTGATCGGCGGCGAAACCTGGTCGGCAAAGCCCGCGCTGTTCCTGATCGCCTTCCTGTTGCTGCTGGCCGACAGCCTGATCGTAATGTTCATGAGCGGCGCTTTCTCGAGGCTGCGCCCGGCGGCGCGAACAGCGGCGCTTGTCGCTGTGGCGGTCAGTGCGGCCTTCTTCCTGCAGCCGGGGCAATCGCATGCCGACGACTCCAAGCCCGGCGACGATCAGATCTTCCAGCGGCTCGACAATACGCACCTCGCCTATGTCGTCACCGGCGAACAGGACGTCGACCACATATCCGAACGCGGGCTGGAGGGCTTGACGGAATTCCTGACATACCGCACCACGTTGGAGCCATCACCGCCTGTCGGCGTGGATCTCACCAAGGATGAGCTCACCTTCTATCCGATCATCTATTGGCCGATCTCGGCCACCGCGCCGATGCCCTCGGCAGCTGCAATCAACAAGATCGATGCCTATATGCGCGCCGGCGGAACCGTGCTCTTCGATACGCGCGATCAGTTCAGCGCGCTCGACAACAATGGCGGCTCGGTCAGCGCCAACGGCGAGCGCTTGCAGCAAATCCTTGCCAATCTCGATATTCCGCCGCTGGAACCGGTGCCGTCGGACCACGTGCTGACGAAATCGTTCTACCTGCTCTCAAGCTTCCCCGGCCGCTACACGGGTAGCCCGCTCTGGATTGAAGCACGCCAGGAAAGTCGTCCCGAAAACGCCAAGTCGGCGGCCACGGCCGACGGCGTTTCCCCGATCCTCATCACCGGCAACGATTTTGCCGGTGCCTGGGCCGTCGATGACAATGGGGTACCGTTGTTGCCGACGGTCCCCCCGGACGAGACACAGCGCGAATACGCCTACCGCAGCGGCGTCAACATCATGATGTACATGCTAACCGGCAACTACAAGACCGATCAGGTCCACGTCCCCGCCCTGCTGGAACGGTTGGGACAGTGATATGACGGTTGATTTTTCACCCTTCATTCCTTGGTCGCTCCTGGCGGGTCTGGCGGTTATTGTTCTCGCAACCGCTGCCTTTGGCATCTGGCGCGGCGTGCGCGGCGCATGGATTCGTTCGATCGCGGCCCTTGCCTTGCTGGCTGCCCTCGCCAACCCTCTCTTGCTGCAGGAAGATCGCGACCCACTGTCGACCGTCGTGCCCGTCATCGTTGACCGCAGCCAGAGCCAGCAAACGCCTGATCGCATCAAGATGACCGACGATGCCCTGGCGCAGTTGAAGGATCGCCTCTCGCGCTTCCCCAATGTCGAGCCGCGCTACGTCGACGCGACGGAGCCGCAAGATTCCGATGCTCCCTCGACCCGGCTGTTCAATGTGCTTTCGGCGGCTGTCGCGGACGTGCCGCCCGCGCGCATCGGCGGCGCGATCATGCTGACGGACGGCGAAATCCACGACGTTCCCGGCGTCAATCAGGCGCTCGGCTTCGACGCGCCGATCCACGGCCTGATCACGGGCAAGGCCAACGAGTTCGACCGCCGCATCGAGGTCGTGAAGGCACCGCGCTTCGGGATCGTCAATGAGGAGCAGCAATTGATGCTGCGCGTCTTCGACGACGGACCGAGCCCCGGCGGCACGGCAAGCGTCACGGTGAAACTCAACGGCAACGAGATCGCCACGCTCCAGGCAACGCCTGGCCGCGACACGCCCTTTTCGTTCAAGGTCGAGCGCGGCGGCAGCAACGTTCTCGAATTTTCGGTCGCCGATCTTCCGGGCGAAGTCACCGACGCCAACAACCGCGCGGTCCACCTGATCGACGGCATTCGCGAAAACCTGCGCGTTCTGCTCGTCTCCGGCGAGCCGCATGCCGGCGAGCGCGCCTGGCGCAATCTCTTGAAGTCGGATGCCTCGGTGGATCTCGTCCACTTTACCATTCTGCGCCCGCCCGAAAAGCAGGACGGCACACCGATCAACGAACTGTCGCTGATCGCCTTCCCAACCCGCGAGCTGTTCGTCGATAAGATCAAGGACTTCGACCTGATCATCTTCGACCGCTATCAGCATCGCGGCGTGCTGCCGATCCTCTACTACGACTATATCGCCCAGTACGTGGAAAATGGCGGCGCGCTGTTGATCGCTGCCGGCCCAGAACATGCCGGCCAGGATTCGATTGCCCTGACGCCGCTATCGTCGGTGCTGCCGGCCGCACCGACCGGGCAGATGATCGAAAAAGCCTTTTACCCCCGGCTTTCGGAGGAAGGCCGCAAACACCCCGTTACCCGCGGCCTCGATGGATCCGCTGACGAACCGCCGCATTGGGGCCGCTGGTTCCGCAGCGTCGATGTGGAGCCGCCGCAGGGCCAGACGGTGATGGTCGGCGCTGACAACCATCCGCTGCTCGTTCTCAATCGCGCCGGACAGGGGCGTGTCGCCATGCTGCTCTCCGACCAGGGCTGGCTCTGGGCCCGCGGCTTCGAGGGCGGAGGCCCGCATGTGTCGCTCTATCGCCGCGTCGCCCACTGGCTGATGAAGGAGCCCGCCCTTGAGGAAGAGGCCCTGACGGCACGCGCATCCGGCCGCACGCTGGAGATCACGCGTCAGACCATTGGCGGCGACCCGGGCAATGCAACGGTCCGATATCCCTCGGGAAGGACGGAAACTCTCCCCCTGACGCAAGCCGAGCCGGGCCTCTTCAAGGCCGAGAAGAAGATGGACGAGATCGGCCTTTTCGAGATCAGAAACGGCGACATGACGACGCTGGCGCATGTCGGCGCAGTCGATGCTCCTGAATTCAAGGCCATGATCTCGACGACCGAGGCGTTGAAGCCGATTTCCGACAAGTCGAAGGGGCTCGTCACCCGCGTTTCCGATAGCAGCGGCGCGATCAGCATCCCGCCGATCCTGCCGGTTCGCGGCCAGATCCGCGTTGCCGACGACGATCGCATGCAGATCCACCTTACCAACGAAACGGTGCTGAGGGGCATCAACACCCTGCCGCTGTTTGCCGGTTTCGCCGGTGTCGGCATTCTGCTGCTTGCCTTTGGCGCCATGTGGTGGCGCGAAGGGCGTTAGCGGCATGGCCGAGTTTGAAGTGACCGGCTCGCCCGCCGCCGATGATCTCAGCACGATCGGCGACGCGCTATCAGCCTTCAACGTCCATGACGTCGGCCCAGCCGAACGGCAACCGCTCGCGGTTCTCATTCGAGATACCGACGGGAACGTCACCGGTGGCCTGTCCGGCTATACCGCCTGGGGATGGCTCTTCACGCAGTTGCTGTACATTCCCGACAAGGAACGCGGCAAGGGCATGGCCGGCAAGATCCTTGCTTTGGCGGAAGAGGAAGCAGCGGCACGTGGCTGCCATGGGGCTTGGATCGACACCTTCAATCCGCTAGCCCTGCGAGCGTATCAACGGCAAGGCTACGAGATATTCGGCGAACTACCAGAGTTTCCGAAAGGCCGTACCCGCACGTTTCTGCGCAAGATGCTCTAGCTGAGCGCCGCCTGGCGTGTTTCAATATCGATCGCCGTTGCCGCAAAGGCCGCCACGACCAGCAGGCCCGCAAACAGGCCGATGGCCAGACCGAACCCACCCGTGACGATGAACGCCATCAGGGATGGAGCCAGCAGTCCGCCAAGGCGGGCCATCGCCCCCGCAGCGCCCATGCCTGTCGCCCGTGAGGCGGTGGGATAGAGTTCCGGGGTGTAGGCATAGAGCGCGCCCCACGTCCCGAGTAGCGCAAAACTCATGACCAGCAGCGACGCGCCGATCAGCATGTCGTCAGGAGAAACCACGAAGAGCAGGCAACCAAGCGCAGACAGCAGGCAGAAACCGATCAAGGTCGGCCTGCGACCCCAAGCCTCGACCCCGTAGGCGGCAAGTACATAGCCCGGGATCTGAGCCAGGGCGACGAAGACCAGAAAGCCGTATCCGCGGACGAAGCCGAACCCATCGCTGGCCAGCTTCGCCGGCATCCAGGTGAAGACCCCGTAGTAGGAAACGGAAACCAGGAACCAGATCGTCAGGATCAGTACACTTCGGCGACGAAGCTCGTCGGAGAAGATGCCCTCAGCCACCTGCGACGACGCGACGATTTGATCCTCGGGCAGCAGTGGTGCTTTCCGGTGCAGCGCCAGCATTCGGTTGACGATCACCTTGGCCTCGCCCGCCCGCCCGGTCCGCAGCAGGTAGAGTGGCGATTCAGGAACGAAGAAGCGCAGTGTCAGGCCCAGCAGCGCCGGAACTGCGGTGACGGCGAAAATGTAGCGCCAGGTATCGGCTACCCCGGCGACGCTCGCAGCCCAGGCAGCCAGTGCGACGATCAGCGTGCCGACCGCCCAGAAGCCTTCCAACGCCACCAGCCAGCGGCCACGGCTCTTGGCGGGCAGGAACTCCGCCATCATCGCATAGTCGACAGGCAACGTGCCACCGACCGCCACTCCTGTCAGGAAACGCAGCACGAGCAGGCTGGCAAAGCTGGGAGCGAAGATGGAAAGGGTGCCGAAAAGCGCATCGCAGGCAACAGTGGTGATCAGGACCCGACGCCGCCCGACCTTGTCGGCCAGGCGCCCAAAGGCGACAGCGCCGATGAGCATGCCGAGAAAGAACAGCGTACCTGTCTGCAGGGCTTGCGGAACAGTCAACCCGAAGGTGGCCGCGATCGAGGCTGCCGTAAAGCCGACGGCGAGGACCTGCATCGCGTCCGCTGTCCAGACAAGACCGAAGATGCCGATCAGGCGCCACTGGAAGGGCCCGGTGCCGGCGCGATCCAGCGCCTCGTCCATGGAAACGTTGCTCATGCTACCTCTCAAGCCGCTGAAAAATCACGCGAAGCGTGTCTCAGGCCTATGGCTCTCAATACCGCATGCAACCTATTTTCGCCAGCCGATAGTTCCCTTCAGCCTGCTATGCGCATCCTCGACAAGCGGCACGACCAGCACGCGAGACGGATCAACGGGACCGGGAAACGTGATCGCGTTGTGGGCCACCCGCTCGAAGCCGAGGGGGCAGTAGTAAGGCGGATCGCCGACGAGGATGACCGCTTCCGATCCCTTGCGACGCGCGGCGTCGATGGCAATCCGGACGAGTTCCCGGCCGATGCCGCGACCCTTGTGCGACGGCCGTACTGCAAGCGGCCCAAGCAGGTGCCCATTCACCGAGCCGGCCTGAACAGCCGTCATGCGCACAGATGCAATGGTCTCGCCATCATCGGCGCAAATGAAGGAGAGCGAGAGATCGTGCGGCCCCTGCTCGCGGATCCGGGCGGCCGCACGCGTATGCCGGCCAGGGCCGAATGCTTCTTCGTTGATGTGTTCGATAGCAGCGTCGTGCGACGCATCCTCAGTGAGGTAGACCAGATCGTGCTTGTGCATGATGAGACGGAAACCGGATAGACAGAGTTGATGGATCTCGAGCACGCCGTCAGGCGTTCGGGAGCATCAGCGTCGTCGCAGGTTTCTCGGTGCAAACATCAAATCGGTTTCCAGAAATGTGAAATCGCCGATAGCAGGAAAAATTTCAGTCGTCCAATGGAAATTTAGAAAGCGACGGCGCGGCGTGACGCAGTGTTCAATCTTTACCGCCCTGCAAATCGCCAGGACGTGGGATATGTTCGAGCCAAGGAAAATTTGAAGGATCACAATATGGGCATGCTGGTTGATGGCGTCTGGCATGACGTCTGGTACGACACGAAGGAAACCAAGGGGCACTTCAAGCGCACCGCCTCGCAGTTTCGGAACTGGATTACAGCGGACGGAGCGGCTGGCCCGTCCGGAACGGGTGGTTTCAAGGCAGAGGCAGACCGCTACCACCTTTATGTCTCGCTGGCGTGCCCGTGGGCGCATCGGACCCTGATCTTCCGCAAGCTGAAGAAGCTCGAAAACCTCATCAGCGTTTCGGTCGTCGATCCGCTGATGCTTTCGAAGGGCTGGGAATTCAAGATCGGCGACGGCGCCACCGGCGACCATCTCTTCGACGCCAAGACGCTATACGAAATCTACATGAAGGCCGACCCGCACTATTCCGGCCGGGTGACCGTTCCGGTCTTGTGGGACAAGAAGACCAACACGATCATCAACAACGAGTCCTCCGAAATCATCCGGATGTTCAACAGCGCCTTCGATCATCTGACGGGCTCGACCGCCGATTTCTACCCGAACGACCTGCACGCCGATATCGATGAGCTCAACGCTGTCGTCTACGACACCGTCAACAACGGCGTCTACAAGGCCGGCTTTGCCACGACACAGGAAGCCTATGGCGAAAATGTCGTCAGGCTCTTCGAAACGCTGGACATGCTGGAAGACCGTCTCGGCAAGGGTCGTTATCTCTTCGGCGATCGACTGACCGAGGCCGATTGGCGGCTGTTCACGACTTTGGTGCGCTTCGATGCTGTCTATGTCGGCCACTTCAAGTGCAACATTCGCCGCATCGACGACTACCCCAATCTGTCGGCCTATCTGCGCGATCTCTATCAGACGCCGGGCGTCAAGGAGACGGTCAACTTCCGCCACATCAAGGACCACTATTACCGCAGCCACAAGACGATCAATCCGACCGGCATCGTGCCTGTCGGCCCGGCACTGGATCTCGATCGCCCGCATGGCCGTGCCCTACTGGCAGCGGCCTAGCCCTGCGCTCTACCACACGTGGGCGGGCTCCCGCTCGCCCGCGAGTTCAGCCAGACGACGACGCGTTGCGTCCGTTGTGCCCACTGGCAGATCATCGATCGCGAAGAAGCCGCACTCGACGATTTCCCGGTCTGGCGGGCGCGGTGCCGTCTGCTCAACCTGCGTCTTATAGAAAAGGACATGATCGCGGCGGCTGGCCGCCGTATTGAAATAGATGTGGAAGAGCTCCGGCCGTCCGAGGATGCGCAAATTCCCTTCCTCGCGAAGCTCCTTGATCAAGGCTTCCTCGGCAGTCTCATTGCGCTCCAGCCCGCCGCCAGGCATGTGCCAGCCCGGCAGGTAGCTGTGCCGCACGAGAAAGATACGACCCGCCGAATCGAAGCAGGCGGCCCGCACGCCCATCGTCATTCCGCGCGCAACAGCGAAATACATATGCACGATGCGCATCAGCACTCGCGATTGCCAGGGGCGTATGGTTCTGGTCACGCTTTTTCCAATTCCGCTAATCCGTTCAAGCAGATGTGTTTGAATTGCAGACTGACTGGGCTATGTGTCGTCGCATGTTCAAGCTCGCACACATCTCCGATATCCATCTCGGCCCTCTTCCTCGCCTTTCGGTCCGCGAGCTCTTTTCCAAACGCATTACCGGCTTTGTGAACTGGCATCGCAACAGGAGCAAGCACCTTTTCGGTAGCACGCTCGATCTGCTGCTCGATGACATACACGCGAAGCAAGCCGATCATTTGGCGGTTACCGGCGATCTCGTGAACCTCGCAAGCGGACTGGAGATCCGAGCCGCAGCCGCTTGGCTGAAAGAACTCGGTGATCCCGAAGACAATTCAATCGTGCCGGGAAACCACGATGCCTACGTGCCCGGCGCCTACGAAAAGTCGGTGCGCGCATGGTACGACAATGTGCGCGGTGACCTCGCTCCAGCCGAATGGCAGGAAAATCGCCACGTCTTTCCCTATCTTCGCGTTCGCGGCAAGGTCGCGATCGTCGGCTGTTCGACGGCGGTCGCGACGCCCCCTTTCGCGGCCAGCGGCTTCTTCGGCGAGCGCCAGGCCCGCGATACGGTGAACATGCTGCGTGCCGCTGGCGAGGCCGGCTTGTTTCGTGTCGTGATGATCCACCATCCGCCGATCCGCGGCGCGACCTCCTTCCACAAGCGGATGATCGGCATCCGCCGCTTCGGCGCCGTGATCTCCACCGGCGGTGCAGAACTGGTGCTCCACGGCCATACCCATTTGAACACGCTGCACTGGCTGCGCGGCCAGACTGGTCCGGTTCCCGTCGTCGGTATCGCCTCTGCATCGCAGGGGCCCGGCGGGCTGAAACCCCGTGCCGGCTACAACCTCTTCTCGATCGATGGCGCACCGGGCGCTTGGGAGCTGACCGGGGAACGGTTCAGCATCAACTCCATGGGCGATGGCGTGTGCAGCGAAAGCGTCGATATTTTCAAGGCTTAGCGCCGTTTTTGGATTCATCTTCTTCGCCAAGCTGATTCAGGAATTCAAGATGACGATATCTTGAATTTGGCAAAGCATCCGAGGTCTTGGCAATTGGCGATTGCCACGTAAACTTGTCGCCTCGGCAGCACCAATTCACGGAGTTATTGCATGCCCATGGCGTCGATCAGTCTTCGCAGTCTGGCTTTGGCCGGCTCGCTTGCCCTCGCAGTCTCCTCATCCGCCTTTGCCATCGGCGACGAAAGCGACGAAACCAAGCCGCCGCCAAAGACCGAAACGACGACAAAATGTGCCGGCGGCAAGGTTTGGGATGCGAAGCGCAAGGAATGCGTGGTCCCGAAGAAGAATTCGTTCAACGACGATGAACTCTACAAGGCTGCCCGCGAATTTGCCTATGCCGGTCAATACGACAACGCCCTGACGGTGCTTCAGCTTGCCAGGAACCAGAACGATCCGCGCATCCTGAACTATCTCGGCTATGCCAACCGCAAGGCGGGCAGAATGGAGCTGGGGATGTCGTATTACCGCAAGGCGCTGCAGGCGGACGAGAATTATATTCTGGCACGGTCATATATGGGACAAGCTTTGGTGGAACAGGGTGACGTGCAGGGAGCGCGTGTCCAGCTCGTCGAGATCCGGGATCGGGGCGGCGAGCAGACCTGGGCCTATCGCTCGCTGCTGCAGGCACTGAATGGTTATCGTACATACTGACGTTGATCCGAGCCGAGCCTAATGAAGAAAAGCTTTGAGAACCCGTGGGATAGGCCGCCGGATGCTTGCGAAGCATCCGGTACTTGTTTCATAAAGGACACAGAAGCAATATAAATCGATATGCTGCTGGGCGCTCTCGCCGACCGCCCAAGCATTACCTGGAAAGACTATGCGTCAACCCGTGACGACCATCGATATCAGACGCGACCTGGTGGGCCTTCTGCCCCGGCTGCGGCGTTTCGCGATGACCCTTGCAGGTGACGCAGCGAGTGCGGACGAACTCGCACAAGTGGCGTGTGAGCGCGCCATCGCCAAGAGCGGACAATGGAATGGCGAAGGCCGCCTGGAAAGCTGGGTCTACGCCCTCGCCCGCCAACATTGGACGGACGAGCATCGGCGTCGGAAGCCGCACCCCACTCCCAGGGGCAATGTCACCGATATCCGGGAAGCGAACCGCGATCGCACCTCGCTTGTCAATCCCGATGTCATCCACCGCATGATCGCCGACATGCCGGAAGGCACATCCAGCGCCTTTTTGCTGGTTGTTGTCGAAGGGCACAGCTATCAGCAGGCCGCCGACATCATGGGTGTCACCATCAACATCGTCGTATCCCAGCTTGCCGCGGCGAGACTGCATTTCGCCAGTGTCGCGGACAACTATCCTCACAGGTACTGAATTGCTCGATTTCAAGAAACTGCCGCTCGATGCTCAGCTAGCCGCCCTGCTGGATGGCGAGACGACGCCCGAACAGAAGCATGAGCTTGAGCAGCGCCTGGCCACCGACGAGGGTGCCAAGCGGCTCTACGACAAGCTGCGACACGGCGCCGACTTCGGAAAGCACCGCCTCGACGACGTTCTCAGGGAGCCGGTTCCACTCGCCCTCGTGCGGTCGATCAAGAGCGCGCAGCCACCAAAGGCTCCGGTTGCACCGCGCGTTTCGCGGCCCTCCTTCAAACTTGCGCCGATCGGCCCACAGGCTCTTGCGGCTGCAATCGTCCTCCTCATTGCCGGCTGTGGCATCGGCTTCTTCGCCGCCGGCAGCATGAGCACCATGCAATCGCCTGCCGCGACAACGATGGAAGCCATTCCTGACTCCAACCAGTGGCTGACCGACGTCATCGCCAACCAGCGGCTTATCGCCCGCCAGCCCCGTCATATTTTCGAGGTTCCGTCGACCCAGGCAGAGGAAATTTCTACCTGGCTGACCTCAACGGTCGGCGTTGCATTCCGTGTCCCTGACCTGTCGGAACAGGGCTGGACCTTCCAGGGTGCCCGCGTCTTCATCGGCGACAGCAGGCCGGTCGGCCAACTCGTCTACACCAGCTCCGATGGCGACCTGGCTTCCATCTGCTTCCGCAAGGACAACCTGCCTTCCGAGGCAGACGATTTCAAGGAAACGATCAAGGACGAGATCGGCGTCGTTTCCTGGCACAATGCCGGCACATCCTATGTGCTCGTTGGCCCGTCGTCGGAAGCCTCGCTTGGCCAGCTCGCCATGCAGGTCGCTACATCGATCTGAACCTTTCAGGGTTGAATTGAAAAGCTTTAGGACATCAGGACCACCTTCCCCGTTGCCATGCGGCTTTCGATCGCCCGATACGCCTCCGCTGCGCCGTGAAGCGGAAACTGGCGCCCGGGTAAGAGCCTCAGCTCCCCGGAAGCGGCCAGTTCGAAGAGCGACTGGAGATCGGGAACAAGACTTGCTCCCAGCAACGGCAGAAGCGCAAGGCCTCTCAGCGACTGGTTCTTGTCGAGCATGCGGGTAATGTCCTCGGCTGTGGCTGCGAACCGGCCGAGCGCCGCAAAGACAAGTTCGCCGCCATCCGCGAGAACCGCGAGCGACGCACGCGTCATGTCGCCACCAATCGTGTCGTAAACAACGTCCGGGCGGAGGCCAGCTAAAGACGTTTCCCAGCCGGGGGCGCTATAGTCTATAGCCAGATTAGCCCCCATCTCCAGCGCCAGCGATCGCTTTGCTGCGCTCACTGCCGTCGCGATCACGCGCCGAGCACCACGACGCCTGGCAAGCTGGGTCAGCAAGGAACCCACGCCACCTGCCGCGGCATGAACAAGGACCGTTTTGCCCATCAGCGAGCTTTGCTGGACCATATGCAATGCTGTCAGTCAATGCACCACCAGGGCAGTTGCGCCGGAAAAGGGGAGCCTATCGGGTATAGGCACGGCATATCCTGCGTCGACCGCCACATATTCGGCGTATCCGCCTCCGTGACCGAGGGCAAAGAGCGGCACGGCAACTCGCGTCCCAAGCCGAGTGCCGTCGACGCCTTCACCCACTTTCTCGACCACTCCGGCAACTTCGACGCCCGGCAGCATCGGCAATAGAGGCGTCACCGCGTAGCGGTCAGCGCGCATCAAGACTTCAAAGAAATTGACGCCTACGGCGTGAACCCTAACGAGCACTTCGCCGGCCTGCAGTTCGGGCACCGGCAGCTCAACACAGGTCAAGACCTCGGGCGAACCGAAATGGTCGTAGCGGATGGCTTTCATAGCAAACCTCACGTTTGAATTGGCGTGAGATGCGCCTTAGCAATAAGCTGCGCTGCCAAAATACAGAGAATTTGGTGCTACACCCACCAGGAGGTGACCATGACCGCTCCGATCAAGAAGCTGCCCAGATTGCCTGTCGAGCGGGCGCTCAAGGTGATAGCCGGACGCTGGAAGCCTATCATCCTTTATTATGTCTTCGATGGCCCGAAGCGCCTGTCGGAGCTCAAGCGGATGTTGCCAAAGATCACCCAAAAGGTGCTGATCCAGCAGCTGCGCGAGATGGAGAAGCATGGTCTGGTGACCCGGCAGATCTTCGCAGAGGTACCTGCACGCGTCGAATATTCGGCAACTGAGGTGGGTTTGGAGTTGGAACCGGTTCTGCTGGCGCTCTGCAAATGGGGTCAGAAACATGCCGAAGCACAGGACGAGGCAAACGATATCGTGCCACGCAACCGGGCACGGCTGGCTGCCTGAGCCGGATAAAGTGCGCAGCAGAATACTCCGCTGCGCTGATTTCGTCAGGCCTTTCCGGCCCGCACCTCAAGCACGCGGTTCGCAGCCGAGACGATCGCCTCCAGCGACGCCCCGACAATGTTCGTGCTGATGCCGGCGCCAAAGAGCTTGCCGCCAGGATAGGACGTCTCGACGTAGGAGATCGCGGCAGCGTTCGAACCGTGCTGCAGCGAATGCTCCGAATAATCCTCGACCGACATCTCGATGCCGAGATAGTGCGAGAGCGCGTTGATAAAGCCGTCGACCGGGCCGTTGCCCCTGCCCTCGATATGCTTCGTCTCGCCGTTATCAGTGATTTCGGCGGCAACGATGCGTTGCCCCTTGCGCTCGGGATCGGCATAGGTGTGGTGCTCAACAAACTTGATGCGGCCTTGCGGCTGCGTCACGTAGCGCTCGACGAAACGGTCGTAGATCCGCTTCGACGGCAATTCCTTGCCTTCTTCATCGGTGATCCGCTGAATGTCTTCGCGGAATTCGACCTGCAGGTTACGCGGCAGATTGAGCCCGTAGTCCTGCTGCAAGATATAGGCGATGCCACCCTTGCCGGACTGCGAGTTGATGCGAATGATCGCCTCGTAGGAGCGACCGACGTCCCGCGGATCGATTGGCAGGTAAGGCACTTCCCACACTGGATGGTTGGCGACCTTGATCGCCTTCATGCCCTTGTTGATCGCATCCTGGTGCGAGCCGGAGAAGGCTGTATAGACCAGTTCGCCGACATAGGGGTGGCGCTCGCCGATCGGCATCTGGTTCGAATATTCGAAGACTTCCTTCATCCGCACGATATCAGAGCAGTCGATCTCGGGGTCGACGCCCTGCGTGAACATGTTCAGCGCCATGGTGACGACGTCGACGTTGCCGGTGCGCTCGCCATTACCGAAGAGCGTGCCTTCAACGCGGTCGGCGCCCGCCAGCAGGGCCAGTTCGGCGGCGGCGATGCCGGTGCCGCGGTCGTTGTGCGGATGCAGCGAAATGATCAGGTTTTCGCGGTTGTCGAGATTGCGGCACATCCACTCGATCTGGTCGGCATAGACGTTCGGCGTCGCCATTTCGACGGTCGACGGCAGGTTGATGATCAGCTTGTTATCGGGCGTCGGCTTCATCACCTCGATAACGGCGTTGCAGATGTCCAGCGCCACGTCGAGCTCGGTGCCGGTGAAGCTCTCCGGCGAATATTCGAAACGATAGCCGCCGCCGGCCTTCGCCGCCATGTCGGAGATCATCTTTGCCGCATCGACGGCGATTTGCTTGATGCCGTGGACGTCCTTGCCGAACACCACGCGACGCTGCAATTCGCTGGTGGAGTTGTAAAAGTGAACGATCGGGCGGTTCGCGCCTTCAAGCGCCTCGAAGGTGCGGGTGATCAGCTCCGGACGGCACTGCACCAGCACCTGCAGCGAGACGTCGTCGGGCACATTGCCCTGCTCGACGCACCAGCGCGCGAAATCGAAGTCGGTCTGCGACGCGGACGGGAAACCGATCTCGATTTCCTTGAAGCCCATGTCGAGCAGCAGCTGGAACATGCGGGCCTTGCGGTCGTGGCCCATCGGATCGACCAGCGCCTGATTGCCGTCGCGCAGATCGACCGAACACCAGATCGGCGCCTTGGTCAGCGTCTTCGACGGCCACGTACGGTCAGGGATATTTACCTGCGGATAGGCGCGATACTTGATCGCCGCCTCGGGCATGCCTTTGGTTTGGGAGCGGGTGTTCGTGTCCATGTCTTCTCTTCCTCTTCCCGTCATCTGGCCAGCCGCGTCGTAGCGTATTGGGTCTGGCTTGGCGATGACGAATCCGGTGCGAAAGCATCCGGCTGATCAGTTTTCGGGATTGGTCACGAGGAGCGATGGCCTGGGCGGGCTTTCGGCCGCCGGGCGCTCCTCAACGGACCCGGCAACCGCGCGTAAGGCCGAGGAGAAGAAGCGAGGTAAGGGCACGCGTGTTGTCACGGAGCGCGATGCGCCCGCGAGCAACCTGCTCAGAAATCGTGATGCCCGTGTTCTTCATGGTCGCGCTTATAGCCGGGGTACAAAAAACTGGCAATCCCTCCGTCTATTTTTTCGCCGCTTGCACGATACGTGACAGGGCCAGCATCAGCCCTCCGGCGAGCAATCCCCAGAATGCGCCCGAGATTCCTCCGAAGGAAACGCCCGATGCCGTCACCAGGAACGTGATGGCTGCCGCCTCCCGCGAGTCCTGTGCCTGGAAGGCCGACATGGCGGAACTGGAAAACGCCCCGACCAGTGCGAGACCGGCCACTGCCTGGATCAGGATCGGCGGCGCCAAGGCAACGAACGTCGTCACCGCGCCTGCCAGCAGGCCGAGAATAACGTAGGAGATGCCTGAGACGAGGACAGCCCAATAGCGTCGCGCGGGATCGGGGTGCGCGTCCTGGCCGGCGCACATCGCGGCGGTAATCGCCGCGAGATTCACCGCATGGCCGCCGAATGGCGCCGAGACTATCGAGAACAGTCCGGTCACGGAAAAAAGCGGCCCGGGCTTCGGCGCGTAGCCGCTCACCTTCAAGACGGCGATGCCGGGAATGTTCTGCGACGCCATGGTGACGATGAAAAGCGGCAGGGCGATGGAGATGAAAGCCGGCAGGTTGAAGACGGGCATAACGAACTCGACGGGCGGCCGCAGCGCTTGTTCGATCGAGCCGAGCGCTCCATCGGGAATGTCCACGCCAAAGGCAACCACCAGCACAAAGGCTGCGAGCGCCGCAGGCACTGCCCAGAGCCGCTTGAACGCGCCGACGACAATCCACGCCAGCGCTATCGGCAAGCCTAGCAACGCATTGAAACTGATCGCCCTAACCGGGGCAAAACACAAGCCGATCAGAACGCCAGCGAGCATTGCATTGGCCAGAGGCGCCGGAATGGCGGCCACCGCCCGGCCGAGCGGCTTGAACAGGCCGGCGATGACGATCAGCACCGCGCAAATCAGAAACGCACCGACCGCCGCATTGAACCCACCCTCAACCACACCGGTACTTGCAAGCAGCGCCCCACCCGGCGTCGACCAAGCAATGCTGATGGGCAGCCGCGTCACGCTGCTGAGCAAGATCGCACAGAGCCCCAGCGCGATCGACAGCGCCATAAGACCCGACGCCGCCTGCGCATCCGTCGCGCCGACACTCTGCAGGCCGTGCAGGACAACGGCAAACGAACTGGCAAATCCCACGAAGGTGGTGAGGATGCCCATGAACAGGGCCTGGATGGAAAAATCTTTGAGCATCGCGGGACTCGAGCAGCGGAAAGTCCGCATGGAGCACGAGGGAACGCGGCGAGGCAAGGGCAGAAAGAGCCGATATGGTTCTGCTTCCTGCTAGCGCGTTGTCTGGCGGGCCCGATGGCCAACAGAGCTCGCTCAGGCTAGCCACATCAAAGGGTCACGACGCATCAGACCACAAAAAAGCGCCCTCGCCCGCTGTCTGGCAGGCAAGGGCGCTTCTCATAGCTCAAAATCAGATCTCGGCCTGCGACGTGATGATGCGCGAGACGAGGCCGTAAGCCTTCGCTTCTTCAGCAGACAGCCAATAGTCGCGGTCGGTGTCGGCAGCGATCTTCTCGTAGGGTTGGCCGGTGGCTTCAGCCATGATCTTGTTCAGGCGCTCGTTCATCTTGATGATTTCACGAGCCTGGATCTCGATATCGGAAGCCATGCCGCGCGTGCCGCCGGACGGTTGGTGCAGCAGGAAGCGCGTGTTCGGCAAGCAAAGGCGCTGTTCCTTCGGAGCCGCGACATAGATCAGTGCGCCGGCGGATGCGACCCAGCCGGTTCCGATCATCCAGACTTTCGGCTTGATGAACTTGATCATGTCATGGATCGAATCGCCGGATTCGACATGGCCGCCGGGCGAGTTGACGTAGATGCGAATATCGTCGTCATTGGCCGCGGCAAGCGCCACGAGCTGCGTGCAGACCTTCTGCGCGAGTTCCTGCGTAATCGGCCCGTAGATGAAGATCGAACGCGACTTAAAAAGGTTCGCCTCCGTTTCCTTGCCGAGCGGCAGTTCCTTCGTCTTGTCGTCCTGTTCTTCTTCTTCGTACATTCGAACCTCTCTTACGTCCAATTCGGTTCACCGCACATAGTGCGACTCCATGCGTAAAACAATGCGGGAAAAAGACAAGCCACGGAACGGGTGAAGATATGGTTAGGCAGCCGGGCCGGGTTACGGCGATGTAACTTAGCGCGGCTTTGAAAAGTCGGAATCGGTTCCTACGTCATCCCTAGGCGCAAATCGCCAGCAACAAAGGAGACCGGCCATGTCACCTGAAGAACGCCAATTGCTGACCGCCCTTTTCGAGCGCGTCCGCACCGCATCGGCAACGCCGCGTGACCATGACGCCGAAGCGCTGATCGATCAGGGAACGCGCGAGCAGCCTTATGCCACCTATTATCTTGCGCAAGCCGTGATCGTGCAAGAGAAGGGCCTGGAAGCGGCAGCCAACCACATCAAGCAGTTGGAGGAGCGCATTCGTCTGCTCGAGGCCGACCAAAGCGAATATCACAAGGCCGAACAGGGTGGCGGCTTCCTTAGCTCGATCTTCGGCAGCAGCCAGGCACCGCAGCAGCCGGCGGCGCCTCCGCCCTCCTCCGGTCCGTGGGGAAGCGCCCCGCGTCAGCAGATCCAGCAGGAGCGCGGCTTCGACACGTCACCTCGAGCCGTGCCGCAGCAGCCGACCGGCCCCTGGAGCTCACAGGCGGCGGCACCTTCCGCGGGCGGCAGCTTCCTGCAGGGCGCGCTCGGCACGGCGGCTGGCGTTGCGGGCGGCATGTTGCTTGCCAATTCGCTGAGCGGGATCTTCGGGAGCCACATGTCGTCGCTTGGCTGGGGTAGCCCGCTTGCCGGCAACAATCCCTTCGGCAACGCGCCGACTGAAGAGACTGTCATCAACAACTATTTCAACAGCGACGGCGACAAGCAACAGGCATCGAATGATACCGGCAACGCACAACAGGTCGTCGACGATAATGACAACGATAACGACGATGCCAGTCTGCAGCAGGCCGCTTACGACGACAGCGACGACGATCAATCCGACAATGACGACAGCTTCGACGTCTGATCCGAGATCCGGCATCCGCCTAATCGGCCATTGGCCCCGAGTTTCCGTGGGCATGGCACCGCATCGATTGATAAGCCCCCGCCGGGCGGATAAGGTCCGCCGACATTGTCGAGCAGGCGGGCATCAGTGAAGATCCTTATCATCAGTCGGAAGGCCGAGGAGAAGAGACGACAGTTCCAGACGCAGCAGATGCGCAGACTTGGCCTCGATTTCAAGTTCCTGGATGCGTTCGAAGCCCGCGACCTTTCTGCAGAAGATTGCCAGAAGGCAGCAAACAGCTGGCCGAGCCCGACGCTGCGCGAAGACGTTGCCTGTTTCACCTCGCACAGGATCGCCTGGCAGATCATCATCGACCGCAACGAGCAGACGTTGATCCTCGAAGACGATGCGGTGCTTGCCGAAAGCTTTGCCGATGTACTCGCCAGCATTGAAGCGCGCGCCGAGGACGGCGACTGCGCCTACGATCTCGAATTCGCGCCGCGCCCGCATATCCTGGCAAGGACGCCCCTCTGGACCGACGGCATCTACAGGGCAACACGGGTGTTCCAGAACCGTGTCGGGACAGCAGGCTACGTCATCGGCCCGCGCACGGCAAAACGGATGCTCGAGGATACCAAGATTTACGGCCTCCTCGATGCCTATATGTGGCATCGCGCTTGGCTGAAGGCCTACCAGATCGAACCGGCGCCGGTCATCCAGATGCAGTTCCTGGACGGCAGCGCCGACAAGACGGCTTTCGTACGCAGGTCGATCGACCGCGCCTTCACCCCCCGGAGCAAGCTGCGCAAGAACCTCATGCGGCTCTGCCTCGAGGGCATCAAGACGAGAAACCTGATCCGGGGCTGGCTCGGCGGCGAGAAGCGCCCGCTGCGAATGGATCGCGCAAGCTTCCCGCTCGATCCCACCAAATCAGGCGACTGATACGACGGCGATACGAGACGATCGCCACCGACTCTTTTCAAATCATCAGCCGCGGCCGCGATAGGTTGCGACACCCTGGTCGGGCAGCCACACGCCCTCCGGCGGCTTGCCGGTCTGCCAGAAGACGTCGATCGGAATACCACCGCGCGGATACCAGTAGGCGCCAATTCGAAGCCACTTCGGGTCGAGCAATTCGACAAGCCGCTTGGCGATATAGACCGAGCAATCCTCGTGGAATGCACCATGGTTGCGGAAAGCATGCAGGAAGAGCTTTAGCGACTTCGATTCCACCAGCCATTCGTTCGGGATGTAATCGATCACGATGTGGGCGAAATCGGGCTGGCCCGTCATCGGGCAGAGCGACGTGAATTCCGGTGCTGTGAAGCGGACGACATAGTCGGTGCCGGCATGACTCGACGGCACCTTCTCAAGAACCGCCTCTTCGGGTGATTTCGGAGATTCCGTCTGGCTACCCAGCATGGACAGGTTGGATACGTCTGTTGTGGGCATTCAAGCCTCCTTGATGACTTTGACGCGGATGCCATGAGCCTTTTCGCCCTCCGGCTCCACGTGAATGGCGATGCTGGAGCCCCGATGCGCTGCACGGATGGCATCTTCAAGGCGATCGCAGATATCGTGCGCCTGCCTTACAGACATGGCTGCCGGCACGACAAGATGAAAATCGACAAAGGTGACCGCGCCCGCGCGGCGCGTCTTCAGATCGTGCACGCCGATCGAGCCGGCGGCATGGGTGGCAATCGCCTGCTTGATCGCCTCCTCCTCCTCGGATGTGACAGCCTGATCCATCAGGCCACCGATCGAATTCGAGATCACCTTCCAGCCCTGATAAAGAATGTTGACGGCAACCAGAATGGCAAGCACAGGGTCGAAGATTGCATAGCCGGTGGCCAGCGCCAGAAGCAGGCCGATAAGAACGCCGACCGAAGTGAAGACGTCAGACATGATGTGCTGGCCATCCGCCGTCAGCGCTGCCGAGCGATACTTGTGCCCGGTCCTGATCAGGATCTGCGCCCAGACGGCATTGATCACGCCGGCGACGAAGTTGATCGCAAGACCGAGCGCCGGCGCATCCAGCATCTGGGGATCGAAGAGATGCCCAATCGCCTCGTTGACGATCAAGAGCGCCGCCACGACGATCAACGCGCCCTCGGTTACGGCCGAAAGATATTCCGCTTTATGATGACCGAACGGATGATCGTGGTCGGCCGGTTTCTGCGCATAGCGGATGACGAAGAAGGCGATGAAGGCGGCAACGACGTTGACCGTCGATTCCAGCCCGTCCGACAGCAATGCCACCGAACCGGTTATCCACCATGCAAGCATCTTCAGGCCCATCACGCCGAACGACATCGGGATGCCCCAGAGCGCCAACCGCCGAACCGTAAGATTGCCCTTCTCGTCCATCTTCATCCCCTGCGCAGACATCGGTGCGGATGCGAATGAATTGCAGAAACCAACCTATCCAAACGCAAAACCGCCCGCGCGAAAATCGCACAGGCGGCCAATGGGGTTCATATGGGCGAAGCCGTACCGTTTGTCAAAGGTCAAGGTCACAAAACCAGGCCCCTTACCAGACGCTCGGCTTGGAAAAAGCGCCTGGAGCTGAACCTTAGGGTCGTCAAGCGTCGAGACTGACCGACGCTTGACGCCGTCTCATCATCCGGCCGGACAGGCGGCTCCCGTGTCGACCCAGGCCTTGATCAACTCACCGAACTCCGCCTGGGTGCCCGGCGCGGGCTCGCGGCCCTCCCCGGGGTTCCAGCCCCAGCCGACGAGGCTGTCATGGGACATGTGCTCGACGATCTTGCTCAGATCCCTGCCGCCGTTGCGTGCCGGGTCCTTGAGCTGCTGACAGATTTCGCCGAGCGACTTGCCCACCCACGCCATTTCGATCGGCGCCAGATGCCAGGCCGGATTGCCGGGAATGCTCTTCAACGTCGGCGATTGCCCCACGACAGTGGCATTGTCCGCGCCGTGACAGGTATTGCACATCATGCCGGGCACACCCATTCCGCCATCGCCGCGGGTCACCGGCGGCTGATGCGGATGCATCGCCATCGTCTGCAGCGGCCTGTCGCCCGCCGGATGGCAGTTCAGACATCGGGGATGCTCGATCACTTTGCTTGCCTCTTCGAAGAGAGCGACCGAGCGCGCCTTCTGATCGGCGATCGACGAAAAGGATGCCGCGGGCTTGAGTGTCGACATGTCGGACGCGGGCGCCGTCTGCGCCAGCGCCATGAACGAGGCGGGCAAAGCCGCAAGAAGGGAGAGGCCGCCTGCTGCGCAGGCGAGTGCTAGTCTGCTTTTCATCTCCGCCTCCCTCAGCTCGTCGCCACGGCAACGATCGGAAGGCTGCGAACCGGCGCACCGGTCAGTCGCCGCCAGGCATTCGCCGTCGCGGGTCCGACGGGCGGTACGCCTGGCTCCCCGACACCCGTAGGCGGCGCATCGGATTTGATAACGGCGACCTCGACATCCGGCATCTCATTAATCCGGATCGACCGATAGTCGTGGAAGTTCGACTGCATGATCGCGCCGCCCTCCCCAAGCGTCACGGCATCGAACAGCACCGCGCCGAGACCATAGCCGATGCCGCCTTCCATTTGTGCCTTGATGACGTTCGGGTTGATCGCCACGCCGCAATCGACCGCACACCAGACCTTGTGGACACGAGGCACGCCATCGGTCCCGGCCGAGACTTCGACCACCTGGCCGACATAGGTGTTGAAGCTCTTGACCACCGCCACGCCGCGCTCTCTGCCTTCGGGGACCTTCCCTCCCCAATCGGCAAGCTCGGCGGCCTTGTTCAACACGCCCGCGTAACGCGGGTCCTCCTTCAACTGCTGGAGCCGCCCCAGAACCGGATCCTTGCCAGCCATCTGGAACAGTTCGTCGAGGAAAGTCTCGACCGCAAATCCGGTATGCGTATGCCCGACCGACCGCCACCACAGCGGCGGGATCGACAGGTTCACATTATGCGACACCACTCGCAGGTTCGGCACGTCGTAGGGCAGGTCCGAGGCCCCTTCGACCGAAGTGCTGTCGAGATCCGCCTTGGCCAAGATCGATTGGCCGACGATCGCCTGATCCCAGGCGACGATGCGGCCATCCGCATCGATGGCGCCGCGCATCTTGTGAAGATACATCGGGCGGTAATAGCCGCCGCGAATATCGTCCTCGCGCGTCCACATGTGCTTGACCGGACGCGACTGGTCGGTCGCCGCAAAGACTGCCGCCGCCTCCTGCATATAGGGCGAACCAAACTGCGCCTTGCGCCCGAAGCTGCCGCCGGTGATCTGGGTATTCAGCCGGACCTTCGACGGGTCAAGCCCGACGATCTTCGCCGCCGTCGCCTTGTCCATTCCGGGAAACTGCGCACCATTATAGACGTCGAGACTTCCATCCGCCGCCTTGATGAAGACCGCGTCGAGAGGCTCCATCGGGGCATGGGCAAGGAACGGAAAGACGATCTGGGCCTCCAGTATCTTCAGATTTGCATCGCCGAAGGTTTTTTCGACGTCGCCTTTCTCAGATGCCACGATGCCCTTTTCGCTCAGCGCCTTGGCGTAGTCGGCAGAGAGTTGGTTGCTGGAGCGCGTTTCCGCCTTCGACAGATCCCACTCGACCTTCAGCACTGACCGGCCCTTCAGTGCGGCAAAGGTATTGTCGGCATAGACGGCAACTCCCTGCGGCAGCTGCTTGACATCGACCACGCCTTTTACCTTGCGGGCTTCACTGTCGTCGAAGGATTTGACCGCAGCTCCGAAATGATCCGGGTGAGCCACCACCGCGACAAGAAGATTGTCGGGCACGATGTCCAGCGTATAGATCGCCTGGCCATTGGTCTTGGAGAACGTGTCGAGTTTCGGCAATTCCTGACCGATAAGCGTGAAGTTCGCGGGGTCCTTGAGATTGACGTTAGACGGCGGCTTGATGCCCGCGGCTTGCGTTGCCAGCGCACCGAAGCCGCTCTCCTTGCCCGAACCGGCATGCTTGACGCGGCCCTTTTCGACCGTGATTTCGCTAGCCGGCACGTTCCATTCATCGGCGGCTGCCGCAACCAGCATGGCCCGTGCCGTTGCGCCCGCCTTGCGGAACTGCTCGTAGGAATTGGCGATGGATGACGAACCGCCGGTGCCCTGCAGGCCAAAGGCGAGGTTGGCATAGACCTTGTCGTCGGCGGGCGAATGCACGGCGCGCATCTGCCCCCAATCGGCATCCAACTCCTCGGCCACCAGCGTCGCGAGGCCAGTGAACGGCCCCTGCCCGAACTCGATATGCTTGGAAAGGATCGTCACCATATCGTCGGTGCCGATCCTGACGAAGGTGTTCAGCGTCACCAGCGAATCCGGGCCACCGGCCTGCACACCGCTTTCGGCGGCGAAGGCGGATACCTTCGGCATCAGCGCAAAGCCGATCACCAATCCACCCGTGCCCGCAAGAAAGGCGCGGCGCGTTGCTGAAATTTCCTGGATCGTCATGGCTCAACCCTCCATCGAAGCAGCGGCGTTGTGAATGGCCGCGCGTATCCGGTGGTAGGTGGCGCATCGACAGATATTCCCGGCCATGGCACCGTCGATATCCTCGTCGGTCGGCTTGGGAATGTTCTGCAGCAACGAGACGGCCGACATGATCTGGCCCGACTGACAGTAGCCGCATTGCGGCACGTCGATCGCGATCCAGGCGGTTTTCACAGCCTCCGCTTCTTTGCCTTCGACCGCTTCGATCGTAATGATCTCGGAGCCCTCAGCTGTCGAAATCGGGGTAATGCAGGAGCGACGCGTAAAGCCGTCCATGTGCACAGTGCAGGCGCCGCATTGGGCGACGCCGCAACCGTATTTCGTGCCTGTCAACCTTTCGAAATCGCGGATAACCCATAGCAGCGGCGTATCCGGATCGCCGCCAAAAGTTCTTTTCTGTCCATTGAGCGTGAACGTAACCATGGTCGAGCCTCGGGATTGGCTGGACCCATTGCGGCCCCAGCGAGCGTCGCAGCATTTTTCACAACGGGTAAGCTAGGGCGATTGGAACGCCGCGACCACGGCCCTCCGATAAAGGTTGCGTTACTGGAGGTCCGGCCTATCGACCGCCGCACGTAGCTAAGCCGGCGTTCAATTGCGCGGTCCTGTAGCCAACAATCTTGGGGCTGCGTGCGCACAAGTGCTATGCCGGCGACCACTGCTCATTCCGGATGGCGTCAGAAATTCTCCGCCGGGTCGACGATACCTGTACTACCGCCTTCAGCAGCGATGCTGACGGATTGCGGCCAGCGGAGGAGCGCCGCTTCGCCCACTGCCGTCAGGGCATAGACGCCCTTGTCTCGCCGTTCGAACCAACCGTAGACATTGCCGAGCAGGATCTTCCCCGCGTCCGGCGCCAGCGTCTTCATGTCGCGCGGTCGCACCAAACCCTGCTGGAGTGCTGCAGCGCAGATCAGCGCACGCTGGCGATAGGCCGTCATGACAGGCGCACGCGTACTGCCGCCGACGGCGGGATCGCCGCACCGGCGCTGATGTTCCCTGACCAGCCGCGACCGGCGTTTCGGATTTGTGCGCGGCATCGGCGAAACCGAGCTAACGATGACACTGACGTCGCCGCCGTCGGACACGCCGAGCATGCCGATCCCGAGGCGGCGGCAAAGATCGCGGTAGCGCTTGTCAGCCTCGCGCCCGCGTCCCTTGGCGGACACGCGGGCAGCGATCCACACCTCGTCGCTCATGGCGGCGCGATCGACCGCCTGCAGGACGAGCTCGAGGTTGAAGCTGAGCTTCAACTCGCACACCACCACGACAGGCGGCTCGCCCTCGGTCAAGCCGACGAGATCGCATCCGCCGATCTCGCCTTTGACGACATAGCCTGCCGCCTCCAGAAAGCCTTTGACTGGCAGATAGAGCGAGGTTTCCATCGAGAGCCGCGCCGCCGTCAGGCCGCCTTGGTCTTTGCCTTGCGTGAGAGATGGGCGACGACGTTCTCGATCATCCGCATGCCGGCATCGCCGCCAAGCGTCATGATCGATTCCGGGTGGAACTGCACCGCCGCGATCGGCTCCTTGGTGTGCTCGATACCCATGATCGTGCCGTCTTCGCTTTCCGCCGTGATCATGAATTCACGCGGCAGAGTCGATGGATCGGCGAAAATCGAGTGATAGCGGCCCACCGTCACTTCCTTGCCAAGGCCGGAGAAAACCAAGCCAGGTTCAAGAATGCGGATACGCGACGGCTTGCCATGCATCGGCACTGCCAGATGGCGAAGCTCGCCGCCATAGGCTTCCGCCAATGCCTGCAGGCCGAGGCAGACGCCGAAGATCGGCAGGTTGCGCGCCCGCGCCTTCTTGATCGTCGCCTTGCAATCGAAGTCCTTCGGATTGCCGGGCCCCGGCGACAGCACGACGAGATCAGGATCCAGCCGGTCGAAGATTTCCTCCGGCACCGGTGTGCGCACGGTGGAGACCGTCGCCCCTGTCTGGCGGAAATAATTCGCCAACGTGTGCACGAAACTGTCTTCGTGGTCGACGAGCAGGATCTTGACGCCCTTGCCGACGACGGCAACGTCGCGGCTGACCTTGCCGGAGTTGCCGGCCTTGGCATCGCGGATGGCGGAAAGCATGGCGGAGGCCTTCAGTTCGGTTTCGGCTTCTTCTTCGTGCGGATCGGAATCGTTGAGCAAGGTCGCCCCTGCCCGGACTTCGGCGATGCCGTCCTTGATGCGCACGGTGCGCAGCGTCAGGCCAGTGTTCATGTCGCCGTTGAAGCCAACCATGCCGATCGCGCCGCCATACCAGGCGCGCGGGCTCTTCTCATGGCTTTCGATGAAGCGCATGGCCCAGAGTTTCGGCGCGCCGGTCACCGTCACGGCCCAGGCGTGGCTGAGGAAGCCGTCGAAGGCATCCATGTCGTCGCGAAGTCGGCCCTCGATGTGGTCGACGGTGTGGATGAGACGCGAATACATCTCGATCTGGCGGCGACCGATGACCTTGACCGAACCTGGCTCGCAGACGCGTGACTTGTCGTTGCGGTCGACGTCCGAGCACATCGTCAACTCGGACTCGTCCTTCTTGGAATTCAAGAGCTTCAGGATCTGCTCGCTGTCGGCGATCGGATCATCCCCGCGTTTGATCGTGCCCGAGATCGGGCAGGTTTCGATGCGGCGGCCCGACACTCGCACGAACATCTCAGGCGAAGCACCGACGAGATATTCCTGGTTGCCGAGATTGATGAAGAAGGAATAGGGCGACGGGTTGATCGCCTTCAGCCGCTTGGAAATGTCGGACGGCTTGCTGTCGCAGCGTTCCATGAATTTCTGGCCGGGAACCACTTCGAAGAGGTCGCCCTTGCGGAAGCTTTCCTTCGCCTTGACGACAAGATCGGCGTATTCGCCGGGGCGATGATCGCTCTTCGGTGGGATGGCATCCGTGCGCTGGAAGGGTTCGGCAGGAATGTCGCCCGCCTTGCCCTCGGTGGAAAGCCCGCCCTTTTCGAAATCGTAGCGGTCGATCCAGGCTTTGGCCGAGTAGTTGTCGACGACGAGGATCTCATCCGGCAGGTAGAGCACCATGTCGCGCTGGTCGGCCGGGCGCGTCAGCTTCAGATTGATCGCATCGAACTGGAAGGCAAGATCGTAGCCGAAGGCGCCATAGAGGCCGAGGCTCGCATCCGCCTTCGAATAGAAGAGATCGGTGACGGCGCGCAGCACCGTAAAGACGGTGGGGATCTTCGAGCGTTCTTCCTCGGTAAAGGCGCGCTCCGGCGTCTTCACCGTTAGGTCGAGACGGCGTGCCGAGGACGCGCCGAGCACGAGGTCGGAAATTGTCTTCAAGCGCTCGGCGACAAAGGCGAGGATTACCGCACCACGCTCGTTGTAGGCTTCGATCCAAACCTGGCGGCCATTGCAGGAAATACCGAGCGGCGGATCGACGACGGCGGTGTCCCAACGTGTGTAACGGCCCGGATATTCGTAATTCGACGAGAAGACGGCACCGCGGCGCTCGTCGAGCTTGTCGATATAGGAGGAGACCGCATCGGCGTAAGGAATCGCGCGCCGCTGCCGGGTAACGGTGATACCGCCCCGGGTCTCGTAAATTTCCGCTCCGTCATCACGAAGGATCGTTACCATTGTTCCACTCCGTTATCAGGCCCGGATGACAGGCAGCCTTAAAAACAAAAAAGCCGCCTGGCGTTTTCCGGGCGGCTCATCGTCGTCTTTGGACACGATTGGTCGAGGCCGCCTCAGCGAGCCCACCACCAAACTGCAATGTTCAAGGACGTATTCATGGGCGAAATTGTTAGCGTGAGATCGGACCAAGCGCAAGAGCCGAAATCCGGGAATAAAAAGGGCGGCACAACGGCCGCCCTTCCCTCGCGTTAGAACCGCTGTACGAGCGAGATCTTGAACACCCGGCCAGGCTCCGAATAGAAGTCCAGCGGTTGCGCCGTATTGCTATTGCTTGGGACCGTCGTGTTGTTGAGGTCCTTAAGCGCAACGGCGTTGTAGTAGGTCTTATCGAACAGGTTGTAGATGCCGCCCTGGATCCGCAGCCCCTTGGTCTGTTCCGGCTCCCACCAGGCCGTCAGATCGACAACGCCATAGCCAGGTGCGTCGAAGGTCCTGGTGTTGCCGTCACTGCGCATGCCGGCGGAGGTGACAAGCGACAGGTCCGTGCCCCAGGTTTCGCGCTGATAGCCGGCGCCGACAATTGCCTTGAGCGGCGCGACCGAGCGCAGATACTCGTTCGTGTCGGTGTCCTTGCCGTAGGCATAAGCAAGCGAGCCGTGGAGGTTGATGCCGTTGTCGAAGAGCTTATGTGCCTCCAATTCGACGCCCGATATCTGGACGCGATTTCGATTGAAATAGCTGGTCAGGCCCGCCGGATAGAGCGGATTGGCGAAGCTGGTCTCACTGTCGATGAAGTTCCGGTAGAGATTGTGGAACGCCGTGACGCGACCGCCCGTATCGCTATCACCGAAGTTCGCGCCGATCTCGAAACCGTTCGCCGTTTCCGGCTTCAGGTCGGGATTGCCGACGGTAGCGTAACCGAAGGCAGGGTTGGAGAAATCAAGATAGAGTTCATTGATGGTCGGCGCGCGGAAGGCCATTGACCATTGCGCAAAGAGTTCGACTGCGGGCGCGACCTGATAAGTTGCAAGCAGCTTCGGCGAGAAGCGCGAACCGTCGCTTCCATCAGGCAGGCCGTTGGCCGCAAAGCCCGGATTGTCTTCAAAGGCGGCCGTCTGCTTCGGGTCGTAGTCGTACCAGTCAAAGCGCAAACCGGGCGTGAGGGCAAAGCCGCTATTGCCGAAGGAGATCTTGTCATCGACGAAGAGGCCAAGGCGTGCTCCATCGACATCAGGAATATCAGCCTGGTCGGCATGAAGATTCGGGCATGAAAACGCCTTCGCGGTAGCGCTGGCAGTTCCGAGAATGCAAGCGTCGAGGCCGTCGATGAAGGATGTCGCGTTGAAGAGCGAGACATCCCCGCCAATATTGACCTCGTGCTCAAATGTGCCCGTCGCAAAGCGGGACGTGAGGTTACCCGTCAAACCATAGTCGTTTTCCTGAATCTGGTTGTTGCGCAGCCAGGGGCCGGCGACGGTGCCGACGCGGGTACCCTCGGCACCTGCCTCACGGGTCAGACGCTGCCAGTAAAGGCTCATCCGTGCCGCATCAAAGGTCGAGTCAGCACTGGACGCCTCGAACTGGTAATCCAACGAAACGCGTTCACGCCGATTGTCTTCCGTACCGTCATAGTCGCCGATCTTGTAGACTCGGGAAGAGCCGGTTGTTGCGCCCTGAAGGGTTTTCAGATCGGTCGTCGTATCGCGGCTGAAGCGTTCGGCGGTGATCCCAACCATGTGGCCGCCTTCCAGCTGCTGCCGCAGCTTGAAGAGCAGGTTGTTCTGGTCGTAGTCGGCCGGATTGGCCTCCGTGCGGGTCGGTCCGATGGTATCGACCTTGCCGTTGTTCTCGATCTCATGCCCCTTTCGATACGAGCCCTGGAACAGGACAGAGGTGTTGTTGATCTTCTTTGCAACAGCCAGAGAACCGCCAGCGCTGCGGTCGGTACCGTCATAGTCGAACTTGGTAACGCCGCCCCAATCACGGCCGGGCTCGATCAGATCCTCCGGCTCCAATGTGCGGAGGACAAATGCACCGGCGAGCGCGCCCGAACCGGCGCGGCTGGAGTCCGCACCGCGTACGACATCCAGCGTCGAAAGCGATTGGAAGTCGAAGGTATTCATGCCGCCGTCGGCGTTGGTGGTGTCCGTGATCGGGTTGGCGGCACGCGCAGCGTTCGACAGGAACGGGATCGGAACGCCATCCACCATCGTCGTAATGCGGGGACCACCAAGGCCGCGCAGGAAGGCACCGCCCTGCTTCGGCACATAGGTTACGCCCGGATCCACCGTGCGGCCAAAATCCGCAAGGTTGTTGACGTTCTTCTTGAGGATCGTTTCCTGCGTCGTCTGCGAGGCGAGCGGCGTGTCGGCCACGCTGCCGGGCTTAGCTGCAACGCGCTTGCCCTTGACCACGATCGGCTGCAGCACCGTGCTGTCGCCGGCAGACGCGGCGGGCTTCTCCGTCGTCTGTGCTAGTGAAATGGATGTAAGGCCGAGCGTGACGAATGCCGTGCAAGCCAAAAGAACCGAGCGCGAGTGCCGGACGATCATGAAAACAACCCCTTGAGAGAAATGTCACCGGGCTGGCTGGTCGTGGCGCGGTTGCGCTTTCGATGGGCTGGCTAGGCTTTCAGGCGAAGATTTCTCGCCTTCTTTTCGCCGCATAAAAAACATGACTATAATTGTCAATATATCAGACCCGAGATATCTTGATTTAATAAGTCATATTTACGCCGCAGCAATCAACGTTGCGAAATTGCAACGAAAACCGCATCCGCACGTTCTCTCCCGGGGCGAACGTACAAGGGTGGATGTGTGAAGAAGATCATCGTGATACTGGCGGCGCTGAGCTGCATTGGCCTCCTGACCAACGCAGGCCTGCCGGAGAAAGGCCCTCGACCTGAAATCCGTCCGGGTAAATCAATTACAGCAGAACCCACGCCAGGACTTCCCCCAAAGCCCGAACCAAAACCGGAAAGGCCCGATACCGAAACGCCGCCGGTCACTCAGCCGCCTTCCGGCTCTTCTCCTCCGTTGGAAAAGCAGGGGCCGAAGCTCCCCTCCCAGCAGACGCTCGAGGAGCAACACCTGACAATCGCCCCCGAGAGCGATGCGGAACATTCTGAATGTGTGAAGGAGCTTCAGGCCCTTGGCGTCGTCTTCAAGGACATCTCGCGCATCGATGATGGCAACGGTTGCGGCATCGACAAGCCCATCAAGGTCACCGAGGTCCTTCCGGGCATCAAGATAAAACCGGATGCCGTCTTCCGATGCCCCGTGGCTCTCGGCCTCGCCCGCTGGATGAAGGAGAGTGTCATCCCGGCCGCCCGCGTTGCCGCGCCGGATCAGGGGAGCATAGTCGGCATCAACCAGGCATCATCCTACATCTGTCGCCTGCGCAATGGTGCCGAGACCGGCAAGGTGTCCGAGCATGCCCGCGGCAACGCGATCGACATCGCAAGTTTCAGCTTCGAAAAAGGGAAGGATATCGCCGTGCAGCCTCGCCGCGAGGATTCGACTCTGATCGGTGCCTTCCAGCGCACAGTCAGTTCCGCAGGCTGCCTCTTCTTCACGACAGTGCTGGATCCGGAAAGCGATGCAGCACACGAAACCCACTTCCACCTCGATGTCTTGGAACGCAAGGGCGGATATCGCTACTGTCATTAGCAAGCTTCGCCAATGTCCCTTATCGCGGCTCTCGGCCATCCGTCGACGTCAACTCACTTGTCCGAACGCCGCGTACAGACATAAGGCTTCTTGATGCAGGCTATCTTAGGCGTGGAGCAATTGGCCTTGGCGTCGACCACGGTACAGATCGAACATTGATCGTTGAACTCCACGCAGTCGGGATTGCCCTTCATGAAGTCGGCCATGCTTTGTTCGGTAGCAACCGACTCACCGGTCGCAGCGCTGCTTGCCATCACAGAAACAACTGCAGCCACGCCAAAAACGCAGCTTCGCCAATAGGCCGACATTATCGGTTCCAAATTGATAGGCTGGGACAATAAGCTCTCCCCGTCCTTAATCGAAGATTAGAACAACCCTTCGATATACCCTTGATCGTTCAAGTAAATCCGCTCCGCCGACGGCGATCTCGGCAGGCCGGGCATGGTCATGATCTCGCCTGTGATGGCGACAACGAAGCCCGCGCCCGCCGATAGGCGAACTTCACGGACCGGCACGATATGCCCTTCCGGCGCACCCCGCAGGTTCGGATCGGTTGAGAAGGAGTACTGCGTCTTGGCCATGCAGACCGGCAGGTGTCCATAACCCTGCTCTTCCCAGGCAAGCAATTGGTCCCTCACCGCCTTATCAGCGGTCACCTCTCCTGCGTGATAAATCTTCGAAGCGACGATCTCGATCTTCTCGAACAGGGAGACATCGTCGGGATAAAGCGGCTCGAATCTCGACTGTCCCGATTCCGCGAGCTCGACCACCTTGTAGGCAAGCTCCTCGATACCGGCAGAGCCCTCGGCCCAGTGCCGGCAGAGGATCGCTTCAGCCCCGAGGCGCGAGACATACTCCTTCACCGCAGCGATTTCCGCATCGGTGTCCGAGATAAAATGATTGATGGCAACGACAACCGGAACGCCGAACTTGCGAACGTTGGCGACATGGCGCCCGAGATTGGAGCAGCCCTTTCTCAGCGCAGCGACATTCTCCGTTCCGAGATCTTCCTTCTTTACACCGCCGTTCATCTTGAGCGCACGCACCGTCGCAACGATGACGGCGGCATCAGGCTCCAGTCCCGCCTTGCGGCACTTGATATCGAAGAATTTCTCGGCTCCGAGATCCGCGCCGAAGCCCGCCTCGGTCACGACATAGTCGCCAAGCTTCAACGCCGTTTTCGTCGCAATCACCGAGTTGCAGCCGTGGGCAATGTTGGCGAAGGGGCCGCCATGGACGAAGGCCGGATTGTTTTCCAGCGTCTGGACGAGGTTCGGCTGCATGGCGTCCTTCAGAAGAACCGCCATAGCCCCATCGGCCTTCAGGTCGCGGGCGTAGACGGCCGACTTGTCGCGACGGTAGCCGATGATGATGTTGCCGAGGCGCTCTTCCAGATCCTCGAGGTCCTTGGCGAGGCAAAGAATGGCCATCACCTCGGAAGCGACCGTGATGTCGAAGCCGTTCTGCCGGGGAAAGCCGTTGGCCACACCACCCAGCGAAGAGACCATCTCGCGCAGCGCCCGATCGTTCATATCCATGACGCGCCGCCACGTGACGCGCCTGAGGTCGATATCCTGTTCGTTGCCCCAATAGATGTGATTGTCGACCATCGCTGCGAGCAAATTGTGGGCCGACGTGATCGCATGGAAATCACCGGTGAAATGCAGGTTGATGTCTTCCATCGGAATGACCTGGGCATAGCCGCCGCCCGCCGCCCCGCCCTTCACTCCGAAGCATGGCCCAAGCGAGGCCTCGCGGATGCAGACGATCGCCTTCTTGCCGATCCGGTTCAGCCCGTCGCCGAGACCGACGGTCGTTGTCGTCTTGCCCTCGCCTGCCGGGGTCGGATTGATTGCCGTGACGAGGATCAGCTTGCCGTCGGGCCTGTCTGCCTGCGCGGCAATGAATTGCGCGCTGAGCTTAGCCTTGTCATGCCCATAAGGCGCCAATTGCTCGGCCGGAATACCGAGCTTTGCACCGATCTCGAAGATCGGTCTCTTGTTCGCCGCGCGCGCGATCTCGATGTCGGACTTGTGTGCTGCCATCCCCGTTCCCCGGTTTTCTGCGCTCGATAGGCGCGCCCATATTGTTTCAACGGGATAGCGAAATATGCCGAGACTGTGAATAGCGCGCTGGTTGCCCAACGCTCATCCAAGCCGCTATCTGTCAGGTATTGATTCTAACATTGCGAGGACCGGACATGAAATCACTCGAACTGATTGTCGAGCGCATCATCCTTTCGAGCCGTTGGATACTCGTCGCCTTCTATCTCGGTCTCGCTCTTGCGCTCGCCGTGTACGCCGTGTCCTTCGGTTACAAATTCCTTAAGGTGGCGGGCGGCGTGTTTGTCCTCAACGAGGGGGAAATGATTCTGGCCATGCTCGGCCTGATTGACGCAGCCCTGGTCGCGAGCCTCATCGTCATGGTGATGATCTCCGGGTACGAGAACTTCGTCAGCCGCTTTGACGAGAGCGAAGAGGACGTCTCGTTCATTGGCAAGCTCGACGCCGGCAGCCTCAAGGTCAAGGTGGCCTCGTCGATCGTGGCAATTTCATCGATTCACCTCCTCCAGGTCTTCTTGAATGCCGAACAATACACCGACAGCAAGATCATGTGGCTGACGGCAATGCATCTTGCGTTCGTCGTCTCCGCGGTGATGCTCGGTTTCCTCGAGCAGCTGACAAAAAAGGCCAAGGGTGAAGGACAAGATCTGGTCGCCAAGTGATTCGAAGACGCTTTGCGCTATTCTCCGGCGAACCCGTGTGCTTTCCTGCGGCGTAGAAGAGGAACTCGATTGTGCCTGAAGTTGCGTTTTTGGAAAACAATAACGCAACCATGGGACGATCCGCTGTGGTTAAAGTAATACATTTGAAATTAATCGCTGCGCGCCTCCCCGTTTCGCACTAGCAAATATATCAGTTTGCATATTCTATGGCGCTGATATGAAGGTAAGCAGGGACGCATCGATGTCTTACATGACTACCTTGGAAAGACAGTTGTCCCTGGCCACAGAGATTTCAGCTGTCAATACCAGGGCCGAATTCGCGCAAGTTCTTGTAAAGGTAGCCCGCGCCTACGGCTTCCGGCATATCACGCTGTTGCTCGCGCCCGCTCCTGAAAGCGTCCTCCTCAAGGCCCTGGTCATCGAAACAACACTTCCGTCCGCATACTTCAATCAATTCGACCGCGCCCGCATCATGCGTTTTCCCATGCTGGCAATGGGCATGAGCGAGTCGGCCCTGCCGCGCTCATGGAGCCTTCTGGACAGTTCCTCCGCAGAAATTTTCCCCAATGAGTTGAGCAAACTTCTGCATCACTTCGGCATACCGACAGGCGTTGCGGTGCCCGCCTACACTCGCGACGGCGAGCGCATCCTGTTTTGGCTGGCCGGCGACCGCCCACTGCTCGCGCAGACCGAGCTCAACGAACTCACCATTGCGATCCTCCATCTGCTCGACGCGTATCATCGCACGCAGCATTCGAAGCTTCCGGAACACACGCCCCTTTCCGCTCGCGAACGCGAGGTCGTCCGGTGGACGGCGCAGGGAAAAACGTCGATCGAGATCGGCCAGATCCTCTCGCTATCCGACCACACAGTGAATGCCTACATGACGAGCGCCATCAAGAAGCTCGACTGTGTGAACCGGACGCAGCTTGTCGCCAAGGCGATCCGTATGAAGCTGATCAACTAAGCAAGCGCTCAGCGATCGAGCACGGAGCGGACCTCGACGAGGTTCGACCGGACGCGGAGAATATAGAAGCCCATCGTTGCCAGATGGCTCGGCATAAGCCAGCCGTCTTCCCGGCCGTTAGAAATGATTGCCGGCTGGATCTTCAGTGCCGCCTGGAACTGTCTCATTGTTGCGCCAAAGATGGCGCCCAGATTGCGCTCCGCGATAACTTGAGAAAAGTCTGACTGTGCAGCCGCCAGGATGGCGTAATAAGCGTAAAGCTGACCATAGGCGAACCAGAAGCGATCGTCTGCACGTGTATCGAACCAGCCCCGATGATGGTTCTGCGAGCGGTCCGCGAGCACGTCGGAGGTACTGCCGAGATCGTTGGCGATGCGGTCGATGAACTGGATCAGGTTATCCGCCCGCCCATCGAAGATGGCGTTGCAGGCGGCGAGGTCGGTATTGAACTTGCGCAGGCTGTCGAGCGCCGAGCGATAATAGCTCGGCGTCGGTGTCTTCGGTCCGAACGGATCAAGGCCGAAGTACCAGCTGTACTCGTCGAATTGCAGGTTGCCGCGCGCCTTCTGCAGATCGTTATTGATCCCTGACGTCCCGCGGACGCGCCCGAGCGTATCGACGAGTTCGACCGAGGTGCGGCGAACCGCCTGGTTTACGCCCCGCTGGAACGACGCCTTGTTGTCGAGAAACGGCGTGTGATCCCAGTCGATGCCGAAGAAGCCGAGACGGTAGAGAAGCATGGAGGAGATCCACGCATTCTGGTTGACGTTGAAATCGGTCAGGTCGGCTGCGACATCGACGATCGCCGACCGCTGGCAAGTCTTGGCTGCCGCTCCGTCTGTTGACGGCAGCTCCTGGCCGGCAGGAACCTTGCGCTCGGAAAGTCTGTACTCATTCACGAAGGAGGGATTGAAGTTAGACCAGACCTGCGTCTGCCAAATGAAATAGCAATAGAGGACAGCAAGAAGCGCGATCAGACCAAGGATCGGCAAGCGGATCATCCAAGTCCGCTGAACGTACCAGCCGCGGGCAGCGATGAATGGCCAGAAAGCCCAGGCAAAGAAAACCCGCGCCCAGCGTCCGATTGTTCGGCCGATCAGCCTGAAAAAACCGGCGATCCGGTCGAGCATCGTCTTCTCCTTGATAAGCTTGGTCTGCGCACTGACATATGCGCTCGCTCCAGGAAGAACAATATCGTGCTGATATTATTGTTTCTTCGGCCAGAAGCCAGGACGCAGAAAACGGAAGCGCAGTCGCCTGGAGATTTCCGTCGTATCGATGATCGGCACTGCGAAGCCCTCCTCCGGCTCCTGCCGGAAAGCTTCGAACTTGCTCGCGAAGACGGCGTCGGCGGCCCGCTTGCGCTGCTCCAATTCCTGTGGCGCCAGCATGTTGCGCTCAAACAATTCAATCGGACCGGCGATGGCGGGAAAGAGCTCCGCTGAAATCTGAACCTTCGATCCCGGGATGTCGGTGTCGACTTGCGCCTGATAGATCAGCAGCCGCTCTTCGGTGTCTATCAACATCTTGCGCCTGAGGGCGTTGCACTGGCCCACCTGGCTATTCAGCGCATCGACGAAAACCTGGAAGAGATTGATGAAGCGTTCGCGGCGCTGGCTCTCCTCGCGCATTCCGTGTTCCTCATCGGCAACACGGTCGGCCTCCGCTTTCAGCGAGCGCCGCTCTTGTTCCATAAGCTCCCATTCGGCTCTGCTTCCGTATAGGCCGATCCTGCCCTGCGTCGTCAGTGCCTTGGCGTTCAATTCCCGGATGCGAAGGCGGGCGATGTCGATCTTGTCGACAAGCCGACGGCGCTGCTCGACGATGCCGATCAGCCCATGCTCACCCAGCTTGTGAAAGTCGATCGCAATCGTGCGGTAGATCGCGATGACACCTGCCGTGGCTTCGGACTTCACCAGCAGGTCGCGAAGCCGCTCCACGACAGGGGCTGCGCGCACGCGCGCGCTGTGGCGACGCCACATCCGCTGGCGCGAAAAACGACCGATGAATCTTTCGCCGGCGGTCAGGCCACGGAAACCATCGAGATCCGCCGAAATCTTGACCGTCAGCGTGTCGAGGACGAAAACGAGCTCAGCAAGAATATTGGTCAAGCTCGCGCCGTTTGCAACAAACGCCTGGAAGCGGCCATTCTCGACCAGAAACCGTTCGTCATCGACGGCAGCCGCCTGGCGTGCGAACTCGTTGATGAATTCGACGCAGACCTTGGCTTCAAGACGCAATTGCTCCACGAGCGCTCGCGCGGCTTCGAGCTGGGTATCGAAGGAGAAGGGCTTGCGCACCGGGCGGCTCCATGAATCGGTTATCGCGAACCTAGCGCATAAGCTGCCAAACCGGAATCACTTTGAGGACCGGTCACACCGCCGTGGCGAGCCATCCCCGTACACTGCATCATCCCAGTGACGCCGGCAGAGCGAGACGTATTTTTCGTTGCCGCCGACATCGATCTGTGCGCCTTCGCGCAGCACCTTTCCATTTGCGTCGAGACGCACCACCATCGTCGCCTTGCGTCCGCAATGGCAGATGGTCCGCACCTCGCGCATCTCGTCGGCAATCGCCAGAAGCTCCTGCGACGCCGGGAAGAGGCGCCCCTGGAAATCAGTTCTCAGTCCATAGACCATGACAGGTATATTCATGCGATCGACGACCCGGGCGAGCTGCCAGACCTGCTCGCGCGTCATGAAGTGAGCCTCATCGACAAAGACGCAGGCGATCGGCTCTCCCTCCTTGCCGAGTTCGCCGATCAAGGCCTGGAGGTCAGCTTCCGGTTCGAAGGCGACGGCGCTTGCCTGCAGGCCGATCCGGGAACCGATAATCCCCTTTCCAGCACGCTCGTCGAAGGCCGCAATCAGCAGAACGACACGCATGCCGCGCTCCTCGTAGTTGTAGGCGGCTTGCAGCAGCATCGTCGACTTGCCGGCGTTCATGGTCGAGTAGTTGAAATAGAGCTTTGCCATCGTTTTCTCCGTCTTTCGCTTCTTGGAAGCTCGAAACCGCGAAGAAAAGTCCCTCATTCTAATAGTCACAGGAAATTCAGGACCAAAAATCGCGAAAAACCTTTGAAATCTCAGCGCTGGCGGAAAAATGACCCACGTCGCAATCGAGTACTGCAATGCGGCGCAAACGCGCTGAGGTCGCTTGTAAAACTCGGCTATTGGTGCTTGGCTTGGGAACGTAAGACTGGGAGTCTATAAATGAAAACGACAAGCGCATTCATACTGATCACCGCCACCGCAGTTGCCGCTCTCTCTGTCGCAACCGCTGCACTCGCCGCAGATCCAGACAGTTGTTCCACCGTTCATTTTTCGGACGTCGGCTGGACTGACATCACGTCCACAACGGCGACTGCAGCAGTCGTGCTGAAGGGACTAGGCTATACCCCTGACGTCAAAGTTCTTTCCGTGCCGGTAACCTACCAATCGCTAAAGAACAAGGACATCGACATCTTCCTCGGCAACTGGATGCCGACACAGGAAAAAGACGTTCGCCCCTTCCTTGATGATAAATCGGTCGAATCCTTCGGACCGAATCTCGTCGGCGCAAAATACACATTGGCGACCAACGCCAAGGGCGCTGAGCTCGGCATCAAGGATTTCAAGGATATTGCAGCTCACAAGGATGACCTTGACGGCAAGATCTACGGCATCGAGCCCGGAAACGACGGTAACCGCCTCGTCATGGATCTGATCGAAAAGAACACCTTCGGCCTCAAGGGCATGGAAGTGGTCGAGTCTTCCGAACAGGGCATGCTGGCGCAGGTGGCTCGCTCCGAGAAGGAAGGCAAGCCCGTTGTCTTCCTCGGCTGGGAGCCGCATCCGATGAACGACAACTTCAAGCTGACCTATCTGACCGGTGGTGACGATGTCTTCGGGCCGGACTTCGGCGGCGCGAAGGTTTTCACCAACGTGCGCGCGGGCTATCTCAATGAGTGCCCGAACGTCGGTGCATTGCTCAAGAACATGGTTTTCTCGCTCGAGATGGAAAACCAGATCATGGGCAAGATCCTGAACGACGGCGATGAGCCGGAAAAGGCAGCGACAGAGTGGCTGAAGGCCAATCCTTCCGCGCTTGACCCGTGGCTTGCCGGCGTCAAGGCGCGCGATGACAGCGGCGATGGCCTCGCGGTCGTTAAGAAGAGCCTCGGCCTCTGATAACGACGAGCGGGGCGGCTCGCGCCGCCCCATCTCGCTATCGTCGCGAAATGTTGTTGTTCCTAATGGATAGGCGCTCCCTTGACCTGGCTCACCGACACTAAAATTCCCATCGGCTCCTGGGCGAAAGCCTTCGTGGACTGGCTGACCTCCAACGCCGATTGGTTTTTCAATCAGCTCGCCTTCATTCTGTCCCACGTCATCGACGGGCTGCTTTTCATTCTGCAGAAACCTCACCCACTAATCGTCATCCTCGGGATCGGGGCGATTGCCTACTGGCTCCGTCGCTCGATCGTCGTGGCCGTCTTCACCTGTCTTGGCCTCCTCTTCATCGTGAACCAGGGGTACTGGAAGGAGACGACGGAGACGCTGGCGCTGGTACTCGCCTCAACCTTTGTCAGCATGATCGTCGGCATTCCTCTTGGCATCGCCGCCGCGCGCCGCGCCTGGGTCTATTCCGCCCTGCGCCCGATCCTCGACTTGATGCAGACCATTCCGACATTCGTCTACCTCATTCCTGCACTTATCCTTTTCGGACTCGGCATGGTGCCGGGCTTGATCGCAACCGTGATCTTCGCAATCCCCGCCCCCATCCGCCTCACGCGCCTCGGTATCATCTCGACCCCTTCCTCCCTGGTGGAAGCGGCAGAATCTTTCGGCGCTACGCCGATGCAGGTGCTGCGCAAGGTCGAGCTGCCCTTTGCCATGCCACAGATCATGGCAGGCCTGACGCAGACGATCATGCTATCGTTGTCGATGGTGGTCATCGCCGCGCTTGTCGGCGCCGACGGCCTCGGCGTGCCGGTGGTTCGTGCACTCAATACGGTCAACGTCGCCAAGGGCTTCGAAGCGGGTCTCTGCATCGTCATCCTGGCCATCATTCTCGACCGAATGTTCCGCACTGCGGGTGAAGGAGAAGGCGTATGACTGCGGTCCGTTTCGACAACGTCAGCATCGTCTTCGGCGACAAGCCGGAAAACGCCCTGGTTTTGGCCGATCAGGGCAAGAACCGCGACGAGATCGGTGCTGCGACTGGTCTTGTTCTCGGCGTGGCTGATGCCTCGCTCTCCGTGCAGGAAGGCGAGATCCTCGTCCTCATGGGACTTTCTGGGTCCGGCAAGTCCACCCTCCTGCGGGCCGTAAACGGGCTGGCGCCCGTCGTGCGCGGCGAGGTTTCGGTCGCAACGCCAAACGGCCCCTGCAATCCCTACAAGACCACCGCCAAGGGCCTGCGCGACCTGCGCATGCACACCGTTTCCATGGTGTTTCAGCAGTTTGCCTTGCTGCCGTGGCGAACGGTCGCGGAAAATGTCGGCTTCGGCCTTGAGCTTGCGGGCATGCCCGAGGCCGAGCGCAAGAAGCGCGTGGGCGAACAGCTCGAACTGGTCAACCTGACCAAATGGGCGGACCGCAAGGTCAATGAATTGTCCGGCGGCATGCAGCAACGCGTTGGCCTCGCTCGTGCCTTCGCGACCGGTGCGCCGATCCTGCTGATGGACGAGCCGTTCTCGGCGCTCGATCCGCTTATCCGCACGCGCCTGCAGGACGAGCTTCTCGAGTTCCAGCGGCGGCTGAAGAAGACGATCCTCTTCGTCAGCCACGACCTGGATGAGGCCTTCCGCATCGGCAACCGCATCGCCATCATGGAGGGCGGGCGCATCATCCAATGCGGCACGCCGCAGGAGATCGTCAAAAAACCCGCCGACCAGTACGTCGCCGATTTCGTCCAGCACATGAATCCGATCAGCATGCTGACGGCGCAGGACGTAATGCAGCCAGGCCTCGGCCACGCCGCCGCTGGCGCAAGCGTCAGCGGCACTGCGCGCGCCGAGACACCATTGATCGACATTCTCGATGCACTGTCGCGCCAGCCCGGCAGTATCGGGGTGGTGGAAAACGGCGCGATCATCGGTACCATTTCGGCCCAGGATATCGTTGAGGGTCTGACGCAGCATCGCCGCAAAGAAGAAGCTTGATCCGACCGTCCGCTTCGGTCAGAAAAGTGGACATGAAAGATCAAGCTTCCGTTCTCAGGGAAACGGACGGAGAAGCCCGCAAGCTCGCGCGCACGCTTCTCCGCTCCGCCCGTTATGCTGCAATCGCCGTCCTCGATCCCGAGACCGGCTTCCCATTTGCCAGCCGGGTACTTCTCGGCACCGACATCGATGGCGTTCCCGTCATTCTCGTGTCGGGCCTGTCGACGCATACCCGCGCGCTCGACGCCGATCGCCGTGCGTCGCTTCTGACGGGCGAGCCCGGCAAGGGCGATCCACTGGCCTATCCGCGCTTGACGACCCAATGCCTTGCCGAACTGGTCGAGCGCGACAGCGTCATCCATGCCCGGATTCGCAGCCGCTTCCTCAACCGCCATGCCAAGGCAAAGCTCTATATCGATTTCCCGGATTTCCGCTTCCTCCGGCTGGTGCCGCAATCCGCGAGCCTGAATGGTGGGTTTGGTCGCGCCTATCTTCTTGATGGAGACGACCTGACGATTCGATCCCCCGGGAACGAGAACGTGGCGGCGCAGGCCGATGCGATAGTGCAAGAATTACTAGGTACAAGCCCCGATCTCGCCCCCATGACCGCAGCGAGTTTGAAGGCCGGCAACGGCGGCGATTGGCGCATTTGTGGAGTGGACTGCGCCGGTTTCGATCTGATTTCGGGTGATTTGCTTCTGCGTTGCGAATTCGCTGCCGTCGCAGAGGACATCGAGGACGTTTATTTCCATATATCTAACATAAAATCCGCAATACCTGAAATTTAGCTATATACAATCTTGACGCCGTATTGATAGTTTTCGCCGTCCGGCATTGAGCGGGAACATGCGTTTTTGAAATTAGTTTCACATCGGGAAGAAGATATGGACACAATCGATTTAACCGCCAATGCGAATATTGCCGCTGCGCTCTTGTCCGCAATGGCAAACCCGAAAAGGCTTCTCATTCTCTGCAACCTCGTGAAGGGCGAAATCCCGGTCGGTGCGCTGGCGCAGGAGGTTGGCTTGAGCCAGTCCGCGCTGTCGCAGCACTTGTCAAAGCTGCGCGCCCAGAAACTGGTGAAGACGCGCCGCGACGCCCAGACGATCTACTACTCCAGCAGCTCCGAGCCGGTCCTCAGGATCCTCGAAGCCCTCACCGACATCTACTCTGTTCAAAGCCAGGCAAAGTCCGCGGCGTAAGGACAAGCTGACATAATGTCAGCTGATAAGCCCCACTGCCGTGAAATGCATCCGGAATAGTGTGGCAACCTCATTTCAGCACGTTTACATACTTTTAGACCGGCAGCGATGCCGGTCTATTTTTTGCGCGTACCTCCGATGCAACGGCCTGACGGCAATGTCAGCGGCTTGACGCCCGAAGAACCGCTGATAATTTGACCGGGCAGTAAAAAAACCGCATCAGCCAATACTGGGAAGGGCCTCCGAAACGGCCATGGAGAACAGCATGTCCAATCGCCTCAATACCACGCCAAACGACCTTCGGGCCTTTTGGATGCCCTTCACTGCGAACCGCCAGTTCAAGAAGGAGCCGCGTCTTTTCGTCAGCGCCAAGGACATGTACTACCAGACCCATGACGGCCGTCAGGTGCTCGACGGCACCGCCGGCCTCTGGTGCGTGAATGCTGGCCACTGCCGGCCGAAGATCACCGAAGCGATCCGCGAACAGGCTGGTGAGCTCGACTACGCGCCGGCCTTCCAGCTCGGCCACCCCAAGGCGTTCGAACTCGCGAACCGCCTCGTCGACATCGCGCCCGAAGGCATGGACCACGTTCTCTACACCAATTCGGGGTCTGAATCGGTCGAGACGGCGCTGAAGGTCGCCCTCGCCTACCATCGTGTGAAGGGGAACGGCTCGCGCTTCCGTCTGATCGGCCGCGAACGCGGCTATCATGGGGTCAACTTCGGTGGCATCTCCGTCGGCGGCATCGTTTCCAACCGCAAGATGTTCGGCACGCTGCTGACGGGCGTCGACCACATGCCCCACACGCATCAGCCGGGCAAGAACGCCTTCACCCGCGGCCAGCCCGAGCATGGCGGCGACTTGGCGACCGAGCTCGAGCGCATCGTCACGCTACACGACGCTTCGACGATTGCCGCCGTCATCGTCGAGCCGATTGCCGGTTCGACCGGCGTGCTGATCCCGCCGAAGGGCTACCTGCAGAAGCTCCGCGAAATCTGCACCAAGCACGGCATCCTGTTGATCTTTGACGAAGTCATCACCGGCTTTGGCCGCCTCGGCGCGCCGTTCGCTGCCCAGTACTACGACGTCAAGCCGGACATGATCACCACCGCAAAGGGCCTGACCAACGGTGTGATTCCTATGGGCGCGGTCTTCGTGACCGCAGAGATCCATGACGCGTTCATGAGCGGCCCCGAGCACATGATCGAGTTCATGCACGGTTACACCTACTCCGGCAACCCGATCGCCTGCGCCGCAGCACTCGGCACGCTCGACACATACAAGGAAGAAGGCCTCCTGACCCGCGCCGCCGAGCTCTCGGATTACTGGGCCGACGGGCTGCACTCCCTGAAGGACTGCCCGAATGTCATCGACATCAGAAACACCGGCCTGATCGGCGCGATCGAGCTCGATCCGATCGCCGGCGAGCCGACCAAGCGCGCCTTTACCGCCTTCCTGAAGGCCTATGAGAAGGGCCTGTTGATCCGCACTACCGGCGACATCATCGCGCTCTCGCCGCCGCTCATCATCGAAAAGCACCACATCGACGAGCTCTTCGGAAAACTGCGCGAAATTTTGCAAAATAACATCTAAACGACGCGTTTTCGGGGCCCGCTTTTGTCAAATCAGGCAAAAGCGGGCCCTATTTCTTTATCTTCTTGCGAAATCGACGGTAAATTCCTAAGAAACTTGCAAAGCGTCCGTCGAAGCCAAATATGGAGGGCGGGTGTTTCGGCGCGCGGCTGCTCATCGTCTCTTGGCGCATCCCCCTGCAAGGGTTGTTGACGATCTGGGCTCGCCGCCGCGGCACTTAAATCGCGGGTTTTGATACCCACCCAAGGAGAAAGAAAATGAGTCTGAAGACTTTGTCGGCGGCCCTCGTCGCCTCGCTTGCCTTTGCGCCGCTCGCCCATGCTGACGTCACCATCGGCCTCATCGCGCCGCTGACTGGCCCCGTTGCCGCCTATGGCGATCAGGTGAAGAATGGCGCGCAGGCTGCTGTTGACGAGATCAACAAGAAGGGCGGCATCCTCGGCGAGAAAGTCATCCTCAAATATGCCGACGATGCCGGCGAACCCAAGCAGGGCGTTTCCGCTGCAAACCAGCTCGTCGGCGACGGTATCCGCTTCGTCGTCGGCCCGGTCACCTCGGGCGTCGCGATCCCGGCTTCCGACGTTCTTGCTGAGAACGGCGTGCTGATGGTCACCCCGACGGCAACCGCACCAGACCTCACCAAGCGTGGCCTCGCCAACGTCCTGCGCACCTGCGGTCGCGACGACCAGCAGGCCGAAGTCGCCGCCAACTATGTCCTGAAGAACTTCAAGGACAAGCGCGTTGCGATCATCAACGACAAGGGCGCCTACGGTAAGGGCCTGGCCGATTCATTCAAGGCCACACTGAATGCTGGCGGCATCAAGGAAGTGCTCGACGACTCCCTGACCCCTGGCGACAAGGATTTCAGCGCGCTGACCACCCGTCTGAAGGCCGAGAACGTCGATGTCGTCTATTTCGGCGGCTATCACCCGGAAGGCGGCCTGCTGGCCCGCCAGCTGCATGACCTGTCCGTCAAGGCCGTCATCATCGGCGGCGACGGCCTCTCGAACAGCGAGTTCTGGAACATCGGTACCGACGCAGCCGGCGGCACGATCTTCACCAATGCCATGGATGCGACCAAGAGCCCGGATTCGCAGGCAGCTGCAGATGCGCTGAAGGCCAAGGGCATCCCGGCCGAAGCCTTCACGCTCAACGCCTACGCCGCAGTCGAAGTCCTGAAGGCAGGTATCGAGAAGGCTGGCAGCGCTGAGGATTCCGAAGCAGTCGCCAAGGCGCTGAAGGGCGGCGAAGCGATCCCGACGGCAATCGGCAAGTTGACCTACGGCGAAACCGGCGACCTGACTTCGCAGAGCTTCGCGCTCTACAAGTGGGAAGCTGGCAAGATCGTTCCGGCCGAATAAGCCTTCGATCTTCCGATTTCGATCGCCGGGCGTCCCTCTGGGGCGCCCGGTTTTCGTTTGTGGACCGGCCGACAAAGCCGATCTCGCTTTGTCAGACACATGGGCTATAACTGGTGAAACGCCAGCACGAGGATGCCATGACCGCCAAGCTCGAACGCCTTATCGACCAAGGGACGGGCCGCCTGCCCGCCGACATCGTTCTGAAAGGCGGACGCTTCTTCGACCTCGTGACCGGCGAACTGGTGGCATCCGATGTCGCAATCGCACAGGATCGTATCGTCGGCACGTGCGGCAGCTACGACGGCGAAACCGAGATCGATATCTCGGGCAAGATCGTGGTGCCGGGCTTCATCGATACGCATCTCCACATCGAGTCGTCGCTGGTGACGCCGCACGAATTCGACCGCTGCGTCCTGCCCTATGGCGTAACGACAGTCATCTGCGACCCGCACGAGATTGCAAATGTTCTCGGCACCGAAGGCATTCAGTATTTCCTCGATTCGTCCCTCGAAACGATCATGGACATCCGTGTCCAACTCTCCTCCTGCGTGCCCGCCACGCATCTGGAAACATCGGGCGCAGATCTGCCGATCGAACGTCTCCTTCCATTTCGCCATCATCCGAAGGTCATCGGCCTCGCCGAGTTCATGAACTTCCCCGGTGTGATCCACAAGGATCCCATCTGCATGGCCAAGCTCGATGCCTTCCAGGGGCAGCATATCGACGGCCACGCCCCCCTGCTCTCGGGCAATGACCTGAATGGCTACCTCTCCGCCGGCATCCGCACCGAGCATGAATGCACCAGTGCTGCCGAAGCGCTAGAAAAGATGCGCAAGGGCATGCATATCCTCGTGCGCGAGGGTTCCGTGTCGAAGGATCTGGCGGCCCTGATGCCCATCATCACCGAGCGCCTGTCGCCGTACCTCGCCCTTTGCACTGATGACCGCAATCCCCTCGACATCGCCGAGCAAGGCCATCTCGACTACATGATCCGGACCGCGATCAAGAACGGCGTCGAGCCGCTGGCCATTTATCGCGCCGCGTCGATCTCGGCTGCCCGTGCCTTCGGCCTGAGGGACCGCGGTCTCGTAGCCCCCGGCTGGCGTGCAGACCTCGTGGTCATCGACAGCCTCGAAAACTGCCGCGCAGATCTCGTCTTTGCCGCTGGGCGCCAAGTGACCCCAGAGCTTTTCGCCACGCGCAAGCCCGTCGAACCGGTCGGCCTTGATAGCGTCAAGGCCCGGCCCGTCAACGCCGCGCACTTCGGCGTTCCCGTCGCCGACGGCGAAACCCCTGTGATCGGCGTCACGCCCGGCAAGATCATCACCGAACATCGCCGCTATCGGCTACCGGTGAAGGGCAACCAGACTGACGTCGATCTCGGCAATGACATCATCAAGGTCGCCGTCATCGAGCGGCACGGCAAGAACGGCAACCATGCCAATGGTTTCGTCCAGGGCTTCGGCCTGAAGAAAGGTGCGATCGCCTCGACCGTCGGGCATGACAGTCACAACATCTGCGTCGTCGGCGTCAGCGAGGATGACATGGCCCTCGCCGCCAATCGCCTCGGCGAAATCAACGGCGGCTTCGTTGTCGTCGAGGATGGCAAGGTCACCGGCGAGATCGCCCTGCCCATTGCCGGCCTGATGAGCCTCGAGACCTACGAGACGGTGCGCGACACGCTCCACCATCTACGCAAGGCCGCCTACGCGCTCGGCACGACGCTTGAGGAACCCTTCCTGCAGGTGGCCTTCCTGCCGCTCCCGGTCATTCCGCACCTGAAGATCTCGGATCGCGGAATGGTGGACGTCGACAAGTTCGCCCTCGTCGGGTGAGCGTCTAGCCAGCCACCCGTGCGCAGAATGCATCGAGTGCGGCCAGCTTGATTGGACCGGTTCCGGCTGCCGCCGCGAAGCCCGGCATCGCCAGCCGTTCTCCGATCACCATTCCGGCCGGCGGCATGAACTGCGCGGGCTTGCGCGTCAGGTTGAAGACGAAGAGCAGCTTCTCGCTTCCCTTGCTGCGCGTGAAGGCGAGAAGGTCCTGATTGGTACCGATGAATTCCATAGTGCCATTGAGCAAAGCCGGGTGGCTTTTCCGGAAATTGAGCGTCTGCCGGTAGTGGTGCAACACGGAATTCGGATCGCTCTCCTGCGTATCGACGGAAAGCGCCGCCTGCTCATAAGGCACCGGCAACCATGACTTCTCGGCGCTCGTAAAGCCAGCATGCGCCTTGGCAGCCTCCCAGGGCATCGGAGTGCGGCATCCGTCACGTCCCTTGAACGCCGGCCAGAAGCGGATGCCATAGGGATCACGCAGATCCTCGAAGGCGAGCTCGGCCTCGGGAAGCCCAAGTTCTTCTCCTTGGTAGAGGCAGATCGAGCCGCGCAGCGTCGCCAGCACAGACATGGCGAGCTTGGCGATCACGGGCCGCTCTGCTGCCGTCTTGGCAAAGCGGCTCAGATGACGGTTGACGTCGTGGTTCGAGAACGCCCAGCATACCCACCCATCGGCAACCGATTTCTGGAAGGCATCGACGCAGTTTCGAATATGCGTCGCGGTAAAGTCCGGTCCGAGCAGGTCGAAGGTGTAGCACATGTTCAGCTTGTCGCCGCCGCCCGTATAGGCGGCGACGGTCTTCAGCGAGCGGGCACCGTCGCCGACCTCGCCGACCGTCGCGCGCGCCTCGTAGCGATCAAGCAGCGCCCGGAACCGCCGGAGGAAGCCGACATTCTCCGGCTGCGTCTTGTCGTAGAGGTGGTTCTGCATGCCGTACGGGTTGGTATCCGGCGCATCGAGACCGGTATCGCTCTCATCGGGCGCATGCGGAGGGTTGTCGCGAAGCAGCCTGTCGCAGAAGTAATAATTGACAGTGTCGAGGCGGAAGCCGTCGACGCCGCGGTCGAGCCAGAACTTCACGGTGGCAAGCACGGCATCCTGAACCTCCGGACTGTGGAAGTTGAGATCCGGCTGCGAGGTCAGGAAGTTATGCTGGTAATATTGCCGGCGCACGCCGTCCCATTCCCATCCTGGTCCACCGAAGATCGAGAGCCAGTTGTTGGGGGCCGTCCCATCCCGTTTCGGGTCCGCCCACACATACCAGTCCGCCTTGGGATTGGTCCGGCTCGAGCGGCTTTCGACAAACCAGGGATGAACATCGGAGGTATGGGAAATGACCTGATCGATGATGATCTTGAGGCCGAGCCCATGGGCGGCCGCCATCATTTCATCGAAATCATCAAGCGTGCCAAAGATCAGATCGACATCGCAATAATCCGAAACATCGTAACCCATGTCGGCCATGGGTGACTTGAAGAACGGCGACAGCCAGATCGCATCTACGCCAAGGTTGGCGATATAGGGCAATCTCCGGGTAATGCCCTTCAGGTCTCCGAGACCATCTCCGTTGGTATCCTGAAAGGATCGCGGATAGACCTGATAAATGACAGCACCCCGCCACCAGTCCGCCGTCTTGCCTGCAACCGACATCAGCCAATCATCTCCCGCATCACGCAATCATGCCAAGACTAAAGCGGGCGCGCCAAAAAACAACCTTCAGCCGGGATCCGTCGCACATCCAAGTTTCTGCATTCTGCGCTTTATCTTGTCGCGGCGCTTGATGTCCTTGCTCGGTAGCTTGCCGCCCACGGAGTTGCGCTCCTGCATGGCGAGTGTCTGGCAATCCATCTTTCGGCCCTTGCCTCCGCCGCGTGCGAAAGCGGGAATAGCTGAGAGGGATAGTCCCGCGATAAGTGAAATGGCGATCAGAGAAACTGGGATCTTCTGCATGAACATATCCCCATAGCTAGGCGCGTCATTATGCGCCCCGTCCACACGGTCAACAAATCCGGCCTAATGCCGCAGGCACATGCCGCTCGCGGCTTGTCAGGAAGGTGCTCTGCGCGTATCAGCGAAACGGGAAAATTCAGGGAGGCTTTCTGTGAGCGGGCGTTTTTTATCGATCGGTGAATGCATGGTGGAGCTTTCGCAGGCAGGCGCCGGATTGCTACGCAAGGGCTTTGCCGGCGATACGCTGAACACCGCCTGGTATGCTCGCGCCTGCCTGCCGGCAGATTGGTCGGTGGAGTATTTTACCGCGCTCGGCGACGAAGCCATGTCCGATGAGATGATCGCCTTCTACAAGCAGGCTGGCATCGGCACGGAATTTATCAGGCGCATCAAGGGTAAGGCGCCCGGTCTCTACATGATCAGCCTCAAGGACGGCGAGCGCTCCTTCAGCTACTGGCGCGACAACTCGGCCGCCCGCCAGCTGGCAGCCGATGCGGAGCTCCTGCGCGAGGCGATCGAGGCATGCGACGTCATCTATTTCTCCGGCATCACACTTGCGATCCTGTCTCGCAATGACGCCGATACGTTGCTCGCCGAAGTCCGTCGCGCCAAGGCCGCCGGCAAGATCGTGGCCTTCGACCCCAATATCCGCCCGCGGCTTTGGTCCGGCTATGACGTGATGCATGCGACGATCAGCGAAGGTGCGCGCGCCTCGTCCCTGGTGCTGCCGAGTTTTGACGACGAAGCAACGCACTTCGGCGACGTCTCGATCGCTGCGACGATCCAGCGGTATCGCACGCTTGGCGCGACCGATGTGGTCGTTAAGAACGGCGCAGAGGGAGCGACCCTGAGCTTCGACGGCGTGGAGAGCTTCGTCCCAGCCGAAAAGGTCGAACAGGTCGTCGACACGACCAGCGCCGGCGACAGTTTCAACGGCGCATTTCTCGCCCGCTATCTCGAAACGAAGGACGCCCCTGCTGCAGCGGCGTTTGCCGCGAAGGTCGCCGCACGCGTGGTTAGCGAACACGGCGCCCTCGTCGCATGGGAAAAGCTCGGCATCGACAAGACCTGAGCAACATCGAACGATCGGCGCAGTGCGACTGTAATATTTCCATCATCGACGACCGCCAGAATGTGAGGCGCGGGAATCGAGTCTCCGGGTCAGCCGGGAATTAGGCCGGCGCCCCCGCGGGCGCGGCATGGATGGGATTGGGGCGTGCTGCAACATATGTCGGATGTTGGAGGCAACGAAGGCCGGTATGCATCTCGGCTGGGCATGGCGGAACGGCTGGTGATTGTCAGCGATGCCTGGCATCCGCAGGTCAACGGCGTCGTCCGTTCGATCGAGAACACCAATCGCGAACTGGCGAAGATGGGCATCGACGTGGCGATGGTGACGCCGCAGGGCTTTCACAGCGTGCCCTGCCCCACGTATCCCGAAATTCGTCTCTCGATAGCGAGCTACCGCCGCGTCGCGCGCGAGATCAAGAAACACATGCCCTCCTACGTTCATATCGCGACGGAGGGCCCGTTGGGACTGACGGCGCGGCGCTGGTGTCTGAAGAATCGCATGCCTTTCTCCACCAGCTACCACACTCGCTTTCCGGAATACGTTTCGGCTCGCCTGCCCATACCGAAGAGCTGGCTTTACGCCTTCGTTCGCTGGTTTCACAACTCGGGCGCCGGTTGCATGGTCGCGACCCCAAGCCTCGCGCGCGAACTCTCCGAAAAGGGCATTCGAAACCTCATGCCGTGGAGCCGCGGCATTGATGCCGATCATTTCCGCCCCATGCCCCCGGAAGATGCGCCGTTCAGCCTTACCCGCCCGATCTTCATGACAGTCGGCCGCGTTGCCCTGGAAAAGAACCTGCCGGCCTTCCTGGATCTCGACCTGCCCGGATCGAAGGTCGTCGTCGGTGACGGGCCGGCCCGCACGGAACTCGAGAAACGCTATCCCGATGTGCATTTCACCGGCCTAAAAGTCGGCGAGGAGCTGGCAAAGGCCTATGCCCAGGCCGATGTCTTCGTCTTCCCGTCGCTGACGGATACGTTCGGCAATACGATCCTCGAGGCCCTCGCGTCAGGCGTTCCCGTGGCCGCCTACCCTGTCACCGGCCCGTTCGACATCATCGGAGACGACAACGAAGTCGGAGCACTCGACGACGACCTGAAAACGGCCTGCCTGACGGCATTGTCTGCTTCCCGCGAGAAAGCACGCGAACTCGCGCTTCAATATTCCTGGGAAGCGGCAACCACGCAGTTCATCAACAACATCCGCGCTGCCAACGGTGTCATTACGCCGAAATGGAAAAAGGCCTGGCAATTTGCCGCCAAGTCGCTGCCAAGAACGAAAAAGCCCGGCGAAGCCGCCGGGCCAGTCTCTTCGGGAACCTGAAGGCGTTACTTGCTGAGCGCCTCGCGCAGCGTCTGGCTGGCGACCGAGACCGCGCTGCGCACTGCCGGTGTCTCGGCAATGGCGTTCAGAAGCACGAAGTCATGGATCGTACCGTTGTAGCGGATGGAGGTTACCTTGACGCCGGCTTGCGTCAGCTTGCGGCCATAGGCCTCGCCTTCGTCGCGCAGCACGTCGTTCTCATCGGTAATAATCAATGCCGGCGGCAAGCCCTTCAGTTGGTCGAGCGATGCCTGGAGCGGCGAAGCGGTCGGCTCCTTGCGCTTGGCTTCGTCAGGCAGATAGGCGTTCCAAAACCACTTCATGGCCTCCTTGGTCAGCCAGGGACCATTGGCGAACTGGTTGTAGGAGCCGGTCTCGAAGTTGGCGTCGGTCACGGGATAGAACATGACCTGCTGATCGATTGCGGGACCGCCCCGCTCCTTGGCTAGAAGGGTCACTGCTGCCGTCATGTTGCCACCGACGCTATCGCCGGCCACTGCCAGGCGGCTCGCATCGACGTTGAATTCCTTCTGATGCTCAGCGACGTATTTCGTAGCGGCATAGGCCTGCTCGATCGCGATCGGATAGCGTGCCTCAGGCGAGCGCTCATAATCAACGAAGACGACGGCGGCCTTGGCGCCGTTGGCGATCTCGCGAACGAGCCGGTCATGCGTCTCGGCATCGCCGAGAACCCAGCCGCCACCGTGGAAATACATCACGACGGGCAACTTGCCCTTCGCGCCTTCCGGACGGACGACGCGCAGCTTGATGCTGCCGGTCGGACCAGCCTTGATCGTGAGGTTCTCTTCCTTGGCGGCGAGTTTCTTGACATCGCCCTTCTGCGCTCCGGCAAGTACGTCGCGGGCGTCGGACGGAGACAGCGTGTAGATCGGCTTGGCGCCGGCCAGCGCGTCGATGAACTTCTGCGTCGTCGGTTCCAATACCGGATCGGCAGCGGCGCCGAATGTGGTGGCTGCCAGGATCGTGGCTGCGGAGAGTGCGGTCTTGATGGTCGACATTGTCCAGTCCTCTTGGTTGCGGTTCGTCGTGAACACGCCATTTGTTTATCGCACGATTGTTTATCGCACGATAAATATTCTGGCATAGCTCCTATGCAACAAACTTGATTGCGATTATTTATTGCGCGATATAATTAGATCATTTCCGGAGAACACGACATGAGCGACGATCTCAACCTCGACGATTTTATGTGCTTCGCCCTCTACACCGCGAACCACGCGATGAACCGCGTCTACAAGCCGATGCTTGACGCACTGGATCTCACATACCCGCAATATCTGGTAATGGTCACTCTCTGGAAGGAAGACAGACAGACTGTCGGCGGCATCGGCGAGAAGCTGCATCTCGAGTCGAGCACCCTTACCCCCCTCCTCAAACGCATGGAAGCGACCGGCTACATCAAGCGGCAGCGCGGCAAGGAGGACGAGCGTGTCGTCATTATTGGCCTGACTGAGGAAGGCCGCGAACTCAGGAAGCGTGCGGCATCCATTCCAGGCTGCATTCTGGATGCATCGGGCCGGGAATTTGCAGAACTGAAGCGGCTGGCGGCAGATATCATCACACTACGCGATACGCTGTCGCGTTATGAGACGTAAGATTGCTCGCTTGATCAGCTCCGTCTTTTCTTCGATTCGTACGGATTTTCGGGCGAGCGGTAGTGAATGCGGATCGGCACGCTCGGCATGTCGAAATCGTTGCGCAAGCCATTGATCAGATAACGCGTATAGGATTCCGGCAACGCGTCCGAGCGCGTGCAGGAGATCATGAAGGCCGGCGGGCGAGCCTTCACCTGCGTCATATACTTGAGCTTGATACGGCGACCGGAGACTGCCGGTGGCGGATGCTGAACCTGCTGCTGCTCCAGCCAACGGTTGAGGCGAGCGGTCGAGATGCGCTTGTTCCAGACCTTGTCCGTATCGATGATCGACTGCATCAGCTTGTCGAGCCCGCGACCCGTCTGGCCGGAGATCGGTACGGCGCGGATTCCTCGCGCCTGCGGCAGCAGCCGGTCGGTCTTTTCGCGCAGGTCCGCGAGAACCGCCTGCGGCTCCTCGATCATGTCCCACTTGTTGAAGGCGAGCACGGCAGCCCGGCCCTCGCGCAGCACGAGATCGACGATGTGCAGATCCTGTTTCTCGAAGGGGATCGTCGCGTCAAAGACGATGACGACAAGTTCGGCGAAGCGGATGGCGCGGAGCGTATCTGCAACCGAAAGCTTTTCCAGCTTCTCGATCACCTTGGCCTTGCGGCGCATGCCTGCCGTGTCGAACATCTTGATGGTGCGGCCGCGCCAGTCCCATTCAACCGAGATGGAGTCGCGTGTGATTCCGGCTTCCGGTCCGGTCAGCAACCGGTCCTCACCCAGGAAGCGGTTGATCAGGGTCGACTTGCCGGCATTCGGGCGGCCGACGATCGCCACACGCAGCGGCTTGGTGTCGTCGTATACGGGTTCTTCCTCTTCCTCGCCTTCCTCGCCGGACGACTGAGGGATATCGACGTCGGTGACGGCGACATCTTCCTTCGGCGGAAACGCCCGGTCTTCGCCAAGCGCGGCAACGATCGCATCCCTGAGATCGAGCATCCCCTGCCCGTGCTCCGCCGAGATCGGAGTCGGCTCGCCAAGGCCGAGCGAATAAGCGTCGTAAAACCCAGCGTCCGAGCCGCGAGCTTCCGACTTGTTGGCCACGAGCACGACCGGCTTGCCGCGACGACGCAGCATTTCCGCGAGCGCCGTGTCGACAGGCGTCAGGCCCGTCTTGGCATCGACGACGAACAGAGAAAGGTCGGCTTCATCGATCGCCGCTTCGGTCTGGGCGCGCATGCGGCCCTGCAGGCTCTCTTCATGGGCCTCTTCAAGACCGGCGGTATCAACGATGGTGAAACGCAGGTCGACGAGCCGCGCCTCGCCGGGGCGACGGTCGCGGGTGACACCCGGCGTGTCGTCGACAAGCGCCAGCTTCTTCCCAACCAGGCGGTTGAAAAGCGTCGACTTGCCAACATTCGGGCGACCGACGATGGCGACCGTGAAGCTCATTGATATTCCTTACTTTCAGCCCTGTGCGGCGGGCGCCTTGCCGGATGCGGTGATGTTATCAAGCATCATCTGGGCGCGATTGGCAACATTGCGCGGGCTCTGCGCGTCGTCGGCGATCGCCTGGAACCACTGGCGTGCCTGCGGCATGTTGCCAGCCTTGTAGGCAGCAAGGCCGAGTGCTTCGCGGGCGGAGTGACGGAAGGCGTTGCCGGGAACAGCCATTTCCTCAACCTGGGCCGAGACCTGTTCGTAGGTGCCACCTTCGATCAGCAGCCAGCCGGCGCGCATTCTGGCGGCATCGCGCACAGCTGCCGGCGCGGCGTTATCCTTGCCGATCACCTCAAAGGCCGCCACAGCACCCGCCGTATCGCCCTTCTGGGCGAGGACGCTTGCGGCACGCATCCGCGCGAGGATCGGATAGGCTCCGTGGCCTTCCTTTTCGAGCGTCTCAAGCGCTGCCAGCGCCTCATCGTGCTTGTTCTCGTCGGCGAGTTTCATGGCAGCGATAAACTTGTCACCCGCGCCGGAGGACTGGTTGTCGTCCCAATATTCATAGACCTTGTAGCCGACGGTGCCGAGAACGATCAGGACGGCGAGCGCGATCAGGTAGCGGCCGAACCGGCGCCATGCGCCTTTCACCTGGTCGGAACGCAGTTCCTCATTAACTTCACGAATGAAGCTGTCGTCGTTGAATGCCATTCTCGTCTCCGGCCGCGGATATGCTTCGGCATGCGGGTTGCACGCACATTGTGGCGCCTTCTACCCCATTTTTCAGCAGTTGTAAGGGGGATTGGAAAGATTCGTCACATAACGATCGGAGCCACGCCAATCAATAGCTCGTGCAGCTTGAACGTGATGAGCGCCCAGGCGATCGCGCCGATGATGACGGCATAGAGATCATACTTGCCCGAGACGAACGGACGAAGGGTGAGCTCGCCGGCGCGCTCACGACGCTTCAGCGCAATCCGCAGGATCACACCCCATGCCAGGAAAGCACCAAATAGCAGTACCGAAGAGGTCTCGCCATTGGCCAGCAGGTGCGAGAAGGCCCAGATCTTCACCGAAAGCACCATCGGATGCTTCGCCTTGACGGCGATATACCCCGCCGGCAGCAGCGAGGCGACCAGACAGATCATTGCGAGCAGCATCAGGGTCAGGGTGATGTGCGCCATCCAGACCGGCGGCGTGTAGAGCAAGCCGGTCACCTGACGGGCCTGACCAAAGCCGTAAATCAGCAGGATCAGCGCGAGAATGCTGACGATGGAATACGCCAGCTTCCAGCCGTTCTCGCCGAGACTATCGATCATGGACTGTCGAAAGCCGGGCGCGATGACGCGTATGAGATGAAGTCCGAGGAAAATGATGATGCCGACGATAAGCAATGTCATGGCGATCTCCTGTGCGTTTTCCGAGACTTAGCCGGAGCCGCGCAAAAACGCCAGCGTCACCGCAGCTTCGCCGCATTTCTGTAACAGGAAAGCCGCAAACAAATTCTCGCGGTGTCCATGTTTCGTTCTTTTTTCCAGGCCTCCCTCGCCCTCTCTTTGTTTATTCCAGGCACAGCTGGCGCTGTCGACCAGCCGAAACAGCTGGTGATGATCTCGTTCGACGGTGCGCACGACAATGCGCTCTGGCAGAAAAGCCGTGAGATGGCCGCCAAGAACGGGGCCCATTTCACCTACTTCCTCTCCTGCACCTTCCTGATGAACCAGGCGACCAAGAAGGCCTATCAGGCGCCGCACCAGAAGCTTGGCAAATCCAATGTCGGCTTTGCCCAGGGCGACGACGAGATTCGCGAGCGGCTCGGCAACATCTGGCACGCCCACCTCGAGGGGCACGACATCTCGAGCCACGCCTGCGGCCACTTCGATGGACGGCAGTGGAGCGAGGCAGATTGGGGCAAGGAGTTCGCCACCTTCCACGCCACCTTGAAGAATGCCTGGAAGAGCGTCGACCTCGAAGAACCCAAGGGCTGGCAGGATCTGGTCGACCATGGCATCCACGGCTTCCGCGCGCCCTATCTCTCGGCAACGCCGGGCGCCGATATGATCGCCGCGGAAAGGAAGGCCGGTTTCACCTATGACGCCAGCCTGGTGACCAAGGGGCCGACCCTGCCGGTCGAGGAAAACGGCATCATCCGCTTCGGCCTGCCACTGATCCCCGAGGGCCCGCGCGAAAAACCGATCATCGGCATGGACTACAACCTCTTCGTTCGCCACTCCAACGGCGAGGAAGACAAGGCCGATTCGAAGGCATTCGAAGACCGCTCCTATGCCGCCTTCAAGGAAGCCTTCGACAAGCAGTATTCAGGCAGCCGCATCCCGCTGCAGCTGGGCTTTCACTTCGTCGAGATGAACGGCGGCGCCTATTGGCGCGCGCTCGACCGGCTGGTCAGCGATGTCTGCCGTCGCGCGGACGTAGCCTGCGTCAGCTATTCGGAGGCGATCCCGATGATCGAAGCGCGGGGTAAGCTGCAGGACCAGACGCAAACATCGGGTCTTTAAGCAGGCATTGCCATCCCTTCCGCCTTTTGCCGGCGCGGCCATCTGGTCCGTTTGCAATTAGCGCTTACGCGACTACCTTCTGTCCTACGCCACCCTCCTCGTAGTGGCGGAGAGAAGACGACCGGGAGCTAGTCATGTGCCGGAATATCAAACCCCTCTTCAATTTCGATCCGCCAGCAACGGACGAGGAGATCCATGATGCGGCGCTTCAGTTCGTGCGGAAGCTGAGCGGAACGACCAAACCATCGAAACGCAATGAGGCGGCGTTCGAACGTGCGGTCAATTCGATCGCGAAATGCGCCCACGAGTTGCTTGATTCACTGGAGACTTCCCAGCCTCCTCGTGACCGTGAAGAAGTGGCCGCAAAGGCTCGCGCGAGAACAGCGATGCGGTTCGCCTAAGAGGGCCTCACAGCCGACGACTCTAGCCGTCGGCGTGAACGATGCCAGCCTCGCGCTCCAGATAGCGTTGGTCGATATCCGGCAGCGGCTCGCCTTCGATCGCGGATTCGAAGGTGCGAAGGCGCTTGTAGATCGACAACAGCTCGACGATGGTCGTCCAGGAATTGACGAGATACTGGAACGAGCCGCGCACCTGGTCGAAGACGTTGTTGATCTGCGTCATCAAGCCGAGCGTCAGCTTGCCGGCGACGATCGACGGCACGAGCACGATCAGGCTGAAGAGGTTATCCGCCTGCAGATAGAAGATGCGGGCGACGTTGAAATACATGTAGTGGAAATAGAGCCGGAAATAGTTGCGGCGCACATTGGCGAAAAGCTCGGCGACAGTCGGCGGCGTCGCGCGGTCGGCATGGTCTTCGCCGTAGACGAGTTCCTTGCGGTAGGAGGCTTCGACGCGCTGGTTGCGGAACTCGAGGCCCGGCAGCTTGATGCCGACCAATCCGAGGAAGACTGTTCCGAAGATCGACCAGAAGATTGCGGCCCAGACGAGCGCGTGCGGCACCTCGCCGATCAGCGGCAACTCGGTGATATTAGCGCCGATCTTGAATAGCACCGGCAGAAAGGCGATCAGCGTCATGACCGAGCTGACGAGGCTGACGCCAAGGCTTTCGACCGTGGAGGAAAAGCGCATCGTGTCTTCCTGGACACGCTGCGAGGCGCCCTCGATGTGCCTGAGCTTCGGCCAGTGTGCCATGTAGTATTCGTTCATCGCCGTGCGCCAGCGGAAGATCCAATGGCTGACGAAGAAGAGGTTGAGCACGCCGACGGTGATCGCCACGAAGGCGATGCCGGCAAAGCCCAACATGCCGAGGTAGAGTTGCATTGCGGTCACCGGCGCCGTCTTTGCGAGCGCCTGCTGGATCAGGTCATAGAACGGTCCATACCACGCATTGATGGCGACGCTCACCTGAACCGAAAAGTAGGTGTTGAAGATGATCAGTGCCGAGCCGAGCACCGACCACATCTGCCAGCGATGCGGGCTGTAGGTAAACCAGAAGGCGGCGAAGAGCGCCACGGCCAAAGCATAATAGATGTAGAACCAAAGGAACGGAGCCGACCAGAAGACCGAAACACCGATTGGAGCCTCCGCCCCTGGAGCCAGCGGCGGGAGGCCGATCACCGAGCCTAGGCCGGAACCCACGAAATACCAAAAGAGAACGGCCAGAAGTGCCCAAGCAACAGCTGAGATGAAGAAAAGCCTGGGCCTGGGGAAATACGATACGAACACGGGAGAGCTTGCTTTCCTGAACTGGAGTCTTCGGTGTCTCTAAACAGACAGATTGCGGCGAAAACTACGGCAGTTCGCAAAGAGCGGCAATGGCCTCACCCCATTGTTACGCACTTGTAACGCGCTATGACAGCTTTTTGGCGACCGGCATCACCAGCATTGCGCACACCAGCAGCGCCGCCGCGGCAGCGTAAGTCGGCGTCGTAAAGCTGCCGGTTCGCTCTGCCATCCAGCCAGCAACAATGGGGCCCACAATCTGCCCGACTCCGAATGCTGCCGTCATCGTCGCCAATATCCGGCGCGGGCTGGCCGGCGAAAGTTTACGGCCGATCTGCAGGCCATAGGCGGTGATCGCGAGGAAGGTCGCTCCAAACAACGCTCCCCCAATCAGCGGCGCAACAGAGTGCGGCAGTAGAACAGTCGCCAACACACCGACCGCCTCGATAAGCAGCGCCGCCACGTAGACCCAGCCCAATCCTAGCGGACGGACGAACGGCTTCCATGCAAAAAGCGCGACCGAAGCTGTCAGGCCGGCGATGAACCAGCAGAGAAACTCAACCATCGGCCCGGCGGCATCCATGCGCGCGATCGTCACCAGAAATGTGCCTGTAATCACATAGCCGAACCCGAACAGGCCATAGGACGCCGTGACAAGCAGCATCGGCAGGCTCCAAGCGATCCGCGGTTCCTTGCCGGTCTGTGCCGCGGCAGCCGGGCCCGACGGCAGCAGCCACCAGACTGCCAGCAGGCTGAGAGCCGAATAGATCGCGCCTCCAACCCAGGACGCCCGCCAGGCGTCGCTGCTTCCATCAAAGAACAACCCGACCAGCAGAACCATCACCGATGAAAGCGCGATGCCGGCACCCGGGCCGCCGAAATGGGCTGCCTGCACATGGTCGTTACCGGCCATGGCTCCGTGGCTAAGTACAATCTGCGAACTGAATACGAGAGCAAAGGCACTCGCAACACCCGCCAGGAAGCGGATGACTGCAAAGACCATGACGGATGTCGTCGTGGCCATGGCAGCAAGAAGCAATGCTGTCGCCGCAAGCGCAAGGAGTGCGACCTTGCGCTCACATCCTGTTGCCCACCCGTAGGCGGCGAGAACAGCGCCCACCAGATAGCCGACGAAGTTCGCAGAGGCGATGAAGCCGGCATCGGCGGCCGAGAGCGGCACGCCGCTGATCATGCTCGGCAGGATCGGCGTGTAGGAAAAGCGTCCAAAGCCCATCGCGGCGGCCATGGCGATGGCGCCTGCAAGGCCAGTTCGAAACAAGTTTTCGGGGAAAGTTTCATTGCGTGCCAACATGGCGTGTTTATCGCGCTGCAACACGGCGCCGACAATCAAGAATTTCTGATCGATTGATCAATCTCACGAAATCATAAAGCCAGCCCTTGAAAGCGACTATCTTACGATATATGTTTTACGACATAGTGAAAGATACATCTTAGGAGTGACCTATGAGAGGTTTTAGAGGCGGAATGATGGGTGGTGGCGGTTTTCGCATGGGGCGGAAATTCGCATCAGGCGACCTGCAACTGGTGATCCTGGCCTTGCTGGTGGAGCAGCCCCGCCACGGCTACGAATTGATCAAGCTCTTGGAAGAGCGTTCGGGCGGCTTCTATGTTCCAAGCCCCGGCGTAATCTATCCGGCGCTAACCTACCTGGAAGAAACCGGCCTTGCCGACGTGGAGAGCGAAGGCACCAAGAAGCTCTACCGCATCACGGAGAGCGGCCGCAGGCTCGTCGAGGAGAACCAGTCGATGATCGACATGACGCTCGGAAAGCTGGAGAAAATCGGCGCGAAGATGGCGCATGTCCGCAAGATTTTCGACCCAGAAAGCCGCAATGGCGATCGGGACGAGGACGCATTTCCGGAAGACAAAAGCGAAGTCGCAGCTGCACGAATGCTACTGAAATCGGCCCTCCGGCTCCGCTTTCCCTGGTCGAAGGACGAGGCCAAGCGCATCGCCGGCATTCTGGAGCGCGCGGCCGGCGAAATTCTTGCCGGCGGACGTTCGGGCGAGTGAGGCCTCAGGCGCCGCCTTCCGGCAGCGTCAGGATCAGCGGGCCATTTCGCGTGGCGACGACCGTGTGCTCGTATTGCACGGTCGGGGCCTCCGGGTCCGCGTAGAGCGTCCAGGCGTCGTCGCCGCCTTCCGCCCATGTTGCGCCGAGCGAGAGGAACGGCTCGACCGTGAAGACGAGGCCTTCCGTGATCATTCGCTTCTCGGACGGATCCGGCCAGGTCGAGAGCTCGGCCGGCTCCTCGTGCAGCGAACGGCCGATCCCGTGGCTCGCCAGATTGGCAACGAGCGTATAGCGATTCTTCAGGGCGAAGGCGCCGACAGCCTGCCCGATCTTGGCCAGCGGCTCGCCCGGTTTCACCTGGTTAAGCCCAACCCACAGCGCCCTTTTGCCGTCGCGGCAGAGCTTTTCGATCTTGGACCTGTGCGGCGGAACACTGAACGACGCGCCGGTGTCGGAAAAGAATCCGTCCTTCTCCGCTGAGACATCGATATTGACCAGATCCCCCGGGCGAATGACGCGCGGGCCTGGAATGCCGTGGGCGATTTCCTCATTGACGCTGATGCAGGTCGCACCGGGAAACTGGTAGCAAAGTTCGGGCGCAGAACGCGCACCGGCATCTTCCAACACTTTGCGGCCGATCTGATCGAGCTCCAGGGTCGTGATACCCGGTTCAAGCGATGCGCTCATCACTTGCAGGGCATTGGCGCAGATTCGCCCGATTTCCTTTAGCTTGAGGAGTTCGTCTTCGCTTTCAATGATCATGAATGTCCACCCGGCCTTCTTCGGCCGGTCGGCCGGCTCTCGATCACGATGAGAGCACGACGGCGTTCAGAATCCAATTCATCCTTTACGGCATCATGCTCCAGCTTCAGGCGGTGGCTTTCGCCTCTTCGTCGCTTTCAGTCAATGCCTTTCTGACGAGCGGCGCGACTTTCGTGCCGTAGAGTTCGATCCCGCGCATGATCTGGTCGTGGGGCATCAAGCCGATCGCCATCTGCAGCAGGAAACGGTCGTTCTTGAACAACCGATGGTGCGCGATGATCTTCTCCGCGACCAATTCCGGATCGCCCACGAAGAGCGCGCCGCTAGGTCCGCGGGACATGTCGAAATGCGCCCTGTTCGTCGGCCCCCAGCCGCGCTCGCGGCCAATTCGGTTCATGACCTCGGCCTGCGGGCCGTAGAACTGATCGGCAGCAGCGTCCGTCGTATCGGCGATGAAGCCGTGCACGTTGATGCTGGTCTTGAGCTTCGATGCCTCCTGCCCGGCTCGGCGAGCCGCCTCGCGATAGAGGTCGAACAGCGGCGCGAAACGGCGCAGCTCGCCGCCGATGATCGCCAGTGCCACTGGCAAGCCCATCGCGCCCGCGCGCGCAACCGATTGCGGCGTGCCACCAACGGCGATCCACAAGGGCAAGGGGTCCTGCAGCGGCCGCGGGTAAACGCCACGCCCATTGATCGGCGCACGCAATTCACCCGACCAGGTGACCACTTCCTCGTCGCGGAGGGCCATCAGCAGGTCGAGCCTTTCCTCGAACAGTTGGTCGTAGTCCTCGAGATTGTAGCCGAACAGCGGGAAGGACTCGATGAACGAGCCTCGTCCGGCCATGATCTCGGCACGCCCGTTCGAAAGCAGGTCGAGTGTTGCGAACTGCTGGAAGACCCGAACCGGATCGTCTGAACTCAGCACGGTCACTGCGCTGGTCAGCCTGATGTTCTTCGTTTTCATCGCAGCGGCCGCGAGAGCGACTGCCGGAGCCGAGGCCGCATAATCGGGCCGGTGGTGCTCGCCCAATCCGAATACGTCGAGCCCCACCTGGTCCGCGAGTTCGATTTCATCGATCAGATGCTTCAGCCGCTCGGCCCCTTCCTCACCCTTGCTTCGGCTCGGGTTCGGGTTCACGTCGGCAAAGGTGTAGAGGCCCAGTTCCATCGCTCGCATCCCGTTGTATCTACTGATGGAGATAAGGACTGAGCGGCCTCAGGGCAAACATAAATTCTGGAACCGATCGTTCGAAAAATATCGATAAGCAGTACCGCCGCGACCTGGGATCGCGGCGGAACTTTGATTCTGAAATCAACGGTTTCAGCGCCTGAATGGAATCATTTTCCGAACGGCTTCGTATCTGAGATAAAGGCCACCCCATGCAATGAGCCCGAGATAGCCGCCGAACAGCAGATGGGAAAAGACCGGGCTCCCGACACGCAGATGCGTCGCTATCGCGCCTCCGAGCAGACCGGTGAGTAGGATTGCGCCGAGCACCGACGTCCGCGGAATTGCATAGAGCAGCGCGCACAACAGCGTCAGGGAACCGAGGCCGCGAGCAAGCATCGGGTCGCCCGAATAACCGAGCGCCGTCATAGTCTCCGTGACCGGCACGATCGGCACCAGCTTGATCGCGCCGTCGAACACCAGGAAGGCCACGATCAGCCCGCTCATGACAGTGCCGGTGACGGTCTGCCAGCGCGGAAGCCCGGCAGTTGAATCAACAATTGCAGACATGCCTCTATCCCCCTGTTTCGATTCTAGTCTCAGATCCTGGGCAGCAGCTCGGCGAGCTGGTCGGCGCATTTGCCCCAGCCTTCGTGGAAGCCCATCTGCTCGTGCTGTTCCTTGTCGGCCGCAGTCCAGTGCCGCGCCTTCGCGGTATATTTCGTCCGGCCGTTGCCGAGGTCTTCGAGCAGGATGATGCCGACGAAGAACGGCTTTTCGGATGGCACCCAGGCGCTGGTGAACGCATCGGTGAAGACGATCTTCTCGTTTTCGACGATCTCCAGATAGACACCGCGGTTCGGAAATTCCTGGCCCTCGGGGCTGCGCATGACGATGAGGTTCGAGCCGCCCGGCCGTGCATCGACTTTCACATCAGCAAGGGTCCAGGGACGTGGTACGAACCATTCCTTCATCAGGACAGGATCGGTCCAGGCCTTGAAGATCTTCTCGCGCGGAGCGTCGAATTCCCGGACGAGAACCAGTTCGTGTTGGGCTTCTGCGGTCATCTCGGCATTCCTCCTATTGAGTGAAACCTGTTTTCGATCAAGTTGTTACAAGGACGTGGGAGGTTTTCCGGTTCCGACAACCCGGCGCAATTATTTCTGGAATTATTTGGCGATCGGCTGCGCGGCCCCATGGGCGAGGCTGTCGATCTGCTGGCGGATATGCGCGGCTTCCGCTGCCGAATGAGCAAGTGCTATGGCGCGATCGAAGGCCTCGTGCGCCTCGCGGGCACGACCGATCTGCTTCAGCAGACCGCCACGCAGGCCGTGATAGTAGAAGTAGCCATCGAGCTTCTCGCCAAGCGTTTCGACGAGTGCCAGCGCCACGTCCGGCCCTTTGAGTTTGGAGACGGCGACGGCGCGGTTGAGCGTAATGACCGGCGACGGTTGAACACGCTCCAGCGCCCGATAAAGCAGCTCGATCTCTTCCCAGTCCGTATCCTCGGCGCGCCTGGCCCGCGAATGCAGGGCAGCGATCGCCGCCTGCAGCTGGTAAGGCCCCGGTTGGCGATGGCGGATCGCCTTGTCGAGCAGCGCCAGCGCCTCGTTGATCAGCTCGCGGTTCCACAGCGAACGATCCTGATCCTCGAGCAGCACGATATCGTCCTCACCGTTGAAACGGGCCTGGCGCCGCGAGATCTGCAGGAGCATCAATGCGAGCAGACCCATCAGTTCAGGCTCGCCGGGGAAGATGCGCAGCAGGAGCCGCGCGAGCCGGATCGCCTCGTCGCTGAACGCACAGGCGTCGTGCTTCGGATCCGCCTGGCTGTAGCCCTCGTTAAAGATCAGGTAGATCATTGTGCTGACGATCGAGAGCCGCTCGGCCCGCTCCTGCGCGTCCGGCGTCTCGAAGGGTACACCGGCCTTGGCAACGCGAGCCTTGGCCCGCGTGATCCGCTGCTCCATCGCGCTTTCGCCAACAAGAAAGGCACGCGCGATCTGCTGTACTGACAGGCCCGAGACGATGCGCAGCGCCAATGCGATCTGTTGCGTCGCCGGCAGATCCGGGTGGCAGCAGATGAAGAGCAGCCGCAGGATATCGTCGCGATAGTTGGAATCATCAAGCCGTTCGGCAATATCGCTCTCAGCATCGCTGGTATCGGAGATCAGTTCTTCATCAGGAAGTGCCTGCGTCTTCGAACGCTTGCGCACGGCGTCGATGCCACTGTTGCGGCCGACGAAGATCAGCCATGCCGTCGGATCGCGCGGCGGCCCCTTGTCCGGCCAGGTACGGATGGCGCGCAAACAGGCCTCCTGGAAGGCCTCCTCCGCGATATCGAGATCGCGGAAATATCTGAGCAGCGCACCAAGCGCTTTCGGTCGGGCCGAAGCAAGCGTCACGTCGATCCAGGCAATGTCTGTCATGCCGAAGAAACTCCCGGTCGGAACACGTAGAACGGCCGAATTTCGTAAGAGGTAGAACCCGGGTTGACCGTGGAGAGCTCCTTGGAAAACGCAACGGCTTCCTCCAGAGTGTCGAAATCAACCACGTAAAAACCGAGGAGTGCTTCCTTCGTTTCCGCGAAGGGGCCATCGAGAACGAGCGGTTCCTCCTTGCCCTTGCGCACGGTGGTCGCCGCTGTCGTCGGCATCAGCCGGCCGACAGGACCAAGCTTGCCGCGCTCGGCCAAAGGTGCCTGAACCGCATAAAGCTTCGCCATCACGGCGTCTTCCTCCTCCTTGGTCCAGGAGAACACCGTTTCTTCATTGGCGTAACAAAGGATTGCATAAAGCATGTCTTACTCCTCTTCCTGAATGACGAAGGAGTAGCGTGACATCCGACAGAACGCAGCAAAAAATTGCAGCGCGCAAAAGGAGATGCCGCCGCCCTGACGGCAGGGGCCGGCGTGCCGAATGCGGCAAACGGACGACGTCTGCGGTCGCAGCCTTTCTTGCTAAAACGGTCGGGCCTGACGAGCGCCAGCTATCTCCTCTCCATCTAGTCAGCCTGATCCGACGTTGATGGCCTCCTGCACGGCCAGCTCGGCCATCGCTAACGCGGCCTCGCGTGTCTTGGCTGCAGCGACGAATCGGCCGTTGTGGCAGAAGGTTGCGCCATCGACGCCGCAAACGGCCTCCAGATCGTGATTGGTCAGGCCGGCCCAGGCAGCAGGCAGATCCGCACGAAGTTCGAACCCCTCGTCCCCGCGGCGAATGCCGGTGACGCACCAATCCCTTTCTCGCGGATGAACGACAAAGAGCAGGTGATCGGCGCCCGCCTTGACGATCGCGGGACGGAAAGGCATTCCCATCGGAAGTTCGAGCACGCGCCCCTGCCCCGTACGCTCTATCGCCTGAAGCACGAGCGTCTCTGCCCGCAGTTTGGCGGCGCTTTGAGCGATCTTCGCCTCGACGAAACTGCGGGCGATGGCGACGGCATCCTGAAATCTGCGATCATCGGCATTCGCGTCCGTTTCGTCGAACACCGGCTTCAAGGTTTCCAGCAAGGTCGGTAGCGTCAGCCCGGCCAGCGGTCCGGACGGGCTGAGCGCACCATTGTCAGTCAGATCGACCGGCAGCACGAAGGTGAGGTCGAACGAGGCATGCAAGGCCGCGACGTGAGCCTCTGGAATGCCGGTGACAACAAGATAGTCGTGGCCGTAGTGCTTCCAGACCAGGCCGAACGAACTGTAGGGCTGCCCATCGTCACGCAGCGGTGCGCCACGCTGATGGTGGTCGAAGATACGCTGAGAGGCATCATACGCGCCGCCGACGTCATAGATGATGCGGTCGGCGCCCGGCTTGATCCACTCCGGCGCCCTGCTGCGGATCACTCGAGCCTGCGGGAAGAGCCGGGTGAGGATGACGCTCGACAGCACCTCATCCGCATGGAAGCCACCGGAATGAGTGACGAGGAACTCTGGAGTCATGCAGGATGCGCCCTTGTTGGTTTGCGGAAGCCGCTTGCGGTCGGCAGCTCATAGCCTTTGCTGGCGGTCATCTCAACCCGTCACTGCCCGTCGTGCCCGCTTCAGTTCCGGCTATAGGGCCTAGACTAGGCGGCATGCTCAATCGAAACTGCAACCCCACGCCCCAGCGAATTGGCGACCATGCAGACCTCCTTCGCCCGTTCGATCACACGTTCGGCGCCGTCGCCATCCTGCTTTTCGCAGAGAACGGTCATCTTGGCCGATTTGGCGAGCAGCGGGCTCCCCTCGAGCTCCAGGACTACCGAGACCGCAATCCTGCCAAGCAAGACGCCCATCTCTTCGGCGACATAGCGCAGGTCGTTGCAGAAGCACCCGCCGAGCGCCAGCGCCAAAAGCTGTGCGCCGTTGAAGCCGAGCCCCTGCCCACCGGCCTTCCCCTCCGGACGATCGACAATGATGGTGTGCGGACCGGCCCACTCCATCGCCGCTTGCGTACCCTCGACATTCCGCAGCTCCACCGTGACCGCAACCATGCCAACTCCTCCGTGACTGAAACAGGCAAGTCCGAACACGCCGCAGTTTCGCGCGACCTGACGGGAAACTCGGTGCATATTATCCTCATCGATCCGACGGGAGACAAGGACATGACGCCTTCACCGTATTTGAATGACCCCAAGGTCTACATCGATACCGACACCTTCATTGACCTCGTCAGCAAAAAGACACGGTGCCTGATCTGCTGCGAACCCCTCGACAGTAGAGTGGTCAACCGGGAACACGTCCTGCCCAAGTGGATCCTGCGGAAGTACGACCTCTACGACAAGGAGGTCAGCCTGCCGCACGAATACCATGGTCGGCGATACGGTCGCCACACGATCCCCTGCTGCAAGGACTGCAATTCGATGCTCGGAAGAAAGCTTGAACAACCGGTGCGGCGATTAATGGAAGGCGGACACTCGAAACTTCTGCGCCATCTCGACGGTGACACACAACGCCTGCTGTTTGCCTGGCTTTCCTGGATCTTCCTGAAGTTCCTGATCAAGGACGGCGCCATCCCGATCAACCCCGATCACCGCGTGGAAGCGGTGATGCAAGACAAGAACACCGACTGGGCGACGCTGCATCACATTCATTGCCTCGCCAGGTCCCCCTACACCGGCGCGCATATCGCGCCAGAGGTGTTGGGCTCGATCGTCATCCTGGCGATTGACGACGATCGCTATCGTGAGGACTTCGACTTCGTCACCGTGCACGAAACGCAAACCATCATGATCCGTCTCGGCGATCTCGCCATCATCGCCAACCTGAGCGACAGTGGCCGCTCGATGGACATCATGCACCGGTTTGTTCTGCCCACAAGACAGGAGAGGTTTACGATCCTGCAGGCGCTTGAAATCTGCGCCGACATGTCGGCAACGACAACGCGGATCAAAGGCAAGCCAGTCTATTCCACGCGCGTCGAACAGGCGACGGGCCGCCCCTCGATCCACGCGGACCTACCCGTCTACGAGGCCAACCCTGTCGATCCGGGCACGCGCGCCGCAATATTCGAACTCGTTTACCGAGAGCATCTGCCACACCTGAAGATAGCGGGCAGCGACATGTCCGCCCTGCAAGCCATCAAGGAGAACCGTTTGACTTTTCTCGAGCATCGCATGAGCCGAGCCGCTGGCGAGATCGAGGAATAGCCGACCTACCTGCACCCTCAGCGAACGGGACCACGCTCGTCAGACGTCGGCAAGCGTGCGTTTGATGGCACTCCGCCATCCCTTCAGCTTCGCCGCACGCGTCTTCTCGTCCAAGCTTGGTTCGAAACGGCGGTCGCGTTTCCAACTCTTGGCAAACCCAACGCGGTCCGGCCAGACACCGGCCTTGCTGCCGGCAAGCCAGGCAGCGCCAAGCGCCGTGGTTTCGAGGATGACCGGCCGATCGACAGGCGCGTCGAGAATGTCCGCAAGCCGCTGCATCGTCCAGTCGGAGGCGACCATGCCGCCATCGACACGAAGGACGGTGCTCTCCACGCCGCCCTTCCAATCCTTGTGCATGGCATCGAGCAGATCGCGGGACTGGTAGCAGACCGCCTCGAGCGCGGCCCGAGCGAATTCCTTCGGCCCACTGTTGCGCGTCAGGCCAAAGATCGCCCCACGGGCGTTGGCATCCCAATGCGGCGCGCCGAGGCCGGTGAAGGCGGGAACCAGGTAGACCTCTTGCGTCGGATCCGCGGCATCGGCCAGCTCGCCGGTGCGCGAGGCGGTATCGATGATGCCAAGCCCGTCGCGAAGCCACTGCACCGCGGCTCCCGCGATGAAGATCGAGCCTTCGAGCGCGTAGGTGGTCTCGCCATTCAGCCGATAGGCGATCGTCGTCAACAGCCGGTTCTTCGAGCGAACCATGTCGCTGCCGGTGTTGAGCAGAGCGAAGCAGCCGGTGCCGTAGGTCGACTTCATCATGCCCGGCTCGAAGCAGGCCTGCCCGATGGTCGCCGCATGCTGATCCCCGGCGACGCCGAGGATCGGGATCTCCGCTCCGATGATTGCTTTCTCGGTCGTGCCGAAATCGTCGGCGCAGTCCTTTACCTCGGGCAGCATGGCTACCGGAACGCGCAGGATGTCGAGGAGATCCCTGTCCCACGTGTTGTCGGCAATGTTGTACATCAGCGTGCGAGAGGCGTTCGTCGCATCGGTCGCGAACACCTTGCCGCCGGTCAACCGCCAGATCAGGAACGTATCGACCGTGCCGAAGCACAATTCGCCCTTGGCGGCGCGTGCCCGTGCGCCCTTGACGTTCGCGAGCAGCCACGAAAGCTTGGTGCCGGAGAAATACGGATCGAGGAGAAGGCCGGTTTTCTTCGTAAAAGTCTTTTCGAGATCCTGTCTCTTCAGCTTGTCGCAATAGCTTGCGGTGCGGCGATCCTGCCAGACGATCGCGTTGTGGATCGGCTTGCCGCTCTCGCGTTCCCAGACCACAACCGTCTCGCGCTGGTTGGTAATGCCAAGCGCCGCAATGTCCTTTGCCGTGATCCTGGCCTCACGGATCGCCATCTTGATCGTCGAGATGACGGAATCCCAGATTTCCTCTGGATCGTGCTCGACCCAACCGGATCGCGGATAGATCTGGCGGAACTCCTTCTGGCCCGCACCGGCGATCTTCGTCTCGCCGTCGAAGACGATCGCCCGTGTCGACGTCGTCCCCTGATCGATTGCCAGAACATACCCGCTCATGCCAGCCCTCCCGCTGATCGTGATTGTCGGGAGAAATCAATAGGACAGGAGGGCGATTGAGGAAAGAACCCGCCATCGCTTCGACACAGGAGTTTTGCCTTGACCGCAATTGCCAGCAGAGATGCTTTGCGCATAACCTCAGCTCTATTGCGTCGCAAAACACCCTGAGGAGAAGCGCATGGCCAGAACAGTCGTCGTCACCGGATCCACCAGCGGCATCGGGCTTGCGATCGCAACAGCCTTTGCCGGCAAGGGCGACAACGTCGTCATCAACGGCTTCGGAAAGCCCGAGGAAATCAAGGCGATAGTCGAGAAGCTTGAATCAGTCTCGGAGGCAAAGGCGATCTACCATCCGGCAGACATGACAAAGCCGACCGAAATCGCGGATCTGATCGAAACGGCCGCCAAGACCTTCGGCAGTGTGGATGTGCTGGTCAACAACGCCGGCATTCAGCATGTCGAGAAGATCGAAGACTTCCCGATCGAAAAGTGGGACCAGATCATAGCCATCAATTTGTCCAGCTCGTTTCACACGATGCGGGCGGCGATTCCGTTGATGAAGGCAAAGAAGCTAGGCCGCGTAATCAACATCGCCTCCGCGCACGGGTTGGTCGCCTCACCCTTCAAATCCGCCTATGTCGCGGCAAAGCATGGTATATTGGGCCTGACGAAGACCGCCGCGCTCGAACTTGCCGAATTCGGCATAACCGTGAACGCGATTTGCCCAGGCTACGTGCTGACGCCCCTCGTCGAGAAGCAGATCCCGGATACGGCCAAGGCGCGCGGCATCACCGAGGAACAGGTCAAGACCGAGGTGATCCTAAAGGCGCAACCAACGCATGAATTCGTCAAGGCCGAAGAGATTGGCGCGCTCGCTCTCTACCTCGCAAGCGACGAGGCTCGGCAAGTGACCGGGACCCACATCTCGATTGACGGAGGCTGGACCGCGGCATAACCATTCAAAACAAAGATAAAAACCAGGGAACAATATGAACGACAGCATCCGCTTCATCCTGAATGGCGAGGACATCACGCTTGGCGATGTCCGGCCGACCGAGACGCTTCTCGATTATCTCCGGTTGAAGCGCCGGCTGACCGGCACGAAGGAAGGATGCGCGGAGGGCGATTGCGGCGCCTGCACCGTCCTTGTCGGACGGCTGATAGACGGCAAGCTACACTATGAGTCCGTCAACGCCTGCATTCGCTTCATGGGGTCGCTGAACGCCACCCATGTCGTCACTGTCGAGCATGTGGCCGCCAAGGACGGCACGCTTCATCCGGTACAGCAGGCGATGGTCGATTGCCATGGGTCGCAATGCGGCTTTTGCACGCCGGGCTTCATCATGTCGATGTATGGCCTCTGGCTTTCCAACGACAAGCCGAGCCGCGCAGACATCGAAAAGGCACTGCAAGGCAATCTCTGTCGTTGCACCGGCTATGAGCCGATCGTGAAGGCGGCCGAGCAGGTGAGCCACACCCGCCCGAGCGCGCTCTTTGATCCGCTGGAGAAAACCCGCTCCGAGATCATCTCGCGCCTCTGGGCGATGCGGAACAGTGAGACCGTCACGATCACCACGGCGGAGGGCCGACTGATTCTGCCAGGATCACTGGACGCGCTGGCCCGTGTGCTGTCCGAAGAGCCGAACGCCACGATCGTCGCCGGATCGACCGACGTGGGCCTCTGGGTAACCAAGCAGATGCGTGTCCTGGACCCCGTCGTCTTCATCAACCATCTGACCGATCTGCAGTCGATCACCGCTGGCGACGGCGGCTTCACGATCGGCGCGGGTGTCACCTACAGCCGCGCCTTCGAGACTATCGCCGGTAAGGTTCCGACGCTTGGCCGCCTCATCAACCGCATCGGCGGCGATCAGGTGCGCAACATGGGTACTATCGGTGGCAATATCGCGAATGGTTCGCCGATCGGCGATATGCCACCACCGTTGATTGCCCTTGGAGCGACGGTGAAGCTGCGCTCCCTGGCCGGAACGCGCATGCTGCGGCTGGAAGATTTCTTCATCGACTACGGCAAGCAGGATCGGCGCCCCGGCGAATTCGTCGAGAGCATTTTCGTGCCCTACCCGGCAGAAGAAACCCAGTTTGCGGTCTACAAGATCACCAAGCGCCGCGATGAAGACATCACGGCGGTTCTCGGCGCCTTCTATCTGACGCTGGACGGCGAAGGCGACGTTAACGACATCCGCATCGCCTTCGGCGGCATGGCCGCAACGCCGAAGCGTGCGCGCAACGTCGAGAATGCGCTTATGGGCCGGCCATGGAACGAACAAACGATCGAAGAAGTGCGTGCAGAGTTCGACGCCGACTTCCAACCGCTGAGCGATTGGCGCGCAACGGCCGAGTATCGTCAGTTGACGACGAAGAACCTGTTGACGCGCTTCTTCCTGGAAACATCCGGCGCACCAGCTGAGCTCCACCGCTTCGAGGAGGTGGCATAATGGACAAGTCGACTTTCGCCGATCCCAAATTCATCATCAACGGCGCGATGCACGATGCCTTGCGCCACGATTCCGCGCACAAGCATGTGACCGGATCGGCCGACTACATCGACGACCTTCCGGAGCCCGCCGGCCTGTTGCACGGCGCACTCGGCCTGTCCGACCGGGCGCACGCCGAAATCGTCAGCATGGATCTCTCGGAGGTCGAAGCGACGCCCGGCGTTGTCTGGGTTCTCACCGGCAAGGACGTTCCCGGCGCCAATGATGTCAGTTCCAACGGTAGCCACGACGAGCCGCTGCTCGCCGAGAAGAAGGTCGAATTCCACAACCAGCCGATCTTCGCCGTCATCGCCGAGACGCGCGAGATTGCCCGGCGGGCCGCCCGCAAGGCGAAGATCGAGTATCGCGACCTGCCGCATTGGAGCGATATTGACGGTGCGCTCGAGAACGGCAGCCCACTCGTCATCACGCCAATGACCCTGCAGCGCGGCGATGCGAAGGCGAAAATGGAAAATGCCCCGCGCCGGCTGAATGGCCAGATGCGGATCGGCGGCCAGGAGCACTTTTATCTGGAAAGCCATATCGCCGTGGCCATCCCCGGCGAGGACGACGACGTTGTCATCTGGTCGTCCACCCAGCATCCGAGCGAAATCCAGCATATCGTCGGTCACGTGCTGAATATTCCGTCGAATGCCATCACCGTCAATGTCCGCCGGATGGGCGGCGGTTTCGGCGGCAAGGAAACCCAGGGCAACCAGTTCGCGGCCCTGGCAGCGATCGCCGCCAAGAAACTGAAGCGTGCCATCAAGTTCCGACCTGATCGCGATGAGGACATGACGGCCACCGGCAAGCGCCATGACTTCCTTGTCGACTACGAACTCGGCTTCGATGATGACGGCCGCATTTACGCGGTCGACGCGACCTATGCGGCGCGCTGCGGCTTTTCTTCCGACCTTTCAGGCCCGGTCACGGACCGCGCTCTTTTTCATGCGGATTCCAGCTACTTCTATCCGCATGTTCATCTAAGCTCGAAACCGCTGAAGACCCATACAGTCTCCAACACTGCCTTTCGCGGCTTCGGCGGACCGCAGGGCATGCTCGGGGCCGAGCGCTTCATCGAAGAGATCGCCTATGCGATCGGAAAGGACCCGCTGGAGATCCGCAAGCTGAATTTCTACGGCCAGCCCGGCTCTGGCCGCACACTGACGCCTTACCACCAGGAAGTCGAAGACAACATCCTCGAACGCATCGTTGGCGAACTGGAAGAAGGCGCTGAGTACCAGGCGCGCCGCAACGCCATCATCGAGTTCAACCGCAATAGCCGCTACATCCGCAAGGGCATTGCCCTGACGCCGGTGAAGTTCGGCATCTCCTTCACCATGACCGCCTTCAACCAGGCGGGCGCGCTCGTGCATGTCTATCAGGATGGCTCGATCCATCTGAACCACGGCGGCACGGAGATGGGCCAGGGTCTTTACACCAAGGTCGCGCAGGTGCTGGCCGACAGTTTCCAGGTCGATATCGAGCATGTGAAGATCACGGCGACGACAACAGGCAAGGTGCCGAACACCTCGGCGACGGCAGCCTCCTCGGGTTCCGACCTGAACGGCATGGCCGCCTACGATGCCGCGCGCCAGATCAAGGAACGGCTAGTCGCCTTTGCCGCCGACAAGTGGGGCGTCCCTCCAACGGACGTCGTCTTCCTGCCAAACCGCGTGCGCGTTGGCGACAAGGAGTTCGCATTTGCGGATTTCGTCAAGCAGGCATACCTCGCCCGCGTCCAGCTTTCGGCTGCCGGTTTCTACAAGACCCCGAAGATCCACTGGGATCGGGCCGCCGGCCGCGGCACGCCCTTCTACTACTATTCCTATGGCGCAGCCTGCTCGGAGGTATCGATTGATACACTGACGGGCGAATACCTCATCGACCGCACCGATATCCTGCACGACGTCGGGCGTTCTCTGAACCCGGCGATCGACATCGGACAAGTCGAGGGCGCCTTCGTGCAGGGCATGGGTTGGTTGACGACGGAAGAATTGTGGTGGGATGAAAAGGGCCGGCTGCGCACGCACGCACCATCAACCTACAAGATTCCGCTCGCCTCTGACCGACCGAAGGTCTTCAACGTACGGCTTGCCGAATGGTCGGAGAATGCCGAGCACACGATCGGCCGCTCCAAGGCAGTCGGCGAACCGCCTTTCATGCTGGCGATTTCGGTGCTCGAGGCCATTTCGATGGCTGTCGCCAGCGTCGCAAATTACAAAGTCTGCCCGAAGCTCGATGCACCGGCAACGCCCGAGCGGGTGCTGATGGCCGTCGAGCGGATGAAGAGGGCCTGACATGACGGGCAGCACGTCGCGGTGCTGCCATCGTTCCCATCCCGGGCCCTACCGCCAGAACTCCCTGTCGTAGCGCGGCTCGCGTCCATCCATGAAACCAAGGTCGCGCTTCACGCGATCCGGCATACCCTCAAGCTCCAACCTGTCCCATTCCGAAAGCCGGCGCAGCAGCCTTCGGCCAAAGCCGGAGAGCCAACTGGAAGTCCCGGCAGCCCTTGCATGGCTCTCTTGTTCGATAACGGCGCAATCCATAACTTCACCTCAATAATCTGATCCGTTGAGTTGCAGATTGCGCCAATAAATGCTGCAATTCCAATCGAACAATCGTCGGACCACATAAAGAGAACTTATCCATGAAGCTGTCGAAGCAGTTTCCGTTGAACGCCCTGCGGGTCTTCGAGGCGGTCGCGCGGCTCGGCAGTTTTACGCGCGCGGGCGAAGAACTCGGCATGACTCAGACTGCCGTGAGCTACCAGATAAAGCTGCTGGAGGAGAATGTCGGCGAGCCGCTGTTCCTGCGTCGTCCACGTCACATCAGTCTGACCGAGACTGGAGAACGGCTGGCTCCACAGGTCACAGAAGCCTTCGAAATGCTGCAACTCGCGATGGCCGAGGCACGCGGCGAAACGGAGGTAACGCTACAGATCACCTGCCTGGCGACATTCGCGTCCCAATGGCTTGCGCGTAAGCTCGGCAATTTTCAGCTCGCCAATCCGAATATCGCCGTACGGCTCAGCACTTCGGATTCGCTGGTCGATTTCGGCCGCGAAGCGGTCGATGTCGGCATACGCTCAGGCAGGGGCGAGTGGCCCGGCCTGCGGGCGGACAAACTGATGGACGTCTACTTCACGCCTATGCTGAGCCCGGCACTCGCGGAAAGCATTGGCGGCATTCATGAGCCCGCCGACCTATTGAAGCTTCGGATTTTCGATCCCACTGATCCTTGGTGGCACCAATGGCTGGACGCAGCTGGTGTACCGATTCCCAGCCTCGAGAAGCGAAGCACAAGCTTCTACGGCGCTCAGGCCTATGAGGCCGCGGCTGCCGTCGCCGGCCAGGGTGTCGCGATCCTGACGCCCGACTTCTATCCGGAAGAGCTTGCAAGCGGGAAGCTGATCCGCCCATTCGAACTGCAATGCACCGATGGCCGAGGCTATTGGCTCGCCTATCCGGAGAACCGTCGCAACGTCCCCAAGATCAAGGCATTCCGAAATTGGATTCTTGCGGAAATGAACGCCGCCGGGATCGACGGCAGCTAATAGCCCATCTGTGGCGCGTAGAAACAGCGCGGCGTATCCTCGTTCGGGAACAGGCAGAGATGGTAGTCGCCATCGCCCGAACGCATCGCCTTGCCCATGGGAAGAAGGAACACATGCGCATGCGTGACAAGCCGGTGATCCCCCGGCAGCAGCGTCACTCGATAGCCGTGCGGCGTGATCGCTACGCTCTTTGGTGGGATCATCTGGCAGTCGCCGGTCTCGCTGTCACCATTGCAACAGAACGGCTCATAGCTCCAGCCCGACGGCGCATCATGCGCGTAAGCACAGGATGCGAATGCAATCATCACACACACAAGAATGCTGCGCATGGGCATCATCTCCGTTGATGAAAGCGCCGCCGGGACGAAGCGGTTTCCACCTCAGCCCGACGGCCTCAAAATGAAATTGTAATCGAAACGTGACATTTCAAGCCACTTTCCATGCTGCACAGCGGCGCTGACAGCCCCCTTTGTTCGGGGCGCCGTACCATTTCGCGCGCCCACCTCTCGACAGCCGGCAAGCGGTCTCTAGAGTGCCGAGCGTCGCCGGCACAGAGAGCATCCAATGAAAAAACGTCGACATGTTGGCCTAGTATGCTTTGTCTCGATGCCGCTCGCGCTGCATGCCCAGGAGCGCAGGCTTCAGGTAGAGGATCTGATGGCGATCGACGTCGGCGAGGTCCGCAAGGTGAGCAGCCCGGAAAACGGCGTTGATATGGTTTATGTATTGCAGCCTTATCAGGATCGGATTTTCTTCGCGTTCGAGGGCCGGGACAGGTCAACGAGACACTCGACACGATCGGTTACAAGGGCGACGAAGGCAGTTGGGCGGTGCTGTCCATCACCGGCTCCCACGTCGACATGCTCCGGGTAGGTCGCTCCCGCAACCTTGATCTCCTCAACGAACATGAAGGGAACCACCTGGCTCTACCGGCAGGTTTCGAGCCTCGAGCGTGCGCGGACGGATCGCACGCCGCCTTTTCAAAAGTTCGTTACCGTGATCGGCTCTACGTTATTCTCGGCAATAGCTCCGAGTAACCGCAATCCTCTTTCCTCCGGGCGCGTCTTTCTGCAAAGTGACGAGTCGAGGGAAGAACAGGGGAACTCTATGTATGAATATGCCATAGCGTGGGAATGGTTGGCTTTTGCGGCCCGCTGGTTTCACGTCATTACCGCGATTGCGTGGATCGGCTCGTCCTTTTATTTCATTGCGCTCGACCTCGGCCTAGTGAAGCGGCCGCACCTTCCGCCCGGCGCCTATGGCGAGGAATGGCAGGTTCACGGCGGCGGCTTCTATCACATCCAGAAGTATCTGGTGGCGCCCGCGCAGATGCCCGAGCACCTGACCTGGTTCAAATACGAAAGCTATTTTACCTGGCTCTCCGGCTTCCTGATGCTCTGCATCGTCTACTATGGCGGCGCCGATCTCTTCCTCATCGACCGCCATGTGCTCGACATTACCGCTCCGGTCGCGATCCTGATCTCGCTCGCCTCGCTTGCGGTTGGCTGGGTCATCTACGACCTCTTGTGCAAGTCGCCGCTCGGCAAGAACACCTGGGGCTTGATGGCGGTTCTCTACGCCGTGATCGTCTTCATGGGCTGGGGCTACACGCAGCTCTTTACCGGCCGCGCCGCCTTCCTGCATCTCGGCGCCTTTACGGCAACGATCATGTCGGCCAACGTTTTCATGATCATCATCCCGAACCAGAAGATCGTCGTCGCCGACCTGATCGCCGGGCGCACGCCCGATGCCAAGTACGGCGCGATCGCCAAGCAGCGCTCACTCCACAACAACTACCTGACGCTGCCCGTGATCTTCTTCATGCTGTCGAACCACTATCCGCTGGCCTTCGGCACCGCCTATAACTGGGTAATCGCCGCCCTCGTCTTCCTGATGGGCGTCACCATCCGCCACTGGTTCAACACGACGCATGCGAGGAAGGGCCGCCCGACCTGGACCTGGATCGTCACCGTGATCCTTTTCATCCTGATCATGTGGCTGTCCACGGTGCCGCAGGTGCTAACCGGCGAGAAGGATGCGCAAGCGGTTGCCCCCGCCTTTCAGCAATTCGCCGGCGACCCGCATTTCCCCGCGGTCAAGCAGCTTGTCGGCACGCGCTGTTCCATGTGCCATGCCGCCGAACCGGTTTATGAAGGGCTAGCGCGGCCGCCAAAGGACGTCGTCCTCGAAACCGATGCGGAAATTGCCGCTCATGCGCGCGAGATCTATATACAGGCGGGCCGCAGCCACGCCATGCCGCCCGGCAACGTTACCGATATCACCCCGGATGAGCGCAAGCTGCTCGTCGCCTGGTTCGAAAGCGCAGTCGAAGGCAAACAGGAATGATCTCAGCCGCCCTTCGCGCCCTGCTCCTCGCCGCCACCCTGACCGCCTGCGGGCAGAGCGGAGCGAATGCTTCGGGATCGGAGGGCGGCGCGGCACCAGCCGCTGGCAATTTTTCCGGCGATCTGAACGCCCTTGGCACCGAGCCCTTCTGGGCGATCAAGATCCGCACCGACGGGCTCACGTTCAGCCGTCCAGGTATCGAGGACGTCAAAAGCGCCAACTCCGGTCCGGTCATCGAGAACGATCGCGCCACGTGGACGATCGCCGACGGGCCGGCACCCTTCAAGCTGACGCTGACCAAAGGGGATTGCTCAGACGGCATGTCCGATCGTCACTACACGCTGAACGCGGTTCTGGCATTCGGAGACAAGACCATGTACGGCTGCGCCGACACTCCGGCGGCCATTGCCGCCCAGCCGGCGCCCTGACGCCAACGGCGCAACAAGAAGACAATCGACAGAGACAGAAAGCCATGACACATACCCTCCTCCGCGGCCGCCTGCTTTCCTTCCTGCGCGCACCCCAAGATCTTGGCGATAGTGGAAGCTATCTCTACGAAAGCGACGGCGCCCTCCTGATCAAGGATGGCCTGATCGTTGCCTGCGGCGCATATGACAAGGTGAGCCCGCACGCCCCCGCCGATGCCGTAACCGTCGACCATCGTCCTCATCTGATCATGCCTGGCTTCATCGACATGCACCTGCATTTCCCGCAGATGCAGGTCATTGCCTCCTATGCGGCAAACCTGCTGGAATGGCTGAACACTTATACTTTCCCCGAGGAATGCCGCTTCGTCGAAAGCGATCACGCCCAGCGCATCGCCACGCATTTCTACGATGAGCTCGTGCGCCACGGCACGACGACGGCCGTCGCCTACTGCTCCGTCCACAAGACCTCCGCCGACGCCTTTTTCGCAGAAGCGCTGAGGCGCAGCATGCGCATGATCGGCGGCAAGGTGATGATGGACCGCAACGCCCCGCAGGGGCTGCTCGACACACCTCAGATGGGCTATGACGAGACCCGCCAGATCATCGCGGACTGGCACGGCAAGGCGCGCTGCCACGTCGCCATCACCCCGCGCTTCGCGATTACCTCGACGCCCGCACAGATGGAGGCCACCCAGGCGCTTGCCCGCGAGTTTCCCGACCTCCACATCCAGACCCACCTCTCCGAGAACCACGACGAGATCAAGTTCACCTGCGAGCTTTATCCCGAGGCGATCGACTACACCGACATCTACGCGCGCTACGGCCTGCTCGGCGACAAGACGCTCTTCGGCCACTGCATCCATCTTTCGGATCGCGAGGCCGATGCGATGAGCGAAGCAGGCTCGGTCGCGGTGCATTGCCCGACGTCGAACCTCTTCCTCGGCTCGGGTCTTTTCCCGCTGAAGGCGCTTGCGCGCCGCGAAAAGCCGGTGCGCATCGGGGTCGCGACCGACATTGGCGGCGGCTCCAGCTATTCGATGCTGCGCACGATGGACGAGGCCTACAAGATCCAGCAGCTGCTCGGCGAACGCCTGAACCCGTTGGAGAGCTACTATCACATAACATTGGGCAACGCCCGGTCACTGTCCCTTGCCGACAGGATCGGTACGCTCGATGTCGGCTCCGACGCCGATATCGTCGTCCTCAACGCCGCCGCAACGCCCGCCATGGCGCTCAAGATGGAGGTCGTGAAGACGCTGCCGGAAGAACTCTTCCTGCTGCAAACCATGGGCGACGACCGCGCGATCGTGGAGACCTATGTGGCAGGCGTCGCCGCCAAGAGTGCGATCTGAGATCTGCCCGTTGAGGTCGGCATCCGTCCGCAGCGAGCAGGCGAATTTCGTATGCCTCACCCCCGGTAGCGAAGCGCATTGACCAGCAGGGCGAAGGCCGGCGACGTCTGCCGGCTGCTCGGATAATAGAGATGATATCCGGGGAACGGCGCACACCAATCCTCAAGGACGCGAACGAGCCGTCCATCGGACAGTGGCTGCCACACCAGCGCCTCCGGCATAAACGCCAGACCGAGGCCAGAAAGCGCTGCGTTCAGCCGTAACTGCGCGTTGTTGAACACCAACTGCCCCTCCACCCGCACCTTTACCTCTCGCCCTTCTTTCTCGAACTCCCAGGCATAGACCCCGCCATAGGTCGGCAGGCGCAGGTTGATGCAGTTGTGGTCGGTGAGTTCGGCAGGCGCCTGCGGCTTGAGCTGCCGGTCGAAATAGGCAGGCGCTCCGACGACAGCCATCCGCATGTCCGGCCCGATGCGCACAGCGATCATGTCCTTCGCCACCTGCTCGCCAAGGCGGACGCCGGCGTCATAGCGCTCGGCGACGATGTCGGTCAGCCCGTAGTCGACGATGATCTCGACATTGATATCGGGATAATCAGGCAACAGCCTCTCCAGCGCGGGCCAGAGTATGGCGTCAGCGGCGTGCTCTCCCGCCGTGATGCGGATCGTACCCGCCGGCTTCTCGCGAAATTCGCTGAGCGCAGCCAACTCGCTCTCGATCTCATCGAAACGCGGCCCGATCGAGCTCAGCAGACGCTCGCCTGCCTCCGTCGGCGACACGCTGCGTGTCGTGCGCGTCAGCAGCCGCAGGCCGAGGCGTGTTTCAAGGCCGCGGACGGTATGGCTGAGCGCCGATTGCGACACGCCGAGCTTGGCCGCGGCCTTCGTGAAGCTTCTCTCCCGCGCCACGGCCAGAAAGGCGATGAGGTCGTTGATCGATTGCCGCGTCATTCATGAATCTCACTCATAAGCTTATGCCGTTTATACCATCTAATCGCAGGAAAGCATCCGCACTAGATCTTCTTCCGAACGTCGGCCGAGCAGCACGCTCCTGAGCTCACGAAAGGACGAAAGATGAAAATCAAGCGAAACGGCTCCGATCCATCCGCCAAGGGACCGGCGGATTATTTCACTGGGACGGTCCGCATCGATGCGCCGTTCAACGGGGCGGCGCCAGCACGCGTCGGCGGTGCAACGGTGACCTTCGAGCCCGGCGCCCGCACCGCCTGGCACACCCATCCGCTCGGTCAGACGCTGATCGTCCTCTCCGGTACCGGCCGCGCACAGCGTGACGGCGGACCTGTGGAAGAAATTCGCGCCGGCGACATCATCTGGTTCGAACCGGGCGAAAAGCACTGGCACGGCGCATCCGCGACAACAGCCATGACCCACATCGCGATCGCCGAAGCCCTCGACGGCAAGGTGGTCGACTGGATGGAAACGGTCACCGACGAACAATACCAGGGCTAGGAAAGGGAAATTCCATGCAGAAGCGCACACTCGGAAAAAGCGGCCTCGAAGTCTCCGCGCTCGGCCTCGGATGCATGGGCATAAGCTATGGCTACGGCCCGGCAATGGACACCGCGGACGCGATCAAGTTAATCCGCGCCGCCTTCGAACGCGGCGTCACCTTCTTCGACACCGCGGAAGCCTACGGTCCCTACAAGAACGAGACCCTGCTTGGCGAGGCGCTGGCGCCATTCCGCGACAAGGTCGTCATCGCCACCAAGTTCGGCTTCAACTTCGGCCCGGATGGCGGCCAGAGCGGCATGAACAGCCGCCCTGCTCATATCAGAGAGGTTGCCGATGCGGCGCTGAAGCGCCTCAACACCGACGTGATCGACCTCTTCTACCAGCACCGCGTCGATCCTGACGTGCCGATCGAGGATGTCGCCGGCACGGTCAGGGACCTGATCAGCGAAGGCAAGGTCAAGCACTTCGGCCTTTCGGAAGCCGGCGCCAGGACGATCCGCCGCGCGCATGCAGTGCAGCCGGTCGCCGCGCTGCAGAGCGAATATTCGCTGTGGTGGCGCGAGCCAGAACAGGACATCCTGCCGACGCTCGAGGAGCTTGGCATCGGCTTCGTTCCGTTCAGCCCGCTCGGCAAGGGCTTCCTGACCGGCGCGATCAATGAGACGACCACCTTCGACAGCAAGGATTTCCGCAACGTCGTTCCGCGCTTTTCCGCCGAAGCCCGCAAGGCCAATCAAGCGCTCGTCGATCGCCTCGGCGAGATCGCCCGCGACAAGGGCGCGACCCCGGCACAGATCGCGCTTGCCTGGCTGCTGGCCCGCAAGCCCTGGATCGTTCCGATCCCCGGAACGACAAAGATGCACCGTCTGGAAGAGAACATCAGCGCCGCTGCCGCGCAGCTGACGGCGGAAAACCTTGCCGCCATCGAAACCGCGCTCGCCGGCATAAAGGTCGAGGGTGACCGCTATCCGGCACACCTACAGGCAAGGGTCGACCGCTGAGCGGTGACCAAGCGAAGGGAAAGGATCTGTCATGACTACAGTATCAAGGACAAGGTCGTCGTGATCACCGGCGCGAGCAGCGGCCTTGGTGAAGCGGCGGCCAGACACCTGGCGCGAGACGGCGCCAAACTCGTTCTCGGCGCCCGGCGTCTCGACCGGCTGAATGCGATCGCCGACGAACTCGGCCTCGGCAGCGACGCCGTCGTCGAGACCGACGTAACTAAGGTCGGTCAGGTCAAACGCCTGGTCGACCACGCCGTTCGGCTGCATGGCCGCGTCGACGTCATCATCAACAATGCCGGCCTGATGCCGCACTCTCCGCTGGAGCGCGGCAAGGTCGAGGATTGGGACCGCATGATCGACGTCAACCTCAAGGGCGTGCTCTACGGCATTGCCGCAGCGCTGCCCTATATGAAGCAGCAGAAGAGTGGCCATGTCATCAACGTCTCGTCGGTCGCCGGCCACAAGGTCAATCCGGGCGGCGCCGTTTATGCCGCGACCAAGCATGGCGTGCGCATCATTTCCGAAGGGCTGCGGCAGGAGGTAAAGCCCTTCAACATCCGCACGACGATCATCTCGCCGGGCGCCGTTGCGACCGAGCTGCCCGACAGCATCACTGAACCTGACGTCGCCGAGCGCGTCCGCAAGGTCTACGCAATGGCGATCCCGGCCGACTCTTTCGCGAGTATGGTTGCCTTCGCCATGAGCCAGCCGGAGGATGTCGACGTCAACGAGATCCTGTCAGGCCGACCAAGCAAGAATATTGACTAGGGGCGGCCGGCTCAGGCCGCCTCTTAGCCCCAACCACCTGCGCTATTGCCCACGGAAATGCCCGCAGCTGCTAGCCGGACCACGGAATCGACTTCAGCGCCTCCATCACAACCCGGATGATCGGCACGTTGCGGATGTCGGCATGGACGACGAGCCAGAACTCCCGAGTCAGCGGCTGCCGCTGAGGAATAGCCTCGACGAGATCATCACGACCCGCCAGCATGAAATTTGGCAGCATGGCGATGCCGCCGCCAGCGCGCGCCGCCGCCAGCTGGAATTCCAGCGTCGTTGCCCTTAGTGCCACCTTCCTTCCCTCAGTCGCGTCGGCGAGCCGGATCGACTGCGGTGCGCTCGCCATCGTTTCATCGTAGGCGATGAAAGTCCGCTGTTCCTCCAACGTCGCGGCCAGATAGGCAGCCGTGGCATAGAAGCCGAAGCCGACATTCCCAAGCTTGCTGATGACGAAATTGCCCTGTTCCGGCTTCGTCATGCGGACCGCAATATCCGCCTCCCGCCTGTCGAGTGACGCATAGCGGGTCTCGCCGACGATGGTGATACCAATATCTGGGTGGCGGGCTCGCAAGGCGACCAGCGCTGCCGGCAACATTGCAGCCGCGAGCGTCGGTGGCGCGCTGATCCTGACCTCGCCGGCAAGCGTCGCGCCGGCCGCAAGCCCCAAGCGTTCGATGGCCTGCGCCTCCTGCCCCATCCGCTCCGCCATGCCCGCCACCCGCTCGCCCTCCGGCGTCAGCACGATGCGCCGACCGCGCCGGTCGACCAGCTTCACACCCATCTGCTCCTCGAGCCCGGCCACTCGACGGGCAACTGTCGCGTGCTCCACTCCGAGGGCGCGCGCAGCTCCGAGCAACGTTCCGGCACGAGCGAGCGCCGCGAAGTAGCGAAGGTTTTCCCAATCGATCATTGTTCATTTTTTCCCATGCAATGAGAAACGATAGGGAATTTTCGACCATAACGCCATGGGCGATGATGGCTGCAGCAGCAATCGGAGAGCACGTTTCATGGATAAGGCCGTTACGCTTCTCGCACCAGGAGGCATCGAGCAACTACAGGTATCAGAACAGCAGCCGCAGGAGCCTGGCGCAAACGAGATCCGCATCCGTCACGACGCGATCGGTATGAATTTCCTCGATATCTACCACCGTCGCGGGCTCTACGCCCTGCCGGCCTATCCCGCCGTACTCGGGGTCGAGGGAGCAGGCACTGTCGAAGCCGTTGGAAGCGCCGTCACGAGACTGAAACCCGGCGATCGCGTAGCCTATGCCGGCGCGCCTGTCGGCGCCTATGCCGCGACAAGGCTCTTGCCGGCGGCCCGCGCCGTTCTCCTGCCCGATGGCGTACCTTCAAAGGTTGCGGCCGCGTCCATGCTCAAGGGGCTGACAGCGTACATGCTCTTGACGAAGACCTATCGCGTCGAGCCCGGAACGACCGTTCTCATTCATGCCGCCGCCGGCGGGCTTGGAAGTATTCTCGTGCGGTGGGCAAAGTATCTCGGCGCTACAGTCATCGGAACCGTGAGTTCGGAGGAGAAGGCCGATCTCGCCCGCAGCTACGGTGCGGACCATCTGATCATCGGCCGAGACGCAGATGTCGTCGCCGCAGTGAAGCGGTTGACGGACAGCCGCGGCGTCGATGTCGCGTATGACGGCATCGGGGGCGGCATGCTGGCAAAATCCATAGCGGCCGTTCGTCCCTTCGGTGTCGTCGCCACAATCGGACAGGCCGGCGGGCCGATCCCGCCTGTCTCAGTTGATGAGCTTCGCCCCGGAAAATCGCTGACACATCCCAGCGTCATGGCTTACATCACGGACACTGCAGCCTACCTGACGGCAGCTGAAGCCGTGGTCGGAATGCTGGCTTCAGGCATAACGTCGACAATTGCCCGCGAATACCCTCTAGAGGCGGCTGCGGAAGCCCAGCAATTCCTTGAGGAAGGACGGGCGGCAGGCAGCCTGATTCTTGTCCCATAGGCGACGAAAGAGATACACAAAGCCTCGGAAATCATGTTAAGGGCCATGGCGTTATTCAGATGTGAAAGTCTTATCCATGGCCACTCCTCTCACAATCGCCGACCTCAAGAGCCTCGCCCAGCGCCGCGTCCCGAAGATGTTTTTCGACTATGCGGATTCGGGTGCCTGGACGGAGTCGACCTACCAGGCGAACGAGAGCGATTTTGCCAAGATCAAGCTGCGCCAGCGCGTCCTCGTCGACATGACGAACCGGACACTTGAAACGACCATGATCGGCCAGAAAGTGTCGATGCCAGTGGCGCTCGCCCCGACTGGCATGACTGGCATGCAGCACGCAGACGGCGAAATGCTGGCAGCCCGTGCTGCGGAAGAAGCCGGCGTTCCCTTCACGCTGTCGACGATGAGCATCTGCTCGATCGAGGATGTCGCCTCGGTTACCACCAGGCCATTCTGGTTCCAGCTCTACGTGATGCGCGACAAGGATTTCGTGCTCAACCTGATCAACCGCGCCAAGGCGGCGAAGTGCTCGGCTCTCGTATTGACCGCTGACCTGCAGATCCTCGGCCAGCGCCACAAGGACCTGCGCAACGGTCTCTCCGCCCCGCCGAAGTTCACGCCGAAGCACATCTGGCAGATGGCGACACGCCCCTTCTGGTGCCTCGACATGCTGCAGACCAAGCGCCGCAGCTTCGGCAACATCGTCGGCCACGCCAAGAATGTTTCCGATCTCTCGTCGCTCTCCTCCTGGACCGCCGAACAGTTCGACCCGCAGCTCTCCTGGGCCGACGTCGCCTGGATCAAGGAGCAGTGGGGCGGCCCGCTGATCATCAAGGGCATCTGCGACGTCGAGGACGCCAAGGCAGCAGCAGAAACAGGCGCCGACGCCATCATCGTTTCCAACCATGGTGGTCGCCAGCTCGACGGCGCCCCCTCTTCGATCAGCATGCTGGAGCCAATCGTCGATGCGGTCGGCCACAAGATCGAAGTGCATCTCGACGGCGGCATCCGCTCCGGCCAGGACGTGTTGAAGGCAGTCGCCCTCGGCGCCAAGGGCACCTATATCGGCCGCCCCTTCCTTTACGGCCTCGGCGCCATGGGTAAGGACGGCGTTACACTCGCGCTCAGCATCCTCCGCAAGGAGATGGACATCACCATGGCGCTCTGCGGCAAGCGCGACATCAACGACGTCAATTCTTCCATACTGCTCGGTCGGCAGTAAGAAAAGAAGCTACGGCATCCAACCGGTCGCGAGCGCGCCTGCCCAATCCGGGCGGGCGTTTTCATTTGCGAGGCGCGACATGGCCATGTAGTCGTAGGCGACCGTGCGGAAGGCAGGGAGCCAGCCGGTCTCGCCCTTTTCCAGGATACAATAGGACGCCAGCGGGTGGCCGGTCTCGACCTTGTGGTAATGCGGTCGATCGTCGTCATAGGCCGGGCAGCCGACGCTGCCGGGATTGACGATCAGCCTGTCATCGCTGAGGCGAACCAGTCGCGGGATATGGCTATGGCCACAGAGGATCAGCGGGAAATCCGCGCCCGTGGCCAACGCCTCGATCTCTGCAAGCGGCTTCAGGAAGACATGGCCTTCCGTAGACACGGATTCCAGCCAATAGGTGCTGTCGTTCGCAGGCGTCGCGTGGCAAAGGTAGACCTCGCTCCGATAAACGGCGCTCGTCGGCAGGCCGCGCAACCATTGCAGGTCGTCCGCCGTCAGCTGATCAAACGCTGCCGTGTCCGAAAGATGCATGGCCTCGCGCCGCTGTTCGATCAGATAGCGATCGTGATTGCCGCGGACGGTTAGCATGTCTCGCTCCCGCAGAAGCTCCGCAGTTCGCCCTGCCGTCAGCGGGCCGCTGAAACAATCGCCGAGATTGACGATCTCGGTAACGCCCTGCGCCGCGATATCGGCCAGCACCGCCTCGAGCGCCAGATGGTTGCCGTGTACATCCGCGATCGCCGCAAACCGCATCACCTAGCTACCGCGATAGGTCGAATAGCCGTAAGGCGAGATCAACAAGGGCACGTGGTAATGCGCGGTGACGTCGGCAATACCGAAGCGGATGGGCACGAGATCCAGAAAGGCCGGGTGTGGCAGAGCAATACCCTCGGCGCGCAGATAGTCTCCGGCATGAAAGACGAGTTCATAAGTCCCCGCCTTGAAGCTATCGCCGATCAGGATCGGCCCGCCGTCGACGCGGCCGTCGGAATTGGTCTTGACCGTCTTCATATGGCGACGGACCTCTCCTTCAAGGTGAAAGAGATCGATCCGCAATCCCTCGGCCGGCTTGCCGGACGCGGTATCTAGTACGTGGGTGGTCAGTCCGGTCATAGGCTCGGCTCGCTGATGATGAAGGGCCTTTCGAAGAAGTATTCTTCCAGATTGTTGCCGGGTCCCTCGCGGTCGACAACAAGGAAATCGCTTACGGCGCCAAGCGACATCAACGGGTGGTGCCAGGTATTGCGGCGATAGTTCACGCCCTGATCGCCCCGCGCCAGAAACACCCGCGGACGACCGGGCTTGCCGCCCTCGTCCTCGGAGACGACGACGAGATAGGGGCGGCCGGAGATAGGCGAAAAACTCTGGCTGCCGAACGGATGCCGCTCCATCATGTCAACTTCATAGGGAAAGTGGCGCGGCTGGCCGCGAAACAGGTTGATGATGACACGCGCGCCCTCGCCTGCCGCTTCGGCAGCGGCAAGCGCATGGAAGCGCTCGGTCGTTCCGTTGTTGATATAGCGCATCGTTACCGGATCGGCTTCGATGATATCACCGAAGGGCGCAAAGGCGGATTTGGTCAGCGGAACAATATCGAGGATTTGAGACATGTCTTTATTCGCCTTCGGCACGCCAATTGCGCACGAGGTCAAGTCTGTAGAGCAGGTCGGGAACATCGTCTTTCGCGGTCGCCCAAATCTTGTCGAGATCGATGTCGAAATAGCCATGAGCAATACGATTGCGCATGCCTCGCATCGCGCCCCAAGGGAACTCGGGGTGCTCTACCATAAACTCGGGATGGATCTTTATGAGTTGTGCAGCGATCTCCGAAGCCATCAGGAGGCTCATTCCGACCGCCCGCTGAAGGATGATATCAGCCAGAAAGTGCTCCTTACTGACATCGGTGACCATTTGATGGGCATCGGTAGCGGCTTGCCGCATGCGCTCCAGCAGGTAGGAAATTCGCTCGAGGCTCATATGGGCTTCGCTTCCGAAAGGACACGGATACGCACGGGTTCGGGAAAGTCGCCGGGCGTCAGCAGATGGATGGACGTACCCAGCATCATCTGTTCCAGTGCGTCCTGCAAGCCGCCCAGCGTCAACAATGTGCTGCCCGGCAGCGCATCCACCAGAATATCCAGATCGCTGCCCGGCCGGTCCTCGCCGCGCGCCACGGAGCCGAAGACACGTGGGTTCGCCGCGTTGAAGCGCTTCGTCACTTCGCGGATCGCCTGCCTGTTCTTCTCCAGCACTTCGGATGGCCTCATGGCGCAACTATAAGTCACGGGCGCAAAAGAGAAAAGCACCAAGGAGCTGCCTGTCTCAACGCCCCGGCAGTATCATCTCAAGGCGCAGAAACGCGATACGCTCGACCTGTGCGGTGGCTGTTTCGAACTCTTCATCGCGCGTGTTGTCGATGCGCTTTTCGAAGGCAGCCAGAATGTCATCCTTGTTCAGGCCCTTAACCGCGATGATGAAGGGAAAGCCGAACTTTTCGACATAGGCCGTGTTGAGCTCGGTGAAGCGGCCATGTTCCGCGGCGCTCAGCCGATCGAGCCCGGCGCCTGCCTGCTCTTTCTTGCTGTCTTCGGTAAGCTCACCCGCTATCGCGAGACGTCCGGCAAGATCGGGATGGGCACTCAGCACGCCGAGCCGCTCCTCCAGACTCGCCGCCCGGAAGATGGCGACGAGCGCCGTGTGGACACGATCCACCGTCAGTTCGTCGCCGACGAAACCGTCGTCATAGGCACGCTCGGCAATGAACGGCGAATGTTCAAAGACACCGCCGTAGCGTGACACGAACTCGTCCCGCGAAAGCATCAGATTGTCTCCGGCTTGTGGTGGGCATGCCAATGCTGCGCGATCTCGATTCGCCTGGGTATCCACACCTTGTCGTGCTTCAGCACATATTCGATGAAGCGTTTCAACGCTGCGGCGCGACCGGGACGACCGACGAGACGGCAATGCAGGCCAACCGACATCATCTTCGGGCTGCCGGCCTTCCCCTCTTCATACAGCGTATCGAAGGCATCCTTGAGGTAAGTGAAGAACTGATCGCCGGAATTGAAGCCTTGCGGCGTTGCAAAGCGCATGTCGTTCGTCTCGAGCGTATAGGGTATGATCAGGAACGGGTTGTCATCGACACCCTTCACCCAAAACGGCAGATCGTCGGCATAAGAGTCAGAGGAATAAAGGAAACCGCCCTCTTCCATGACGAGGCGCAGCGTGTTGTCCGAAGGCTTGCCTTGGTACATTCCGTAGGGACGTTCGCCGGTCAGTTCCGTGTGGAGGCGCACGGCTTCCTGGATATGCTTGCGCTCGACGTCTTCCTGGAAGTCCTTGTACTCAAGCCAGCGGTACCCGTGGCTGGCGATCTCCCAACCGGCTTCCTTCATGGCCGCGACCGCCTCCGGGTTGCGCGCCATAGCAAGCGTCACCCCATAAACGGTGGCCTGAACCTTGAGCTCCGTGAACATGCGCCACAAGCGCCAGAACCCGGCGCGCGAGCCATATTCGTAAATCGATTCCATATTGAGGTTTCGCTGACCCGGCCAGGACGCGGCACCTACAATTTCCGACAGAAGGTTTTCGGAGGCAGGATCGCCATCGAGAATGCAGCTTTCGCCGCCTTCTTCGTAATTGATAACGAACTGAACGGCCACGCAGGCATCGCCCGGCCACTTCGGGTCGGGCGTGTTGCGACCGTAACCGATCAGATTGCGCGGATAAGTTTCGGATACCATGAAATCACCTTCCTGAAAGTCGGCGAAACGGTAGCATCCAGAGAAGGAATGTCGAGACGGAAAGTACGCAACAGAGTTTTGCCTTTGCGGCGCAAACTCTTAGGCCAGTGTAGGAACACGATCTCGACGTGCGCTGACCTTGCCCATCGGATGCAGCGAATGCACGCTAAACGGCCCGCCATTCCCCTCTTCGACCATCAGCGCGACATTGGCGACCTTGACGGGATCGGCGAGGACTGGCTCGAAGGCGTTCCGAAGCGCCTGCTCGACCCGTGGCATGTCGCAGTGGCTGACAGGACCGGTCAGCGGCATATGAAAGCGAAACTCGTCCATCACAAAAGGGCTGCCCCAGCGATACAGATTGGCGAACTGCGCCGCCGACAGGCCACCCGGGTCCGTCCGCTCGATTTCTGCCTCGCTCAACGGCGCCCGGAATCGGTCGAACTCTTGAACGACGGCACTGGAAAGATAGTGGACATGTTCGCAAGGCCGCGACGGAACGAGACTGTAGAATACACCGAGCCTCGCCACCTCAAGCTGATGGATGTGAAACGGCGTCAGCGTTCCACAGAAGCGCATCAGATCCCGCAGAAGTTGCGCCTCCGTTACGTCAGCGGCGAGGCGGAAGGGCGCCTTCAGAACACCTTGGAAGCCATAGCGGCGCGGTAGCGCCGTATGGAAGGCAATCTCGTGAATGCTCAGGCCGCGGATCGCTGTCGGCTCGACCATCTCGCCAGAGAACACGTTTCGACCCAACCAGTTTGCAGCCACGTGCGAAAGCGGGTCGCTCGCAGCGGGTGTAAAGCAAATGGCATAGCGCATCCAATTTCCTCCGTCGAACAAACGGCACAGCCCTCCGTCGGCGCCGCGGTTGCGCTAGCAGATAGGTGATTTGCATGACAGAATAACGAAAGGCAGGAGGTGCTAATTCACGTTTAGCGTGAAGCGACGCAGATGTGATTGGCGAGCAAGAAGCTTTCCGGCAGCGCGAAGGGCGGCTGGCGGCCGGCCGCGAGGTGGATCGCTGCCGCAGCCAGACGGTGCGCCAGGCCGAAGCTGACCTTGAAGCCGCCGGTCAATGCGATCAGGCCGGCATGGTCGGGATGGACGCCGATCATCGGATCACGATCGATCGCTTTCGGCCGCAGACCGGCCCACCGCTCAACAACGGGCGCGCCTCGCAACGCCGGCACCAATTGGGCAGATGCCTCAAGCAGCGCGTCGAGCTGCTCGTCCGTCGAGAATGGTTCGTCGAAGCGATTCTCGCTGGTGCTGCCGACGGCGACATGGCCGCCCTCATGCGCAACGATATACAGCCCGTCGCGAAAGATCGTCGGCAAGGACGGGGCTATGTCGACTTTCAGCAGGGCTGCCTGGCCTTTGACGGGCTGGCCCAGCGGCTTCACAAGGCCACCGGTATACCGCTGCAGCAATGGAAAGGATTGGTGGCCGGCAGCGACAATGCACTGTCTGAAAGCAATGTCACCTGCACTGGTAATCGCAACCTTGCGCTCAAGAGCGAGATCATCGACCGAAACGTTTTCGGTAACGCGGACGCTCCGTGCGTCGCGCAGTGATGCCGCTAGGAGCGCGATGAGCGACCGCGGCGCGACTCTGGCGGCAAGCGTGTCGTGCACGAAGCCGCTTTCACCTGCCGCTGCGTCCAGCCAGTTGTCCTGGGGAGGCTTGTCGAGCACGCGCCAGTGGTAGCGCTGCTCGCCGGCGATCCAGCGATGCTTGGCATCCCGGGAATGACCGAGCGCGATCTCGCGCAAATGCGGCTTCGGCAGCGGAATGAGGCGGCCCGAGCGCCGATAGCCGGCGGAAAGACCGGTCTGCCGTTCCAACGCTGCAATCTCCGCCTCCAGAGAAACGAGCGCATCGAACTGAAATTGCTTCTTGGCATTCCACTTGTCCGGCATGTGCGGCATCAGCGCCCCGAGCAGGCCGCCGCTCGCGCCGTGACCAAGCCGGCCGGCTTCGATGAGCCATGCATTGATGCCCAGGCGTTCCGCCTGAACCGCTGCCCATAGCCCCATGATACCGCCACCGATGATCAGCAGGGCAGTCGATGATTGACCGGAACGCGCGGTCGGACTATCGGCTTTTGGCATGACAGATACTGATCCCGAAAAGAGTGCTGGCCTCCACCAGCCGCTGGAGTGGCGCGACGGCGATATGCCCTATTCACCGGCCTTTGGCGACCATTTTTATTGCCAGACCGATGGCCGGCTGGAATGCGGACACGTTTTCCTCGCCGGCAACGGTCTGCCGCAGCGCTGGCAGGATAACGGCGACTTCCTGATCGGTGAGCTCGGCTTCGGCACAGGTTTGAATTTCGCCGAAACGTGGCGGCAATGGAAACTCTTTCGGCGCAACGGGCAGCAACTACACTTCATGTCGTTTGAACTTTATCTGATGCGGCGTGGGGAAATCGACCGTGCGCTTTCTCATTGGGCCGAGATCGACATCGAGCGGCAAGCCCTGGCGGCCGCCTGGCCGGAAACGCCGGAAGCAAGCGTCTTCCTGCGGCTCGATGACCAGACGTCGCTCAGCGTTATCCGCGGCCATGCTCTCGAAGGCGTCGCGGCCGCGCAAGCCGGCTTCGATGCCTGGTATCTCGACGGCTTCGCCCCATCGCGCAATGCCGACATGTGGTCTGAGGAATTGATGCGCCTCGTCTGCGAGAAGACGAAGCCAGGCGGAACCTTCGCGACCTATGCGGCGGCCGGCTTTGTCCGACGAAACCTGATCGCCGCCGGCTTTGCGGTGGAGCGTCGTGCCGGCTTTGCCGGAAAACGCGAGATGCTCTGCGGCATCAAATCCTAGACCCCGCGTGCTGCTCGCTCGCGCGCAGCCACAGCGCAAGCTTCTCTTCGAGCAGTTCCGGGCTGATCGGTTTTGACATGTAATCGTCCATTCCGGCGTCCAGGCAGAGATCGCGGTCGACCTCCAGCGTATGCGCCGTCACTCCGATGATCGGCACGCGATGACCTTGTACGCGTTCGCGATCGCGTATTGCGCGCGTCGCGTCGTGGCCGTTCATGACAGGCATCGAGACATCCATCATGATGATGCGTGGTGCGCAGCGATCCCATGCCTCGACCGCCTCCTCGCCGTTGCCGACGACGAGAAAACTGAGGCCGGTTTCCTGCAATATCTGCGTAAAGACGATCTGGTTGACTTCGTTATCTTCCGCAACCAGCACGTCGATGAACTCCGCCGGCGGCCATTCGGAAGGCTCAGCTTTGGCGAGCGGAGGCGGCGCTGCCTCCGGAACCGTCTTCCCCGCCGCAGCGATCTGTTTCGTGCGACTTGCCCGCACGACGTCAACGATGGTGTTTCGCAGCACGTTGGCCCGCGCCGGCTTCATCAAATAGGCTTGACCGTTAAGCGCGGCGAACTCTTTCTCCGTCCCGGAAATGTCCATTGAGGTCAGGAAGATGATCGGCAGCCGTTCAAAGCGGCTGTCGGCGCGCAGCTTCCGTGCGATGTCGGCGCCGTTCATGCCCGGCATCTGGTAATCCAGCACGACCGCATCGATCTCGATGCCCAACTCGTTCGCTGCGGCGATTATTGCCATGGCCGCCGGTCCGTCCTCGGCGGCGGCCCCATCGAAGCCCCAGAGGTCCAGCTGCTCGGCCAAAATCTGTCGGTTGACCGCGTTGTCGTCGACGATGAGAACGCGCGCACCCGTCACGTTGACCGGCAAGGGCTTTGGAGCAAGGCGCGCCGCTGCCACGGTGAGAGGCAGGTTTACCGTAAAGACCGAGCCCTCCCCCGGTTCGCTGTCCACCTCGAGGTAGCCGCCGAACAAGTCGACCAGCCCTGCCGTGATGGCAAGGCCAAGCCCGGTTCCCTCATGGCGACGCGTGGAGGATGAGTCGATCTGCGAGAACTTGTCGAAAATGGAGTCGAGCTTGTCGCCCGGGATGCCGATGCCGGTATCCTCGACCCGGATGCGCGCCATGATTTCGTCTTCCGCGCCCGGCGTAAAGCCGACGTCCACAAGGACGTGACCGCGCTCGGTGAACTTTATGGCATTGCCGACGAGATTGGCGATGATCTGGCGGAAGCGGCCGGCGTCACCGATCACGGCCGACGGCAAATCGGGTGCCGCGCGCACCAGCAGCTCTATGTTCTTCTCAGCCGCCGGCGAAGACAGGAGCGTTGTAACGTCCTCGATAGCCTCGACCAAATCGAACGTCGTGCGCCTGAGGGTCATCTGGCCGGCGTCGATCTTGGAGAAGTCGAGAATGTCGTTGATAATCGTCACCAAGGCGTTGCCCGACTTGGCGATGATATCGATGAACGTCTTCTGGCGCGTGTCGAGATTGGTCTTCGCCAGCAATTCGGCCATTCCGAGAACGCCGTTCATCGGCGTTCGGATCTCATGGCTCATATTCGCCAGGAACTCCGACTTGACGCGATCGGCGGCTTCCGCCCGGGATAGCAACCGCTCAAGCTCGGCCTCACGCTGCTTCGCTTCGGTGACATCGGTGAACAGCGCAACCCAGTGCTGCCGCTCGCTGATCGTCGCATCCAGGTTAACCCAGCGCTCTCCGGCGACATGGAACGGCGTCGAAATCGGCTTCTTGGCCGCGATCTTATCGCGCCAGCTCTGCAGGATTTCATCTTCCTGCCCGTTAAAGTCGCCACGTTCGGCGCAAAACCGGAACAGATCGATCCACCCCCGTCCAACTGCGAGATATTCAGGTGGTATGGCGAGGATCTCGCTGAGTGGCTCGCTGGCAAGCAGGATGTTGCCGTCCTGAACGATCAAGAGGCCCTGCGACATCGCCCGTGTCGCGTCCTCCATCAAGTCGCCGAGATGCGCGAGAGCCGCCCGCGTTTCGTGAATTTCCTTCTCCCGCTGGCGGACCGCAGTGACATCAGTATAGGAAAGCAGGACGCGACCGTTGGAAAGGCGGCCGCCCTCGAACAGGACCCGCTTGCCGTTAACCCAGCCCAGTTCTATTGGCGGCTGCTGTTCCGCAGCAAAATGCTTCTCGCGCCGGGCAAGGATCTGCTCCGGCGTGAGCCTGTCCCCATAGCGACCGAGTTGGTGATTGCGACGGATGACGTCGATGAAGGCCAAGCCGTCGAAGCGGTCGTCACGTGGTAGATCCCAGACATCGTAGAACTCGTCATTGGCGTAGAGGACGTTGCGCTCTTCGTCGAGGATCATGACACCGACTGGGAGAGCACGAAGAATGCCTTCAAGATCGTCCGTCAGCGCCCGGCTGCGAGCCAAGTCGGATGCCGAAAGGGTCGGCTTGGCCCCTGTCAGCTGATCGCCGCCGTCTTGATGTGGAGCTGTCCTTTCAAAAATACCGAGCACATAGACGCGGTCTTCGGACGGCGAGAAACTCTCGATCCGCACCCGCTCGCGCCCGAAGCCCCTGCTGTCCAAACAAACGGCACTTTCCTCACTCGCGAAGACGAGCGCGCGCCGCTCCTTGTCTTCGCGGGCCTCCTCTTCCGGCGTATCGATAAGTTCTCGGCTCCGGCAGCCGATGAAATCAGGGATCTCCCTTCCGAAGAAGGATGCATAGGCCTCGTTGACGGCCACATAGCGAAGCTCGCTGTTCTTGACATAGGCGGGGCGCTCCAGATCCGCGATCCGCCGGCAGGCCAGCTCGAGAAGGTCCCCGCTCGATGTCAAAGTTGGTCCTCAGTCAGGAAAAGCTTACTCATCGAGCAAGTATAACGGGCGCTCTTTAACAACCCTTTAACCATAATGCAGCGGCACCCTGCAGGACGCAGGTAACCTGTGCTCTAGCGCCGGCGCGGCCGCTGCGATGCAGCAGTTCAAACCGAATAAACCCTGCGGAACTGTGGTATAGTTTCACTCGTTTCTAAAATGAACTCGTTCAGTTGGCCCGTATACCCGAACGGTTTCGCCTGACGGCTTCAGGAACAAGCATCGTCTACGAAAGGAGACGACCATGTCCGTACTTCATAAAAGCATGGCGGCGGGCTTAATGGCATTGACCCTGACGGGTACAACCCTCATCCCGGCAACGCCCGCGAACGCCAATCATGACTTCTGGGGAGGCGTTGCCGTTGGAGCAGTCGGCGGCCTGCTGCTGTCGCAGGTTGGGCGCCCCTACGCCTATTACGGCTATCCGGGCCCATACTATCGACCGTACTATCGGCCGTATTACAGGTCCTACTATAGGCCGTACTACCAACCCTATTATGGGGGCTACTACAGGCCGGCATATCGGAGCTATTACAGGCCTTATTCGCGGTACTACTACGCGCCTCGGTGCCATATCGTATGGCGGCACAACGGTTGGGGCGACGCTTACCGGACACGGGTCTGCTACTGAGAACGGCGCTGGCATAGGGTGTCGCTGCGGTGGGCGTTGAGCCTGTGCTCTTGACTTTTGGCCCCAACTAGACCAAATGCAGGCCAGCTTTCACCTTCCGGCCGCCGCGTGAGCGTGCCCCTGCCAGCAAATAGGAGCAGGAAGAAGGGCAAAAGCGCATTTCGTACAGGCCGCATCCCAAGACGCGGGCAAGAAGCGCTGGAAAGCTTTTTCCAACAAGACAAGTTCCCACTTCACGCGGGGTTCTTGACGCCAGAATGACACCGGGCCGCATTTTGCGATCCGGCCGATTTTTTTGGCGCGCCCTAAAAAGGTTATGACTTGACCAATTTTGAATCGCTTGGCATCTCCAAGCCGATCGTCGCCACACTTTTCCAGCTCGGCATCGAAAAGCCGACCCCCATTCAGGAAAAGGCGATCCCGCTTCTTCTCGAAGGCCGCGACCTTATCGGCCTTGCTCAGACAGGCACCGGCAAGACGGCCGCCTTCGGCCTGCCGATCATCGAAAAGATCATCCCTGAAGAGCGGCGTCCGGACAACCGTACCACCCGTACGCTGATCCTCGCCCCAACCCGCGAACTGGTGAACCAGATCGCCCAGAACCTTAAGAACTTCCTGCGCAAGTCGCACCTGCGCATCAACGTCGTCGTGGGCGGCGTCTCGATCAACAAGCAGCAGCTGCAGCTCGAAAAGGGCACCGACATCCTCGTTGCCACGCCCGGCCGCCTGCTCGACCTCGTCGCCCGCCGCGCCATCGGCCTCACCGCCGTACGCTACCTCGTTCTCGACGAGGCCGACCAGATGCTCGACCTCGGCTTCGTCCACGACCTGCGCAAGATCGCCAAGATGGTGCCGAAGAAGCGCCAGACGATGCTGTTTTCGGCAACCATGCCGAAATCGATCGCCGAACTCGCCGGCGAATACCTGACGGACCCGGTCACCGTCGAAGTGACACCTCCGGGCAAGGCTGCCGACAAGGTCGAGCAGTATGTCCACTTCGTCAACGGCAAGAACGACAAGACGGACCTCCTAAAGAAGTCACTCACCGAGAACCCTGACGGACGCGCGATCGTCTTCCTGCGCACCAAGCACGGCGCCGAGAAGCTGATGAAGCACCTCGACCACGTTGGCTATTCGGTCACTTCCATCCATGGCAACAAGAGCCAGGGCCAGCGCGAGCGCGCCCTCAAGGCCTTCCGTGACGGCGACGTCAAGACGCTGATTGCGACCGACGTTGCCGCCCGCGGCATCGACATCCCGGCCGTCAGCCACGTCTACAACTACGACCTGCCGGAAGTTCCGGATGCCTACGTCCACCGCATCGGCCGTACGGCCCGCGCTGGTCGTGACGGCATCGCGATCGCCTTCTGTGCACCTGACGAAACCCGTCTCCTGCGCGACATCGAACGCCTGATGAACATCAACATCGCTGTAGCCAGTGGTGAAGCGCCTGCCAACATGAACGCCACTCCGCGCCGCGGCAATGGCAGTGGCAACAGCAATGGCAATGGCGGCAACCGCGGCCAGGGTCGTGGTGGTGAAAACCGTGGCGGTGAGCGCCGTGGCGAAGGCCATCGTGCAGGTGGCCGCCCGGAGCGTCGTCCGCGCCCTGAAGCTGGCGACGAAGTCCGCGCCAACAATGAGGAGCGCCGCGAGCGTCGTCCGCGTCCTGAGCGCCAAACCCAGCGCAACGAAGACTTCCGCGGCCAGCGCCGTGGCGAGGCTACGCCGATGACGTCCGGCCCCGACAACGATCTGGCGGCAACGTCGGACTTCCGTCCGGCCCGCAAGCCGCAGCGCCCCCAGCATGGCAACCATGCCAATGGCGAGAACCGTCATCATCCCGGCGGCGGCGCCCGCAATGCGCACGGCCGCCCGGCCCGCAAACACGGTGAAGATCGTGGCGCGCAGGCCCACGGCGGCGAACGTCGCGAAGGCAACGGCGGAAACCGTCGCGGCGGTCCGTCGCGCGGTGGCAACGGTCAGCGCCGTGAACGCGCCTAATTGAAAAAAGAAAGGGCGGGAGAAATCCCGCCCTCAGATTGCTGACAAACCCCTGGCACCGTCTGGGGGTTTGTGATTCATTGGGACATGTTGAAGAAACCTGCCCCCACCCAGACGGCTCTTGAGATGGTGACGCTCGACAGTCTGGTGCCGAAGGA